>JBLFZA010000007.1:0-34281 GCA_047610025.1 Bradymonadia bacterium | reverse complement strand
AGTAGCTGAGCGAACGACGCCTCGTCGTAGCAAGCGCGTGCGCCGAGATTGAGCAGGCTGTTCGTCCCGGGAGTGTTCGGTGCCCATGGCGCGCCGGGCACGACACCGACCGGTCTGCCCAACTCACGGGCACGGCGAGCGGTGTTCATCGCGCCCCCCTTGGGGTCGCTACGAACAACCAATACGCACCGCGCGCTCGCCGCGATCAACAGATTCCTTCGCAAGAAGTCATGCCGCCGCTGCGGATACGCTGGCGGCTTCTCTGTGACGACCGCGCCGCCTGAGCGTGCGATCTCCCAAAACTGCTGGCGGTTCTCCACCGGCGAGGCGTGCAGGAGCCCACCGGCGAGTACGACGACCACCGGTCTCTTGAGCTTCATCGCGACGGAATGCGCGACGGTGTCGACACCGAACGCGCCGCCCGACGAGACAGACAGCGTCGTGCTCGCGAGCCACCGCTCGAGCAATTCGGCAATCCTAGGCCGATTCTGGGCGGTGATCGAGCGCGTCCCCACCACCCCAATGCCCGGCGAGGGCAGTGCCCCAGCGACGCAGAGATAGGGGCTGCTCACGACGCCCTTCCAGCAAGGCGGCAGTTCGGCAAATGGGAAGTAGCCCACCTCTGCGCCGATCAAGTCGTCGGCGCGATGACGCAGCACCTCAGCTTGCGAAGCGACGGACATCGCAGTCACCTCACCGCTGCAGCCGACCTTCTGCCAGCGCGCGCGTGCGACGTCTGATGCGCACCACGCGTCGATGTCCTCGCCAAAGGTCCTCCGCCACTTCGCAATCGTGTTCCGCGTCGGTCCAAGAACACACCACACATCAAACCAGCTCGCCATGACATCTCCACTGCATGCCCCGACAGTGAGGCAGCAGAGAGGTCGAGCGACGAGCCTCGATGTTGCGTGGGTTCCCCTACTTTTTCGTCTCGGCCACTACGAAGTCCGTTTTAGCGGACTACTCGTAGGCCTCGGCGAGCACGACGGTGATGTTGTCTGGCCCGCCTGCTGCGTTTGCTGCGTCGACGAGCGCGCGGCTGGCGACCTCGAGGTCGTGCCGATTTTCGAGCACGAGCTTCAGAATCGTCTCGTCTGAGAGCGGGTCCGTGAGTCCGTCGGAGCAGAATAAATAGAAGTCTCCGGGCTGAATCGCGACGAACGAGACTTCCGGCTCGACTGTTGCCTGCAGGCCAAGCGCACGAGTGATGACGTTCTTATAGGGGAAGAACTCGACCTCGTCGGGCTTGAGAATGCCCATGGCGAGGTATTCGTCGGCCAAGCTGTGGTCGTTCGTGATGCGTTCAATGCCGTTGCGGCGGATCGCATAGGCGCGTGAATCACCGATGTGCAGCAGATACATGCCGTTCTCGATGAAGTAAGCGCCGACGATAGTGGTGCCCATTCCTTTGCAGTCGGGACGTCGCGCGGCGTAGTCATTGATGACCTCGTTCGCGAGCAGCACTGACTGCACGATGCGGCGTTCCTCTGGGTGCTCGGGCTGACGTCTCGCGAACGGCCAGTCCGGCGGCTTACGCTTCATCGCCTTCTCGACATCCGGCTCGTCCCGCGTCTTCTCGTAGAAGTCGTGGACCGTGCGGACTGCGAAGAGGGACGCCACCTCACCCGAGTTGTGCCCACCCATAC
Organism: Bradymonadia bacterium; assembly: GCA_047610025.1. Taxonomy (GTDB): domain Bacteria; phylum Myxococcota_A; class Bradymonadia; order REDH01; family REDH01; genus JBLFZA01. The sequence goes on along the minus strand of JBLFZA010000007.1, from coordinate 32,635 downwards.
CGTCAGCGACGATACAGAGGGGCTCCGTTTCGGAGATGAAGAAGTTATCTTCGTTGTTGTCGCGTGCTCGGCCGACATCTGTCAGGCCTGCAAATCTAATGCGCATCCGACTCCTACCGCTCGGGGGCTGCGCTGCATCGAACTCGTTGCCGAGCGGAGGAGTTAGCACTGTCGCCGCTCAATGCCAATTCTGCGGCACACTACTCTGAGTCCGCCTCAGACACCGCTGACTTATGATTCGTGCTGAGGGCCGCTGCTCGCTCGAGACAACGAAAGATCTTTAGTGTCGCCATCGTCGCACCCGTCACGCCAACCCACATGACAACCGCGGCCATCGTGAACGTGAAATCCACACCATCGAGCACGCGCACTGAGACCACTCCGTTCGTCGCGTTCAAGGCGAAATGCGCGACGGCAGCGGCCGCCCATCCCCCTGTTCTATCCGCCAGCAGCGTGAGCATGCAGCCGACGTAGAAGAGCGGCAACATGACAACAGGCTCCCAGTGAATGAAGGCGAACAACGCACCAATGACCAAGACGCGCACCAACGGCACCGCTGAGTGCAGCAGTTCGCGTAACACTCCTCGAAAGAGCACCTCTTCAAAGAGCGCTGGCGCGACCGCAACGCAGAGGAGCACCGCGGGAATCATCCACGGGTTCTCTGGCTGCAGGAGCGCGTCATAGGAGGCCTGCACGTTGAGCATCCGCTCCGCTGCGACGGGGCTCAACTGCGCGAGGAACTCCATCGCGCCGACTCCGAAGACCGCAAGAGCGAGGCCCAGAACCGCTGCCCACAAGAGGACCGGCGCGCTCCAATCACCCGCCGGGACCTCAATTCTCGCGAGGCCTCGAATGAACCAAGCCGTGCCGCCAGTGCCAACAGCCACAGCGAGCCCTGCGGCCCAAGGCATCGGCAAACCAGCGTTCGCGGCGAGCATTTGCGTCATCGCGACCCCGAGCATCGCGAGCACCACCGCAGCGGAGATGAGCACGAGCGCATTGGTGTTTGTGGGTCGGGAAGACACTTGAAAATTTGTTCAGCTTGTTCGAGACGGTCGGGCGATGAAAACGCAGCATATCTCAGCCCGTGGAGTTCGGGTCCACAACCTTCGCGGTATCGACCTTGACGTCCCTAAGCGCGAGCTCGTGGTCTTTACGGGTGTTTCCGGAAGCGGCAAGTCGTCGATGGCGTTCGACACGCTCTTCGCGGAGGGTCAGCGGCGTTATGTCGAGAGCCTGAGCGTCTACGCTCGGCAGTTCCTCGGCCAAATGGAGCGCCCCGACTGCGACTCCCTCTCGGGCTTGAGCCCGACGATCTCCATCGAGCAAAAGTCCATCTCGCACAATCCACGCTCCACCGTGGGGACTATCACCGAGGTGCTCGACCATCTCCGCGTTTTATACGCGCAGCTCGGCGTTCAACATTGTCACAGCTGCGGCGAACGCGTCGCCAAGGCGAGCGTCGAAGCCGTCGTCGAAGCACTTATCTCGCTAGAAGTGGGGACGAAGTTCCTGATCCTTGCCCCGATGGTTCGCAATCGAAAGGGGGAGTTCCGCGACCTCTTTGAGAAGCTGCGTCGCCAGGGTCACACCCGCGCTCGGGTCGACGGTGACGTCGTCTCGCTGGACGGGCTCGACAAGCTCAGAAAGACGTACCGGCACTCAATCGACGCCGTGGTCGACCGTTTAATCGCTGGCAAGGGCAAGCCGGAGCGCCTCATCGAAGCGGTGAATCGGGCCCTAGAACTCGGCAGCGGTGCGCTCATCGTGCAGTTTGATAGCGGGCCCGAAGAAGGCAACGAACGCCTCTTCTCCCAGCGCGCGTGGTGCCACACCTGCGACCTCGCGTTTCCGGAGTTGACCCACCAGAGCTTCAGCTTCAACTCGCCACTTGGCATGTGCCCCGGCTGCCGTGGTCTGGGCACCGAGTGGCAAATGGACCCCGATAAGGTGGTTCCGGACCACTCCCTGTCGATCAACGGCGGCGCGCTGCTCCCTCTTGAGAGGCAGGCCGCTCGGGAGGAGCGCTGGAACAAACGCGTCCTGCACGCCTTCTGCGACTTCCACAAAGTCGATCGTCGAGCGGCTTGGTCCGCCCTTCCTGAGCGTCATCGCCACCTCGTGCTCAGCGGCGCTGATGAAGTCGAACGCTTGGAGGTGAAGGGGCGGAAGACCGCGACTCGCATTCAGTACGAAGGCGCGCTCGGCTACCTGATGCGCCGCCTGCAGGACGCCGACACGGACGCGAAACGCGAGCGCCTCAGCGCCTATTTGTCGACGTCGACCTGTGGAATTTGCAACGGCGGGCGTCTGCGCCCCGAGTCTGCCTCGGTGCACTTCGCCGGCATGTCGTTGGTCGATGCCTGCGCGTCAGCGATTGAGGACACCGCATCGTTCTTTCAACACGTCGAGTTGGAAGGACGCGAGGCCGCGATCGGCGCAGACCTGCTCGGAGAAGTCAGGGAGCGTCTACGCTTCCTGCTCGATGTTGGGCTCGGCTACCTGACACTTGATCGCCCTGGCCCAACGCTCAGCGGTGGCGAAGCGCAGCGTATCCGTCTGGCCAGCCAACTCGGCAGTCAGCTGACCGGCGTTCTCTACGTGCTCGACGAGCCGAGCATCGGACTGCATCAGCGCGACAACGACAGGTTGCTGGCGACACTTCTAGAGTTGAGAGACCGCGGAAACTCCGTGCTCGTTGTGGAGCATGATCGCGACACGATAGAAGCCGCCGATTTCGTGGCGGACTTTGGGCCTGGGGCCGGCGTTCTCGGCGGTGAGCTCACTTATGCCGGCACGCCCGAGGGGCTGACGAAGGCTAAGCGGAGCGTTACCGGGGCATTCCTCGCGGGCCGCGAGCGCATCGAAGTCCCGGAGAAACGACGGCAGCCGGGTTTGGGCGAGATTGTTGTGCACAACGCGCGAGCCAACAACCTTCGGGGCGTCGATGTTACCTTTCCAATTGGGCAGTTCACCTGCGTGACGGGGGTTTCCGGAGCGGGCAAGTCCACCGTCGTCAATGAAATCCTGTATCCCGCCATTGCAAACCACCTCTACAAAGACATCCGCGATGTCGCAGCCCACGACCGAATCACCGGCTTCGATACCATCGACAAGATTATCCAGATCGACCAGCAGCCGATCGGACGCACGCCGCGTTCCAATCCGGCAACCTACGTGAAGGTCTTCGACGAGATTCGGAAGTTCTTTGCGACACTGCCAGACGCGAAGATCTACGGGTATACACCCGGGCGATTCTCGTTCAACGTGGCCGGCGGGCGATGCGAGACATGCAGCGGTGGCGGCGTGCGGCGGATCGAGATGTCTTTCATGGCTGACGTTTTCGTGCAGTGCGAAGTCTGCCGTGGCCGACGCTTCGGAGATGCGACACTGCGCGTTCGGTACAAAGGCCACAGCATCCACGACGTGCTGAACATGAGCTTTGACGAGGCGCTCGAACTCTTTCCGGCACACCCGAAGGTCGCGCGCATGCTTCGGACCGTAGTTGACGTCGGGTTGGGTTACGTAAAGCTCGGCCAGTCTTCCCCGACGTTGAGTGGTGGAGAGGCTCAACGGGCCAAGCTGTCCCGCGAGCTGGCGAAGATCGCCACCGGAGACACGCTGTACATCCTCGATGAGCCTTCGACAGGCTTGCACTTCGAGGACATTCGCCGGCTTCTCGGGGTGCTCGACCGCCTCGTTGACGCCGGCAACACGGTGATCGTCATCGAGCACAACATGGACATCATTAAGTGCGCCGATCACGTGATCGACATGGGGCCTGAAGGTGGGAGCGGGGGCGGAAATGTCGTCGCCACCGGCACACCCGAGGAGGTCGCTGCATCCGAGCGGGGCTACACCTCGACGTACCTTTCCCGCGAGCTTCAGCGCGGCGCCTGAGTTCGACTCGCGGTCGGCGCCCTCACGCAGAAGTGACGCCTTAGGGGGACGCTGACTAGAGCCCATGTGGGTAGTCGACCCACATGGCGTCGCACGCTAGCGACTCTATGATCACGCTGCTACGCTCCAGGGCACTTCAACGAACTCCGAGAGAACTTGATGCTTGAGCACCGCTACACTGACCTGCAGCCGCTTCGCAGCAACGCCGTAGGAGAGGTCTCCAGCGCGTTTCACCGTGTGCTTGGCCGCCCCGTCCATGTGTGCGTGATCGACCCGGAACTGCGGGAGGAAACGCGTGCGGCGCTCGACGCTCGTGTGAAGTGTGTCTCGACCCTGACGCACCCGCACATTCTCGCTATCGTTGACGCCGACTTCGACGCGTCGCCAGCATTCTTCGTGACCGAAGCGGTGCGACCACAGTCCTTGCTCGCCGTCCTTCACGAGCAAGAGATTGGCCGCGGCCGAGCTCTGCGCATGATCTCAGAGTTGCTCGACGCGGTTCATTGCGCCCACAGCCACGACGTCGTGCATGGTGGGCTCTCGCCCGCTCGCGTTTTTTTCGACGCGGTGGGCTCTCTAAGGCTCGGAGACTTCGGCTTTGGCGCGGCGCGCACGGACGCCCGCGCTGGTACCGTAGCAATCGACACCGATGCGATGCCCTACTTGCCGATTCGCGTGCTCAGGAACCCGGAGGCGTATGACGCTTCGGCGGACCTCCACTGCGCAGCGGCGATCGGATTTCATTTACTGACAGGCAGCGCTCCTGAGACCGGCTCGCCGAGCGAGGTCAAAGGTGTCCCGCAGGGTGTGGTCGATGGGCTCTCCGCGCTGATGCGAGACGGATCCGGGATGGCAGAGCTCGATCGCGCGATCGCGAGCTTCTGCGGGGTGGCGGGCATCGAGACCCACCGAGACGTTCCAGCGACTGCGACGCTTCCGACCTCCGCCACGCCGGACTCGGCGCCGAGTGACGCCGGTACCGGTCAGGCCGACGAACTCCTCACGGAACACGAAGATGGAAATGAGGAGCTGACAACGGAAGCGCTCATCGAGCATGCCCCGCACAATCCCGAAGATGAAGCGCCGGCTGCCGGAGCGACTCGAGACGCAGAGACCGCTCAACATCCGACGTCGCACGAGTCACAGGTACCGCTCGACGAGACCGCGAGGGCAGAAGACACCATCTCGGATAGTTCGCTTGATGACGACGCTACGAGCGAGACGCCGGCAGAGGAAGACGAGCGCGCAACAGCGCGTGGTCTCAGCCCCGCGCGAGCCAGCGGTTCGAGCGTCGCGATGACGGGCCCCGTGCCGAAGCGCGGCAACCCGCTTGAGGCGGCCATCCCCGGGGTCCTGACGTCGGCGACACACACTGTCGCGGGAATTCCGGTAGGCAACGGCTCAACACTGCTCGAACCAAGCGCGGCGCTCCTCGAGCAGGTAGCGGCCCTCTCCGTGAAGAAAAGCCCGATCGACGACGTGTCGAGTCTCGACATTACAGATGCGGATGTGCAGTCGAACGGCCCCCACGTCACAGCGGAAGACGACAGCGACGGCGTCGCGACATTTGGCGACGCCGCGGCCGACATCATCACCGACTCGAGCGCATCTGCTACGCCCCTAGAACCACCACCTGCGCCGGTCGCCGCTGGGTCTGCGCGCACCGCCGCTAAGGAAGCCGCCGATCGCGTCGCGGGCAAACTCAACAAGTACGCGCACCTTCTCGGTCAATGACGCTCGCAAAGGCGGCGATTCTGGCTTCTTTGGCGTTCGGAATGTTCGCCTGCGGTGCGGGCTCACGAGACGCCAAGGTAGACGCGGTTGCGGGCGCTGACTCCGGCGTCGACGTCGGCGCAGACCCGAGCGTCGACTCGGACGGCGATGGGCTCCCCGACTCGATCGAAGACCGAGACGGAGACGGAATTGTCGCCATTGACGAGACGGACCCGCACAACGCGGACACGGACGAAGACGGGCTGCAGGACGGGAATGAAGATGCCAACGCCAACGGCCGTCGTGATGGCGTTGAGACCGACCCGAGGCTCGCGGACACGGATGGCGACACGCTCTCGGACGCCGAGGAGCTCCGGGACGGCACCGACCCAAATTCCGCAGACACGGACCGCGACGGCCTAGCCGACGGTGCGGAGCGACGTCTTGGAACCGACCCGCTCGACGATGACACGGACGGTGACGGTCGACTGGACGGCGAGGAAGATGTGAACGCCGACGGCGAGATGACACGCGGTGAGACAGACCCCCTTGATCCGGACTCGGACGGCGATGGCATCCCCGACAACGAGGAGAGCTTGCCCTTAGCGTGCGCAGGCGGTCTGCCCGACGATGTCTCGCTCACTCAAAGTCGTGAAGGAGATTGGAGCCTGTTAGTTCGAGAGCCCTTAGAGGCGTTCGATACGGGGCTTGTCGGCAACGCCGGCGACCGCGCCCGGCAAGCTGCGTGGCTATCAGGAGGAACGTCGGTCGCTGTCGTCGGCGGCATCGCCTCTTGGAGCCCGCAGGTAACTTCAACGGCCTCGACCACCCGTTTGGTTGGTTTACTGGACCGAGTTGATGATTCTCTCCGCGTCGTGGATCGCGTCGACCAGCGCCACTTCATGTGGGATGAGTCCAACGCCTCTCGCGCGTCGTTGCAAGTCCGTGCTGCGTCCGCCGTTTCGGCGGACACGATACAAGCTGCGGTCATGGGGGCGGCCTTCGGACCGAACGACGTTACCTTCCCGATCCTCCCACAGCCATCGGACACTGCTGACGTCTTGTGGGGCATCGAAATTTTGCTCATCGCGCGTTCGAACGAGCGAACCGTCATGACCTTCGCGGTCAGCCCGCGTTCGGATCGTGGCAATGAGTTGGCGCTCGACGCTGAGAACGACGAGCGCGCTGCGGAGTTGACCGACGGGACGGCCATTGCACAATTCGACGACGCGCTGGAGTCAACCTGTGATGAGCTTCGGCTAGACGCCGTTCGTCAGTCGATCGACTTTCTTTGGGTCGTCGATGCGAGCGAGAGCATGCTGGAAGACCGGGAGACGGTCGCGCGCGCTGCCGAAGCCATGTTCGCGGGACTCGCCGAGGCGCAGGTGGACGCGCGCCACGCGACGGTCTCAACGAATCTGCGAAGTAACGAGTGGCTCATCGCGGACCCGGGGTTCACCGCGGACCTGGAGGTGTTCACGCAAGCCGTCCGCCGCCCGCAGATTCAGTTCGGCGATGTCTCTTTCGAATTCGGGCTCGCCACAGCGGCAAATGTCGTCGAGCTCGCAGACCGCGGCTCTGCTGAGGCCCAGGCGCGCTGGCGCAGGGACGCCGAGCGTGTGCTCGTCTTCTTAAGTGATGAAGAGGACCAGACGGTAGAGGATGCCGCGGAGGCGGGGAACGAGATGTGCGATGCGCGACGACACCCCTCTCTCGAGCGCTGCGCAGCGGCGACAGAGCTTATCGAACGTCTGGAAGCGCAGAACGTCACGGCGCATGCCATCGTTGGAGACCTTCCGAACGGCTGTACCAGCGAGAACGGCCCCGGTGCAGCGTTGGAGCCAGGAGGGGGCTACGCGGCTGCCGCTCGCGCGACCGGTGGTACGGTCGCCTCCGTGTGCTCCGACGACTTGGGCGCAACCGTCGCAGCGGTCGTGAGAAGCGCTTTCTCTGCTAACAATACGGTGGCGCTGCGGGACGTCCCGATCGCGGCCACACTCCGCCTCCTTGTCTCTGCGGAGTTCGTGCCGCGCGACAATGACAATGGCTGGCGCTATCTTCCCACCAGCAACGCGATTTCATTCGCGGGTGAGACCACTCCATCTCTGACGGACGACGTCGCCATCGGCTACGGCCTCTGGGTTGACGTCTCCCCTGATCCAACGGGATTCCTGCCACTTGAGTAACGCGTGACCCTCCTACGATTGCCCGGGCGAGAGCCTTCCGTTGCCGCTTCATCGTTCATTGCGAAGTCCGCCGACGTCATCGGCGATGTTCGCATCGGCGCCAACGCCTCTGTTTGGTACGGAGCCGTCGTGCGTGGGGACGTCTCCCCGATTACGATCGGTGATGGCACGAACGTTCAGGACGGCGCGGTGCTTCACGCGACGACAGGACGCACGTCGCTCCACGTTGGGCGGAACGTAACGATTGGGCACCGGGCCATTCTCCACGGCTGTACGGTTCATGACGGCGCGTTGATCGGGATGGGCGCCATCGTCCTAGACGACGCGATCGTCGAAACCGGTGCGATGGTTGGCGCAGGCGCGCTGGTGACATCGGGCACAACCATTCCCGCGCACACCTTAGCGGTAGGCTCTCCCGCGCGCTGCGTGCGAGAGCTCACGGAAGCAGAACGTCAGCAGCTAGCGCTCTCGGCTCCACACTATATCGAGGCCGCGAGCGCGCACCGCTCAGCAGAGGAGGTTGGGCAGTGAGTGCTCTTCTACCTCCAGATTCCGCGGAGACCCTCAAGAAGACGATGCTCCTCGGTGACTTCGCAGACGCCGCGATCGCCGGGCTTCTGCCCTACTTCGAAGCCCGCAGTCTGCAGGCGGGCGAGTTTGTTTTCGCAGACGGCGATGAAAACGCCGCTCTCTGCATCGTGCGACGCGGGACGTGCGCAGTTGAAGTTAACGACAAAGGGAAAGCACGCCGCGCTGTCGGCCTCAAACAGTACGAAACCGTCGGCGAACTCTCGTTACTCCTGCACGGCTCGAGACATGTCTCCGTGAAGGCAGAGCAGCCAGTCGAGCTTCTTGTGCTGGACCACGCCAGCTTCGGTCGACTCAAGCGCGCCAATCCAGACCTTTGTATCTTGCTGATAATGGCAATCGTGCGACGCTTCGGAAGACTGATCGACAACACACACAGCGTCCTTAAGCAGGCTATGATTGAACGACTCCAGGACGCCTGAATGATCTCGATGCGTCTCGCCACGACCATTATCGCCTTTTCTGGGTGCTCCCTTCTTGTTGGTTGTGGAGGCCAGCAGTTGACCTCTCACGGCCAGCAGGGGCTCTCTACCGAGCGACTTGAAGCTTGTCGCACCCTGCAAACCGAACTGGAGGCCGTTTCGCTCACTGAATCCGCAGAGGAGGAATTGATGCGGCTGATGCTTCGCGCGCGTGAAGAGGCGGAACCATGCAAACCAGAGTACCTGCGCGGTGCCAGCGGCCCGGTCGAGGAGCTGATCGCGCGGCACGAAGGCCGACAGCTCGAGCTCTACGGCTTGATGGTCGAAGCGACGCTCAGCTCCAGATTCGATGACTACGCGAACTTCTGCGACATTGTTGGGGACACATTCACGATGCTCTTAGACAACATCGCGAGCCTTGAAGAGACGCTACAGAACGAGTCGCTGACCGAGCTAGAGACACGCCAGCTCCTCGAACTCCGCGATCTAGACCTCGAAGCGATCGATGTGTTCTTCATGGCTTCCGAACGTCGCTGCCAATAGCCTTCCTGGCGCGCTTTCGCAGTCCGTCGAGGGTCGTGAGCGCTTCGATGGGACTCATCCGCTCCAGTGGGACTTCGGCGAGCTCTCGCTCAAGAGCGGATATCGTGGGTAGCCTCGCCGCCGGCGTCTCCTCGAACAGGTGAAGCTGCGCCTTGGGCCGCACCACCGGAACACCATCGACGCGTTCGCGCGCGAGCGCAGGATCTCGCTCTGCATCGTTCTGCTGCGTCGACTCCAAATTCAGTAGGATTTCCCGCGCACGCTCGACGACTACGTCAGGAACACCGGCGAGTCGGGCGACTTGGATGCCATACGAGCGATTCGCTGGGCCATCGATGAGCTTGTGCAAGAACACGATCTCATCATTCCACTCCCGCACGGCGATGTTCAGATTCCGCGCGCTGTCGCGCACGCGCACGAACTCGGTGAGCTCATGATAGTGCGTCGCAAACAGAGTGAACGCCTCCACCTTGTCGTGCAGGAACTCTGCGACCGACCAAGCAATAGAGAGACCGTCATACGTTGCCGTGCCACGCCCGATTTCGTCGAGTACGATGAGGCTGCGCGACGTCGCGTTCTTCAAGATATGCGCGGTCTCCGCCATCTCCACCATGAACGTCGACTGACCACGAGCCAGGTTGTCGCTCGCTCCGACGCGACTGAATATCTGGTCGATCACACCAATCGTCGCAGAGCGAGCAGGCACATGGCTGCCGATCTGTGCGAGCAGCGAAATCAGCGCGACCTGCCGGATCACGGTGCTCTTGCCTGCCATGTTGGGGCCGGTGATGATCTGCAAACGACTGTCACCATCGATGCTGACATCATTCGGCACAAAGCGACCACTGGCGACCATCCGTTCGACGACCGGGTGTCGGCCGTCCGAGATGTGTATGCCTGGCACGTCAGTTACAGTTGGCGCCACGTAGCCGAAGCGGACAGACAGCTCTGACAAGCCGGCTAGCGCGTCGAGTTCTGCAAGCTGCTCGGCGACGTGGCGCAATCGAGCGACCTCGTCGGTGACCGCGCCGCGGACCTGCGCGAAGATCTTGGCTTCGAGCGCGAATCGCCGCTCGCGCGCGTCCACAATCTCCTCTTCGTACTCCTTCAGCTCGGGCGTGAAAAACCGCTCTGCGTTCGCGAGCGTTTGCTTGCGAATGAAGGTCTCGGGCACTTGGTCCATGTTCGCGCGGGTCACCTCAATATAGTACCCGAACACCCGGTTATAGCGGACCTTCAGCGAGGTGATTCCGGTCTCCTCGCGCAGCGTCCGCTCGTAGTTGAGTAACCACGCTTTGCCATCGGTGGTCAGCGTGATCAGCCGGTCGAGTTCCGCCGAGTAGCCCCCGCAGATGATGTTGCCTTCGTTCAGCGCCAGCGGCGGGTCATCGACGATGGCGTCACCGATGAGCGCTTCAAGATCGCCACACGGGTCGAGCTTCCGCCGCACGTCGCTCAGCCGAGAACTCTCGGTGCCCGCGAGTACTTCGAGCACCTTTGGCAGCACGACCAAGGTGCGACGCAGCGCGACGAGGTCGCGAGCGTTGCCCTGCCCAGCTGCGAGCTTCCCGGCGATACGCTGAACGTCAGATGTCGCGCCGAAGAGCTCGCGGAGCTCACCACGCATTTGTTCGCGGGTGCAGAGTTCAGACACCGCGTCCTGGCGAACCTGGATCGCGTCGACCGATGTCAGTGGGTAGGAGACCCACGTTCGCAGACGACGCGCGCCCGCAGAGGTCACGCACTGGTTGAGCGTCGTGAACAAGCTGCCACTCTTCTTCCCCCCCATAAGCGTCTCGAAGATCTCCAGATTCGCCGCGGAGGCGGGGTCGAGCACTAGGTACTCGTCGGTCCGGTAGGCCGTTGGTTCAATGAGGGTGGCCGGCACTCCCCCTTGCGTCCGCATGATGTAATCAAGCACGAGCGCAAGCGCAGCGTCGACCCCTGCACGGTCACGAAAACCAAACGACTCTAGACCCTGGAGCCTCTCTTCGAGCTGTCGAGAGGTCAATGTCGCGGCACGCTGCGCGTTGTCACTCACAGCGAGCACGCTGGAAGACGCCTGCTTGATCACCCGGGGCAGCTTCGCCGCTGCGTCGTCGCGCAGCGTCAACACCGCGTCGCTCGCCTCAACGAGCTGTCGAAACAGCGCCTCCTGCTCACGCGCCACCAAAACTTCCGACGGCCGTAGACGTCGCAGCTCCGTAGCGAGCGCTTCTTGTGACTGCGTCTCACAGACACGCAGCTCGCCGGTCGAGATGTCGGTGACCGCGAGCGCCACCACGTCCGCCGACTTCAGCGAAGCCACGGCAAGCGCGACCAAGAAATTATTGGCGTCGGCCTCGAGCAGATCGTCGGCGAGCAGCATCCCGGGTGTCATGACCCGGGTAACACCACGGCGGACGATTTTTCCCTTGGTGGGGCTCTCCAGCTGGTCGCACATTGCGACGTGGAAGCCTTTTTCAATGAGCCGACGAACGTACCCGTCAACAGCGTGGTGAGGCACGCCCGCCATCGGTACGACGTTATCTGTGTCCTTCCCTCGAGCCGTCAGGTTCAGGTCGAGTTCCCTCGCCAGCGTCTCTGCGTCGTCGTAGAAAACTTCGTAGAAGTCGCCCATTCGAAAGAGCACGATGCAGCCAGGAAACTCCGCCTTCGCGGCGAAGTACTGCTCCATCATCGGCGTTCGTTTGGCGGCCACATCACTCCTGTGTTCTGGGCGAAGCCTCACAAGAGGCGAGCGCTACACTGGAGGGCCTGCCTATCGTGAAGTCGCCGCGCACCGCAACGGTGAGAGCTACCGTCGAGTGCAAAACCAACAGCGCCGCGCAGGCGGCCGCGCGGCGTTGTACGGAACCGGCCAAACGGCCGACTGCGCTAGTTCCCTGGGTTGATGAATCCCCAGCCGCCAGCGCTGTAGGCACGCCAGTTGTTCGAGCCAAAGTCGTTGAACTGCCAGTTGTCGTAGTCGAACGAGTACGCCTTGATCGATAGAACAATCAGAACCAGCTGCTCGCCTACCGGGAGAGGACCGACATCGCTTCCGGGCGGGAAGAACGGGAGGTTGAATCCGGTCTGGTCACCCGGCAACCACACTTCCCAGTACGTGATGTCCTGGGCGTTGTTTTGGATGTACGCGTAGTAGAAGTCGGGCCGCTCTTCTGTCGCCACAGACCACTCGAAGCGGCGGTCGACGAGCGTTCCGCCCGGCGCCGGGTACTCCAGATCCGCTGGCGGAATGAAGGGACCTAGAATGAGCCGTTCTTCCGGGTTGATGACGTCTCTCGCGTACACAACGGCGAAGGGCAGACCACCGCCACCCGTCGTCGCCTGAGCGGTGACTTCGTAGTCGATCCCTGCGAGCTGGGGGTTGTCCAGCGAAACAAAGCCGGCGCGCTGAATCTCATCACTACGCCCTTCGGCGACGTTCAGAAGGTCCGTGGCTCCCTCATTTCCGAAATCGAGTTCCGGCCGAGCGCTCAAGGTCGTCAACCCACCCGGAGAGAGCGGTGGGTTCACAAACTTGAAGGTCATCGTCAGGTCGAGCGGGATGTCACAGTCGAGAATTGACTCAAGCTCCTCCCCAGCACTCCGAACGGCGAATCCCCGCTGCATCCCCATGAAGAGGGGCTCGAACTCCCCAGTCGCTTCCGTGAGCAGGCCGCAAACGGCCACCACCGCAAGCTCTCCGAAGCGCGATGCCATCTCAAAGGGAATTGCGGCATCACCGCCAGTCCACGTCACCTGCGCGAAGCCGGTGCCTTGCGGGTTCGACGCTCCCACACCGGGGGTCGTCGTGCGAATGATTCCAACGATTGACTGCCCTTCGGCAGGGTTCACGATCTTGTCCAGCCCGCTCAGCGTCCCGCTGATGGTTGGCGGCGGATCCCCGCTAGGCGTTCCTGGAGGGGGCGCTACCGCTTCGGCGATGAAGATAACGATGTTCTCTGCGTTCACATCCGTAATAGTCGCCGAGCCATACCCGCGGGCAGACGCGCTCACCGTTTGAATGCCTGCCAAGTCCGAACCGGACAGAGTCACCTGACCGACGTCGTTTGTACTACCAAAGTAAGGCGTACCGGTCGTCGCGGTCGCCCGAAGTGACGTGGTCACGAATGCTCCCTCAAGCGGCTCACCCGAGCCGGAGTCGATCACGGTGACGTTCACCGAGCCGTTGATCTCCTCGCCCCACCAGCCGCCAGCGGGGCTGAAGGGGTCGTAGAACACGAAGCGATCGCGAACCTCGAGTTCGACGTCGCCCAGTAAGACGCGGACGGACACGGTGTCCGGTTCCATCATGCGCGGCGTCCGCACTTCCAAGGTGGCCGCATCGACAATACTCACCATCGGTGCCTCTTCTTCGCCAAAGAAGACCTGTACATCACCGTAGAATCCGCGGCCGCGAATCACGACCAGCGTGTTTCCAGCGATAGCGCCACGTGTCGGCGCAATGCTGTAGACCTCGGCATCATCCAAGTAGGTGAACGCACCCTCGGCGACACCTGTTCGCTCGGAATCACGAAGCACGACATCCACTGCGCCGACCGAGCCTGGAGGGGTCACAACTTCGAGCTCCGTGTCGCTAATGAGCGTCACGTTCGACGCCCGAGCCGGGCCGAAACGAACTTCCAAGTCATTTGTGAACCCAGCGCCGATAAGCCGAACGGTTTCGCCACCGCTCGACTCGCCGGTCGGCGGGTCAACGGAGTCGACAGTCAGGTCGGGGACGTAGGTGAACGCGTCTTGGCCGACGATGGTCACGGCCGCGATGTCGACTTCAACATCGACCACGTCTGCGCCGACTGGCGCTCGAACCAGCACAGCGCCATCGTATGTACGTTCAATCAGCGCCGTCTCGGCCCCGAATCGCACGGCTGTCGCAGAATCCATACCCGGGCCTGCGATGGTCACGAGGTACCCACCAGACGCCGCACCGCGCGCTGGCACGACAGCATCGATCGCTGGCGGGCCGAAGGGGTCTGCGACGTAGTAGAATCCATCCACAATTGTGTCGCCGCCTAACTCATTGGCGAGGCTAACGTCCGCGAATCCGGGTGCGCCAGCCGGTACTCGCACGCGGAGGTTGCCGTTCGGCAGGGCCGTCACCTGAGCCGCCGCGGGGCCGATCGTAATCGTGTTGCTCTCGGTGAGGCCACGCGCGCTGATTTCAACGGCAACATCACCGGTCGTCGGGCCGGCAGCCGGCTCGATGCTCAAGATCTCAGGCTCAGCGTAGAAGGTGTACGCCGCCTGCAACACCACCGTGCCGTTTTCGTTCGTCACACGCACATCAGCCTCGCCTTCCGAACCTGGCGGGGAGACGAACTCGATGGTCTCTTCGTTGATGATGCGGATATCGATGCCGAGACGACCACCAACGCTCACCTGGGTTGACGGCGTGAATCCCTCGCCCGTCACGACGAGGGGGACGCCGCCGCGCTCCGGTCCGGTGACGGGCTCAACGGCGTCGATGTCGAGGTCATCAAAGTACGTGAAGCCCAGCGGAAGCGTGGCCTGACGCGCGTCGGTCACGACCTTTACGTCATAACTGCCCGCCGGGTTCGTCGGCGTGATCGCGATGATCGTCTCCGAGTCCACGAGGTCAATATCGCGGACGAGGCGCCCGTTGATGAGCACTTCCGTCTCGACGGTGAAGCCATAGCCGAAGATGAAAACGCGCGTGTCTCCAGCCGAAGGCCCGCGAGCGGGGTCGATGGCAAGCAGGCCGAGTTCTTCCGACGTCGGGGGGACGTCGTCATCGACAACATCCGGATTGAAGAAGGTGTCGTCATCAGCGTCGTTCGTCGACGTGTCCGATGTCGCGTCTTCACCACCCGTATCGAAGGAGACATCGCGCCCCACTACATCCGGCTCGTCCGTGATGTCGCTCTCGACGACGTCTTCGGTGACATCTGCGTTCGGCGTGGTATCGGTTTCCGTCGCGTCTGGCTCGATGCCCTGGCCTTCGCCTGGGCTGTCAGAGCAGGCAAACAGGGCTGCGCACGCGAGGAGCGTGACGGCGTAACGACGGGACATTACGAAGACGTGCAACATGCCAGAACTCGGGTCCAAAGGCTGATCAGAAAAGCGCTCCCTTCCCGTTAGCACACCTCTGACAACGCAGCAATGGCCCGCCCGATTCAAAACCCCGCTAACGACGCGCTACGCGGGGTAATTCACGCCCACCGTGACGCCCCGATATCGATCGGGCGCCGACCAGACGGCGGCTCTACCGCCCCGAGATATCTTCTAAGTTGAGACCGCCGGCGAACCCGTAGCTCACGAAAGAATCGTAACCGTGCACCATGATGCCGAAGGGCGCATCACCCGTGATGGTGTGCACACCGTCCGGAACCAGCAGGCGAGCCGCGTGGTAGTCACCGCGACCAAAGTCGTTCCATTCTTCGGCAGGAATCTCTTCGCCGTCGAGTATGATCGTCGAAAGTACAGGGGCGGTAACCGTCACGTAGTCGAACTCGAACCCGCTGGGTGCCAGAAACGTGTACTCATCACGGTACTGCTCTACCGGCACTGCGAGAATGAACGCCGGATCGCCGGTACCGGCGTCGGAGTGAGGCGGCTGCTGCGCGTCAATTGACTGCGGATACGGTGCAAACTCTGCAGACAGAAACTGGCCGACCATGATCGGGCCGGAGGACGCGATCTCAAAGTCTACCGGGCTCTGGAACTCGAACCACTCGCCAGCGTTCAACGTCACCTCGCGGCGCGATGCCGTGGGCAACATCCCGGGGAGCGGCCACGTGGCGGGCAGTTCGAGGAGCGTCACCGTCGTGTTGTCGTTCGCTGCCAGGACGCGCCACGTATCGGCCTCATCACCACGCGGCTGCGAACGAGTCGCGTTGAAGTTCCGGCCCCAGACGTTCACCGGAAGCATCTGGTGCTCGATGTGGTCCGCGCAACACGTGATGTAGTCAGAGCAACGGGTGATATCGGGCTCGCCGTTGTCGTTCACACAGGGGGTTGGGTTCACGGAGAGGCGCGTCGCCTCACACACCCAATCATCCCGCGACACTCTGTACACGCAGCGGTCGTCGGTCGGGGCGTTGGCGGCTTCGGCGCCCCCGAATACTGCCACCGGACGGTTCGACTGAACGCGCGTGCCTGTGAGGTCGGCGCCCGGACGGTTGGTCTCAAGGTTGAGAATCTGGCCTTGTTGAAGCGTCACGGTGAGCACGTCGCCACCCTCGAGCGCAGGGATCACGCGAGTGGCGTTATCGGCGTCAACGCCGGCGAGAGTGACGAGCGGGTTCTCAAGCGTCCGCGGCGGCAAGGATAGGGTCACCTCAGTCGCCCCAGGCAATGTCGCCACGACCGTGACGTACGCCTTCAGAATATCGAAGGTCTGCCGACGCGTCATGACCCAATAGTTCGTGCCAAGCGAGGACGTAGGGAACAGGAGCGAGGCGTCGTTCGAGTACACCGTCTCATTATCCAACGGGTTGAACTGGTACGCCACGATCGGCACCGTGCTCGAGACCTTGAAGGACTCATAGCCGATCATTGTCCCTTGGATGTCCGAGAGCGGGATGCCTTCGCGATCGGACGCGTTCTCGTAAAAGTGCAGAGGGATGACCTCAAGTTCACCCGGCTGAACCGTGCCGCTCCATTCCACAACGTCGGTCAGCGTAACTGGGTCGAACTTCGTAACCGTGATGTCAGCCGCGATGTTCGCGCTCGGGTTCGACACGACGACCGCAAACGGCTTGCCGTCGGCGTCAATGAACTGGCCACCACCAGCTGGCACGAAGGCGTTGTCGAGATCGACGGCCCAGTACTCACAGCCAATGTAGCTCTTTCGCTTCTCGATGAACTCGCACTGAGTAATGCACTGACCTAGGTCACAAATCGTCGTCTCATCTTCGCCGAAACAGTCTCGCGCGAACTGATAACCGAAGCCACAGGCATCACAGGCCTCCACCGACGACTCGTCGGTACACCGAGTGGAATTCGGCGTACACACGGTCTCCTCGATACGTGCTCCGAGCTCGTCCTCCACGCAAACCTGGTTGGGATTCAGCACGTATTCGCCGCGCGCATTCCCTGTTGGGCTGCAGCCTTGGTACGTTCGGCAGTCGGTGCAGCTGTCGACCTCGAAGGGTTCGCAGTCGATAGGAGTGATGCACTCACCGCGCTCGCAGACCTGCCCTTCAACGCAGGGCACCTGCAGATATTGGCCCGTGTCTTCGCAAAGTTCGTAGGCGTTCGCGCCATCGATTGCGCAGCGTCGCGTTCCTGGGATGCACGGCGCCGGACCTATCGGGATGTCCACCTCAGTATCCGTAACAGCATCGGTCGGGACATCGGGCCCGGCGTCGGTCAGCGCGTCTACATCGCCGCTACCTCCGTCTTCCCCGGCGCCGCCCTCCCCGCTCTCGCCTCCAGAAACACACCCGATGGCCAACATAAAGCACGCCGCGGCGCACAAGAGAAACAGGGGGGAGTTCGTTCGCATGAAGGTTTTCATCGAGCTACGGTCAGAGGAGAAGCAAAGCAGACGCTAGCGGCAGGCCCGTAGGGATTCAAGCGCTGACCGACCATCCCTCGCGTGTCGGTGGTGTGGAGTGTTCCCCGGAGATAGCGCCCAAGCGGGCAGATCTCTTAGAGCTTACGCCGACGTTTCTTCAGCACGCCCAACGCCGGATCCAGCACGGTTCCACTGATTCTCTCGGGGTGCGACGCCTCTTCACCGCAGTGGCAGGCCCGACACAGAAGCCCCGTAGACTCCTCAGCAGTACGGGTCGTCTCCACCGGCGCACTACACGTCGCGCAGGGGAAGCTGCGTTTAACCTTCTGGCCGCCCTTGTCTCGACCGCGCGCCCACTCGGGCCCAAACTCGTCTTCGGCGCAGGACGGGCACAGCAACGCACCTTCCGTCTTTGGCACAAATGGGAGGGTCGCGTCCGTGTCGCAGCGGCTGCACGTAATCCGAAACGCCACCCTCGTGTTGTGGAGCAACCGAGGGACTGATGGCGTCTTCGCTCGCCGCTCGCTGGTACGAATCTTCGAGCTTCGAGGTCGGGTGACCGCCTCAACTGGTTTGTCGTTTCGCTTCGCCATCCCGAGATTGTAGCGCGAAAACTCTCGGCTGTCTTGTGGCGATCTCGCACCGCACAGTCATCTTTGCGGACGAGCCTACTCAATCTCAAATCACGACTGCCCTCTGCGCTTCGTAACCCACGCGCGACAGTGCTTTTTCGCCGGCGCACGACCCGCTATGCAGGGCACCTAGCACTACCCGATGACATGACGATGAACGAAAAGGAAATCCTGGATTTGACCGCTGAAGAGCTCGAATCGCAGGTGCGGCATCACAACGAACGGTATTGGCAGCAGAATGCTGCCGAGATTTCGGACGCGCTCTACGACCTGCTCGTGATCCGACTGCGCGAGCTGAGGCCTAACGCGCCCGTACTCTTGGAATTGGGAGAAGACCCTTCCGCCGCGCCCGAAAGTGTCAAAGTGACCCATGAGCATCCGATGCTGTCACTCGATAAATGCTACTCCGAGCAGGATCTACTGAAGTGGTT
Organism: Bradymonadia bacterium; assembly: GCA_047610025.1. Taxonomy (GTDB): domain Bacteria; phylum Myxococcota_A; class Bradymonadia; order REDH01; family REDH01; genus JBLFZA01. Next base: position 13,735 of record JBLFZA010000007.1, on the reverse strand, counting down.
CTCGCGCTTCGAGGGTTCGGCTGTTCTCACGCACAAGGTCGACGGCGTCGCCATGAGCGTCCGGTACGATTCCTCCGGCCGGCTCGAGCTAGCAGCAACGCGAGGGAACGGGCGCGTTGGTGAACGCATCACGGACTCGGCGAAGTATGTGCGAGACGTGCCGCACACCGTGCCTTTTGGGCCGATCGAGGTGCGCGGTGAAGCGTACATGCCTCTGGATGTCTTCAACGATCGCTTCGCGGCGGAATACGCAAACCCGCGCAACCTCACGGCCGGTGGACTCAAGCAGAAGGATCCGAGGAAAACCGCAGGATATGGAATCGCTTTTTTCGCCTATGACGTCATCGGCCTCGAGGCCGCAACCGAGGTGAAGAAGCGCGAGTGGCTCGCAAACGCGGGATTCGTCCCGGCGCCCACCGGCGTCATCGCGACCAGCGAAGATGGTCAAGCCGCGTTCGAGGCGATTGCGGCGGAGCGCGACAGTATCAACTTCGAAGTCGACGGCGCCGTGTTCAAGGTCAACGATGTCACCCAGCACGACGGGCTTGGCTTGACCTCGCATCACCCACGCTACTCGATTGCCTACAAGTATCAGGGCGAGAGCGGCATCACGCACCTGGAAAGCGTCGAGTGGAGCGTCTCCCGAACCGGCTCCATCAACCCTGTGGCGCTCGTGTCCGCTGTTTCGTTGTCCGGCGTGAGCGTGACGCGCGCCTCGCTACACAACCTCGGAATCATGGAAGCGCTCGCCAGCCGACCGTTAGAGATCGGCGACAACGACGCCTATCCGCTCTCCAACGGCGCAGGCGTGCTCATCACTCGACGGGGAGGCGTCATCCCGCACATTGAGCGTATCGCGACCCCGAGCACAGCAACGTTGCACGTACCGACCTCTTGCCCTAGCTGCGGCGCGGCGACGCGGCGGCGAGACGATTTCTTAGATGCTGACCACGATCCAACCTGTGCCACCCAAGCTGTGCGTCAGTTGAAGCACTTCGTGTCGGCGGCAGACCTCGACGGCATTGGCCCGAAGCTGCTCGAACAACTGTTCGACGCCGAGTTCGTGCGGCAGCCGCATCAACTCTTCGAGATCACACTCGGAGACCTCATGAGCCTCGATCGAGTCGGCAAGCGCAGCGCCGAAAACGTGCTGGCCGCTATCCGCACAGGGCGCACAATGCCGCTCGACACCTTCCTTCGTGCCCTGGGAATCACCGATCTGGGCCGCAGCGTGTCCCGCTCGGTCGCTGCGCACTTTCTGTCGCTCGACGCCTTGCGAGCGGTTGCGCCGGAGACCTTGATCGAAGTCGACGGCGTCGGAGAGGTCATGGCGGGGAGCATTTGTAGCGGGCTCACGCGGCTCTCAGATGAGATCGAGGCGCTGCTCCTACACGTCACTGTGCTCGACGCTGCCCCCCCTGCAGAAGCGACCGGATTGCTCGCCGGGCGCGCATTCGTCTTCACCGGAAAGATGCAAACGATGGGCCGCAGCGCAGCACAGACCGCGGCATCGGAGTTGGGAGCGGAGACGCCAAGCTCTGTCACCTCCACAACGACAGATGTCGTGCTCGGCAACGAGGACTTCGCGCGTTACGAAGGCGGCTGGCGATCGTCGAAGCTCAAGAAAGCTGAGAAACTGATGGCATCTGGCGCTGCACTGCGCATCATCAGCGAAGACGAATTCCGCAGCATCATAGGAGTCGACTAGTGAAGAAGTTCATCGAAGAAATCGGGCGCACACACACCTGCGGAGATCTCCGCGACGCACAGGTCGGCGAGACCGTCGTTCTGATGGGGTGGGTGAATTCCAACCGCGACTACCCGCTCTTTAACTTCGTCGACCTTCGGGATCGATTCGGCATGACACAGCTTCGCTTCGACGGCGATACAGGCGCAGCTGCGTTCGCGCTTAGCAAAGAGCTTCGGCCGGAGTGGGTCGTCGCGGCGCAGGGGACCGTGATTGCTCGCGAGAACCCGAACCCCGACAACGTGACGGGTCAGATCGAAGTCGCCGTCACGCGGCTCGAAGTGCTGAACAAGAGCGTCGTGCCTCGCTTCTCCGTGCGCGACGACATCGACGCCAGTGAAGAGCTGCGGCTCGAATACCGATTCTTGGACCTTCGTCGCGGCCCGATTCAGTCGAAGATTGTGCTCCGCGCAGAGGTCACGCACATCATCCGTGACTTCCTGCATCAGGAGGGCTTCCTCGACCTTGAGACGCCGATTCTTACCAAATCGACGCCGGAGGGCGCGCGCGATTACCTCGTGCCTAGCCGTGTCCACCCGGGCCGGTTCTACGCCCTCCCCCAGTCGCCTCAGCTCTTCAAGCAGCTGTACATGATCTCGGGGTACGACAAGTACTTCCAAGTCTGCCGTTGTTTCCGCGACGAGGACTTACGCGCCGACAGACAGCCCGAGTTCACGCAGATCGACATGGAGTTGTCGTTCGTCAACTGCGAGCAAGTCTACGATGTGAATGAGCGTCTCATGGCGCGTATCTGGAAGCAGGTCCACGACATCGACATCGTGCTTCCGCTGCCTCGCATCACCTACGCCGAGGCCATGGCGCGATTTGGCGTCGATAACCCCGACATGCGCTACGGCTTGGAGTTGCAGGATTGTGGTGACCTCGCTGCCGGTTGTGGGTTCACGGTCTTCGCTGGCGCTATCGAGTCAGGCGGAGCGGTGAGCGTCATCGCGGCTCCAGGCGGCGCTGCGCTTTCTCGAAAGAACCTCGATAAACTGACGGACACGGCGAAGCGGTACGGCGCCAAGGGACTCGCCTGGGCGAAGCTCACTGACGATGGTTGGTCGGGCCCCATCGCGAAGTTCTTCTCAGATGAAGAGAAGGCGGCGTTCACGGAGCGCGCTGGCGGAAACGTTGGCGACGCGCTTCTGTTTGTGGCCGACAAAGCGTCGGTCGTGGCAAACGCGCTGGGCAACGTCCGAAAGGCTGCAGCAGCTCTGCTCGACCTTATTCCTGCGGACACCTACAAGTTCGTTTGGGTGACCGACTTCCCGCTCCTTGAGTTCGATGAAGAGGACGATCGTTACTACGCGATGCACCACCCCTTCACCTCGCCACGCACCGAGGACATTCCAAAGCTGAACACCGACCCTGCCTCGGTGCTCGCGCAGGCCTATGACCTCGTGCTGAACGGCAACGAACTCGGTGGCGGCAGTATCCGAATCCACGACCAAGCCGTGCAGTCGAAGATGTTCGAAGTGCTCGGCATCGGCGAGGAGGAAGCGGAGGCGAAGTTTGCCTTCCTGCTGAAAGCGCTCCGGCATGGCGCACCGCCGCACGGTGGCATCGCGCTGGGTCTCGACCGACTGATTATGCTTCTCAGCGACGCAAAGAGCCTCCGCGAAGTTATCGCGTTCCCAAAGACGGCGAGCGCGACCTGCCTGCTGACCGCAGCCCCCAGCGATGTGGACGACCAGCAGTTGTCGGACCTGTACATCGCGAAGTCCGGGATTCCGACGCAAGAATGACTCTCGGCACCCCAAATGCCCCCTATGACCTGATCGTCATCGGGGGCGGCATCAACGGCGCAGGCGTCGCTCGGGATGCTGCGCTACGCGGATGGTCCGTCGCGCTCTTCGAGATGCGCGACTTCTCCACAGGTGCGACCTGGGCGAGCTCCGGCATGATTCACGGAGGGCTTCGCTACCTGAAGTCCGATCCAGAAGTGACGCGGCTCGCCTGCCTCGACTCGGGCTACATTCAGCAGATTGCGCCGCACCTCATCTTTCGCATTCCGTTTATCATGCCCTGGGCTGATGGCGGGTTCGCGGAGCGCGTCGTTTTCGAATTGGCGGAGGTCTACTTTGACACCTACGATCGATTTCAGCCCCTGAAGAGAGGTCTCGCGCACTGCCGAATGACGGCCGAGGAAGTGTACGCTGTCGAGCCTGGCATCCGCCCGGGCGTGATCGGTGCGGTGACAATGGATGAGTGGGGGATCGACGCCCAACGCCTGAACATCGTAAACGCCCTCGATGCGGGCGAGCACGGTGCCGACCTTCACACGTACACTCGCGTCGACAGCCTCTTGCGGGGGGACGGTGGGGACGTGCTTGGCGTACGAGTCACCGATCGCCAAACGGGTGAGCAGCGCGAGGTTTTCGCGACGCAGACCATCAACGCGGCGGGCCCTTGGGCTGGACGCTTCGCCGGCTCTCAAGAGGTCAGCTCTGTTCAAGTTCGACCGGGGAAAGGAGTGCACGTCGTACTAGCGGGACGCGTCTCCAACTACGCGGTCGTGGCCGAGGCGATCGATGGCCGACAGATGTTCCTCTGCCCTCAGCAGAATACGACAATTATCGGCACCACCGATGATGACTACTTCGGAGACCTCGAAGACATTCCGGTGCTGCAGGATGAGATCGAATACCTCCTCCAAGGCGCCGAGCACGTGTTCCCTTCCGTTCGTCGGTATCCGATCATCGGGACAACGGTCGGCTGCCGCGCGACTTTGCACGAGTACGGAAAGACCGAGGACGCCCTAGGTCGTGAGCATCGCGTGTTTGATCATTCCTCAGAGGGAGCCGACGGTTTCTTCTCGTTGGCCGGAGGCAAGCTGGCGAGCTACCGAGTCATGAGCGAGGAAGCCGTCGATGTTCTGCAGGCCGCCAGAACCGCGCCGGTCCCCGGCAGCTCGCAGGAGTGCACGACACACACCGCTCGTCTGCCCGGTGGCGACGATCACGACCTCACGGTGGAGGCGTTCACAGAATTCGGGCTCAGTCACACAGCAGCCACACGGCTTCTGTTCCGTCACGGCTCCCGGGCCGAACAGATCCGAGTGATGCTCCGCGATCACGTCGCGTACCGCCGTGTGGTGGACCCCAGCGACCCGATCACGGAGGCCGAGCTGCGCTACGTGATGCGTCACGAGCACGTAGAACGGCTCGACGACTTGAAGCGCCGTTGTCGACTTGGGGTTGGCGCCGACGGAGGAGCGCGCTCAGTTGCGCGCGCAGCGCAGATATTTTGCGAAGAACGCGACCTACCCTTCGATCTGCTCCCGGAGGTCGCGCGCGCTTTCCTGCAGGCGCGCTCCGCTGACCGATCGGCCATCCTGCGAGGCCCGGCCGCCGTCAGCGATGGGTTGATGCGAATGCTAGTGCATCACTCCCAGCATCTCCTCTCCCGCGGTCCGAGCGCGTGATGAACGTCGACGTTTTGGTCATCGGCGGCGGGGTCGCCGGCACGAACGCGGCCCTCGCGCTGCAAGAGAAAGGGCTCTCCGTCGGACTATCTTCGGCGGGTGCGGCCGGCTCGTGGTTCTGGTCGGGAGTCGCGTCAGTGTTTGGCCCGACGGCTCCTCTGCCGCGCGCGATGTCTCCCCATGAGTTGGAGGCGCCATCGCTTCGGGCGCCGGAAGCTCCGCGTTCTCAAGACGAGCGGTGGGCGATGCTGAGGGAGCGCGCGCCAGACCACCCCTATTTCTGCGCGGCGGCGTCACCGGCAAACGTGGTGGCCCTTGCCCAATACGCGGCTGAGCGCCTGGGCGTTCCGCTTGAGTGGCCGAGCGACCCCGTTGCGGTGTTGACCGACCAGGGGACGACTCGGATCGCCGATGCGTACGTGAACAGCGTTCTCGCGCTGGAGTCCGGCGTCGAAGGCGTCGTCCTCACCGACGCGCTGGGCACAGAGCCTGAATGGATCGCGCACGGCTACCGCGCCGCGACAGGGGCCGCATGTAGCGTGCTGTCTGGACCCGAATTGGAACGGCAAGGTCCCGGCGATCGCCAGGTCTTCGCCCCTTCATTGCGAGCAGCGCGCTTCGAGGACGTCACCGCACTCCGTGCCGAACTGAAGCAGCGGCTGGATTGCGACGTTCGAGAGTGCGCGGGGTCCGTCGACTCAATCTTCGGTGAACGGCTCCGGCATGCACTCGCGGACGCGCAAACGAGGTTGGCGCGGATTCCCGCCATTTCTGCGCTTCCGACATCTGGCGATGGATGGAGCTCTGGGCTCGGCTGCGCGAGCGGGCCGTGGCGCGCACGCACGATCCTGATCGCTACCGGAGGGACCCTGGGCCGCGGTAGCCGGTGCCACTGGTCAGAGCCGTGGCGCCGGGAACCCCAGCGTGCCGTTCGAAGTCCTTGGCTGTCACCAGAAGTCGCTGGCGGCTTCTCCGTGGATGGGGAGCTTCGACTTCTCGTCAGGGGCAGGCAGTTGGGCGGTGTTTGGGTTGCCGGAGCTGGACTCGCCGGGCATGATCCGGCGACGGACGGGACAGCGTTCGGCGTCGCGCTGTGGTCATCTGAGCACGCCGCGAACGCCCTCTCGGCCGAACTATACTCGGCAGGAACGCTATGAGAGCCAAGGCGCTCCCGTTGCTGGCTTTGCACTTCATCAAGCACACATTGCGCAAGCTGACGTTCACTTACCGGCGCGGCGGCTCGAAGCGCTTCCTGGAGAACTACGCCAGCGAGGGTCTACCTCCCGTCGATCCTGCCACACGAACACACATCTCGGAGTGGCAGTCGTGCATCGGCTGCGGTTTGTGCGACCGCTTGTGCCCGCAAAGTCACGCGGTGCCCTCGGTGGGCGGCATCTCGCTCACCGAGCTTCTGGCCGCCGCGACCCGCGATCTGTCCCAGCTTGAGGCGGCTCGCGCGGACGCACAGCGGGTCGCGTGTGACGGATGTGGTGCGTGTGAGGACGCCTGCCCTGTTGGCGTGCCGATCCGTGATGTCGTGACCTTTCTGGCGACACCAGTCGCGTAACTCGGGTCGCGTGCCGTGGGGTAGAACGGCACGGCAGCAGCGGCGTGTGCGCGCTCAGAAAGGCTGTGGCCAGCTGAACCGGTGGACAAGGCACTTGCCCGTCGTCTAGTGTGCCCGGACGCTCAACACGCCCCCGTTTCCCCGTCAGTCCGAATGGAGAAGAGCTTCGCCAGTTCAGTCGCACAAGTCGTTGTGTTGCTGGTTTTCTGCGGCCTCGTCATTGGCAGCATTTACCAGGTGAACCACCTGGAAACGATCGTTCTCGCTGGCAACCAGCAAATCGATGAGCTGAACACAACGGTGAGCCGTCTCCGCGATGAAATGGAGAGCGGTCAGCTCCGTGTCGCAAGTACCGGCGGCAACGCTGGGGATTCGAGCGAACCACAACGTCAGTTCTACGACGAAGATATGTGGGAAGCGCTCACTCAGTCGGGGAACTACCTGCAGGTCAGGAGCGACTCGGTTGTCGTTGAAAACGCGACGCTCGGTGGCGACATGAACCGCGTGTTCATCAACGACATCGCCGGTTTGAATCCCCTCACGGAGAACGGCGCGGACGTCACGGAGCTTGAAAGCTATGTGAACCAGACCTTGGCGACCCGTCAGCGCAACGATCCCGACCGTTGGATTTCCCAGCTGGCGTACCGGATCGAAGTAAACGACGACTACACAGAGTACCACGTGTGGCTTCGAGACGACGTGTACTGGCATGAACCAGCGGTCGACCTGACGGACGAGCAATACTCGTGGCTTCGAGGCGACCGAATGCTGGTCGCTGACGATTTCGTCTTCTACACCGAGTTGGTGCTCAATACGCAGGTGGAAGCCGCAAACCTTCGGAATTACTTCGAGAAGTTCGAAGGCATCGAGGTCATTAACGATCACGAATTCATCGTGCGATGGTCGGAGTCGACCTTTCCATCGATCAGTTTCACCCTCGGTCTGAAGCCCATTCCTCGCTGGCTCTACGGTCATAGCGAGGACGGCGCAGCCTTTGACGAGGAGACGCTGGGCCAGCAGTTCAACCAGCACTGGTACAACCAGCGAACGATCGGCGTCGGGCCTTACCGATTTGTTCGGTGGATTCCTGGCCAAGCGATCGAGCTTGAACGCTTCGACCGCTACTACGGCGAAGACCCCGCGATCGACAGCTTGGAGTTCCGCATCATTCGCGACGCGACAGCGGCATTGAACAGCCTGAAAGCTGGCGACATCGACTTCCTTCCGATGCAGCCGACTCAGTACGTGAACGAGATCATCGAAGGCGGAACGCCGGGCTTCACGAATGGCGAACTCGAGCATGAGCTCTACCAGGGAACTGCCTACCGCTACCTGGGCTGGAACGCCGATGGGCCCTACTTTGGTGACCAACGTGTGCGTCTCGCGATGACCCATGCGTTTGACCGTCACACGCTTGTGGACGAAAACATGCACGGCCTTGGCCGTGTCATCACGGGGAGCTTCTTTGTTGACGGACCGGACTACAACAATGCGCTCGCAGAGTGGCCCTACGACCTCGCACGGGCTGCCGAGCTGCTCGACCAAGCGGGTTGGGTAGACAACAACAACGACGGTGTGCGCGAAAAAATGATCGACGGTCAGATGGTCGACTTTGAGTTTGGCATGGTCACGTATGGTTACCGTCCTGAGTTCGTTGCTGCGATGGCGTACTTCAAGAATGACCTCGCGAGCATTGGCGTCAGCATGAATGTTGAGCCGGTCGAGTGGGCCATCATGATTCAGCGCATGGAAGAGAAGGACTTTGACGCCTTCACCGGTGGTTGGGTGCTGGGTTGGGAGTCCGACCCCTACCAGATTTGGCACTCCACGCAGGCCGATGAACCCGGCGGTTCCAACCGCGTTGGGTTCCGTAATCCTGAAGCTGACGCGATCATCGAGCAGGCCCGCACCACCTTCGACCCCGAAGAGCGGGCCTCCCTCTTCCATCGCTTCCACGAGATCGTGCATGAGCAGCAGCCCTACACGTTCTGGTTCTCGGGCATGGAGATCGGTGCTTGGAGTTCGCGCGTCGAAAACGTGAACTTCAGCGCTCTTCGGCCGTTTGACTTAAGCATGAACTGGTACCTCGAAGCGCAGTAACGCGTCTCTCTGGTAGCGCGCGAGCCGCTCTCGCTGCGCTACTAACCTGCCGACCGCTTCCGCTCCCCGTGCACTCCGAACTCATGTTGCGTTCGCTCCAACACGCCCACTTGCGATGACGAAGTACATCTTCAAGCGGATCATTCTGATGGTCCCGACGTTCTTGTTCATCCTCTTCTTGGTGTTCATCCTGATCAACCTCGCGCCCGGCCGTCCCGGTACGGCTGGCGGGGCGTCAGGCAGCGAGAACGCTCAGAACTCTGCGAACGCGCGCGAGGGGTACAGAAAGTTCAAGGAACAATACAACCTCGACAAGCCGTACGTTTTGAACCTCCGGTTCAGGCTTGAGAGAGAGGATGTCTCTGAGCACTTGGAGATCATCGCTCGGAACATGGGCGGCGCAGTCGCCGGAGAAGAGCAAGCACTCGGGGTCGGAGCGACCACTGCGCAGGTTCTGACGACGCGGATCAACGAAGACTACTTCGCGCTACTCGCGCAAGCGTCAGCGGAGGGATTGTCAGACGACGAACGCGCTGACCTCCGACGCCAGGCCCAAGATGCTGGCGTCACCCAGATTGATGCGATCCGCCCGAACCGCCCAATCCCAGGCGACCTTCGAGACGCGGAAGAGGACATTGAGAACTGGGGAGCCGTTATTGTTCCGTTCCTGTACGAGCTCGCCACGGACTACGTGCACCTCGTACCAGCGAACAGCGACGACCCGTGGTTCGATGGGTTCGGCGCGTCCTCAGCGGCGCTTGGCGTAGATGGGCTTTCGACCGGAGAGCTGAGTGTAGAGGGTGAGCGGATGCGCATCCACCCGTCGCTCACCCGTAAGGTGCGTTTTTTGGCCGTTCAGCGTCTTTCCCAGAATGGTCAGCGGCGCATCATCTTTGAAGCAGGTGAGCAAGCGAGCGACGAAGAGCGCGCGCTCAATCGCGAGATTGTTGAGGAGAACAGCACGATTGGCACTTGGGTGTATGACATCGATGCCTCCGAACCGACCATCGAGGCGACGCTCGCGGAGTGGACCGTCTGGTACGACCTCAATCGCGGGCGCTTTGAGCGAACATCGGGCGAGAACGTACGGATGGCGCTCTTCGATACGCGATTCGCGAAGTACTGCTCGAACCTGATGGCGCTCGACCTCGGCACCTCGATTAAGTTCCGCAGGCCCGTCGTCGAGGTAATCGGCGAGCACTGGCGCTACTCCATCTTCTTGTCGCTCACATCCCTGCTGCTGGCGTACTTCATCAGCGTGCCCTTAGGCGTCCTGGCGGCGGTCAAGCAGAACCAATTCGCCGACCGAGGTATCGGGCTCATGTTGTTCGTCTTGTACAGCTTGCCCTCGTTCTTCGCGGCGTCTCTGCTGCAGTCGAACATCACGGGAGCTTCCGAGATAGAGTTCTTTCGGTGGTTTCCAGTCGCCGGGTTCCAAGGGGTGTCGTCGACAGAAGTGACCTCGATCGCTCTGCTAAAAGACATCATCTGGCACCTCGTTCTGCCCATTGTCTGCCTGACGTACGGCTCTCTCGCGGTGCTCTCTCGTTATGCTCGAACGGGCATGCTCGACGTGATCCGCTCTGACTATATTAGAACAGCACGCGCGAAAGGGTTGAGCGAGTGGGTGGTGATTCTGAAGCACGCCGTACGAAACGGCATGATTCCGATTCTGACGCTTCTGGGCACAACCCTCCCTGTCGTCATTGGTGGTTCCATCGTGATCGAGTTCATCTTCTCGATTCAAGGGATGGGAGCGCTCATGTTGGGTTCTATTGGTGCCCGCGATTACAACGTCATTCTTGGCGTACTGCTGCTGTCGGCGGTGCTGACGCTCGTTGGTATCCTGTTGAGTGACATCTCCTATGCGCTGGTCGACCCGCGCATCAGCTTCGATTAGGCCCATGTCTGCACCGCCGAGCACAGAGTACCGGGAGTACGCATCGTACTGGTCGATTGTCTGGGAGCAGTTCCAGAAGAATCGGCTGAGTTACGTCGCGCTTTGGGCCATTGGCCTGCTCTTTTTCATAGCCGTCTGCGCCCCGATCGGGGCGTCCAGTTACCCCTTCGTTTGGGATGATGGGACCGGGCTAAGCTTCCCCTGGTTCCGAGCGCTGCTGTTCAACCGCAACCTGTTTGCGAGCTCGATCGACATCTTCTTCAACTTGGTGTTGGTGTTGTCGCCGCTGCTCTTCGGGACGTGGTTCGTCTTACGTCGCAAGACGGCGTCGATGCGACCTGCAGCGGCGGCGCAGGTGAAGCTCAAGGCGATCGGTGGATGGGCCGTGTTCATCTTGGTGTCGTTCGCCATTTTGATGCTGATGGACGAACCCAAGCTCGCTGTTCCGCAGTTCCGCACGCTTGCTCTGTCGAACCCGGATATCTTCTCGATATTCCCTCCGATTCGCATCCACTACAGCGACACTCTTCAGCGTGTGAGCGGCCCCGGCACGTTCAACCTTTTAGGTGTCGATGGGGCCTCACGAGACATCTTCGTTCGCCTGATTTACGGCACTCGAGTGTCGCTTTCGGTCGGCGTAATCGCCGTGAGCATCTACATCACGATCGGTACGATCCTCGGGTCGATTGCCGGCTACTTCGGTGGCTTGGTGGACATCGGGATTCAGAGGCTCATCGAGATTTTCCTCTGCTTCCCTACGTTCTTCCTGATTCTGACGTTGATTGGGTTCCTGCCCCAACCGAGCATCATTTACGTCATGTTGTTCATCGGGCTCCTGGGGTGGACATCGTCCGCACGGCTCGTACGAGGAGAGTTCCTGCGCCTGAAGAACGTGGACTTCGTGGCTGCAGCGCGCGCTCAAGGGCTAGGCAACCGGCGAATCATCTTCCGCCACATTCTGCCCAACGCGATCGGTCCGGTGTTGGTGAACGCCACCTTCGGCGTGGCCTCCTCTGTCCTGATTGAGTCCACGCTCGCGTTCCTCGGGTTTGGCGACCCGACGCTCCCTTCGTGGGGCGACCTGCTGCAATTCGGCCGCGCGACCGGCAGCACCACCATGATGCTCATCGCCGGCGCCGCCATCTTCATCACGGTGTCCGTCTTCAACCTCGCAGGTGAAGGCATCCGCGATGCGCTCGATCCGAAGTTGAGGAAGTAACGACGATGTCGAACGATGCGCTCCTTGAGCTAGACAACCTGCAAACGTACTTCTTCACCGATGCGGGCATTGTGCCCAGCGTCGACGGTGTGACCTACAGCTTGAACGCTGGCCAGACCCTCGGCGTTGTCGGGGAGTCGGGCTGCGGCAAAAGCGTCACGGCGTTGTCTGTGATGCGACTTGTGCCCTCCCCTCCCGGTCGCACGGTAGGAGGCCGCGTGATGTTCAACGGGCGCGACCTCACGAAGCTGAGCGAGCGCGAGATGCGCCAGATTCGCGGGAACGACATCGGCATGATCTTCCAGGAGCCGATGACGAGCCTGAACCCCGTCTACACGGTCGGGAATCAGATCAGCGAGTCCATCCAGCTGCACCTTCGTCTTGGCAAGAAGGAGACACGCGAGCTCTGCATCGACATCCTCGATAAAGTCGGGATTCCCTCCCCGGCGCAGCGGATTGACAACTACCCGCACGAGATGTCGGGCGGCATGAAGCAGCGCGTGATGATCGCAATGGCGCTGGTCTGCAATCCGGCGTTACTCATCGCAGATGAGCCGACCACCGCTCTCGATGTGACCATTCAGGCTCAGATACTCGACCTCTTGAACACATTGCAGGACGAAACGGGCATGGGTGTCTTGATGATCACGCACGACCTAGGTGTCGTTGCGGAGGTCTCAGATGCCGTTGTCGTCATGTATGCCGGTAACGTCGTTGAGTACGCCGATGTGCAGACCCTCTTCGAACAGCCGCTACATCCGTACACACTCGGCCTCTTCCGCAGTCTGCCGAACTTGGACGACCCTCGCGGCGCGCGCTTGCCGACGATTCCTGGCATGGTCCCATCTCCACTGCAGTTTCCGACAGGATGCCGTTTCCGCACGCGCTGCCCCTTTGCGACCGAGCGGTGCTCGTCAGAGGCGCCGATGCTCCGTTCGCTCGACAACAGTGACCACGTAGTGGCGTGCCACTACGCGGAAGAAGTGAGCCAAGGCACGAAGGCGGAGACGGGCCCCTACGAAGACGGACGGGTTGTGAAGAAGATTCTCTCGCCGGACGGCAGCATCCTCGACACGGTGCAGGGGTCCTAATGGAAAGCTCAGAATCCCCCCTCATCGAGGTTCGTAACCTCAAGAAGTACTTCCCAATCAAGAAGGGCTTCCTTGGACGCACGGTCGGAAACGTCCAAGCAGTCAACGGCGTAAGCTTCGACATCATGCCGAAGCAGACCCTCGGGTTGGTCGGCGAGTCGGGCTGCGGCAAGACAACGGCCGGCCGCTCGCTGCTGCGCTTGATTGAGCCCACCGCGGGCACGGCGATGTACAAAGGCCGCGATCTGTTCACGCTTGAGAAACAGGAGATGCGCGACGTGCGTCGCGACCTGCAGATCATCTTCCAGGATCCCTTCAGCAGCTTGAACCCGCGAATGACGGTGGAGAACCTCGTAGGCGAGGCGATCCGTGTCCATGGCATCGCGAAGGGCCCTGAGGTTCGTGAAGAGGTGAAGGCACTGCTCGAACGAGTTGGGCTGCAACCGAGCTACGTGTCTCGGTACCCACATGAATTCTCGGGTGGGCAGCGTCAGCGCATCGGGATCGCGCGCGCGCTTGCGCTAAAGCCTGAGTTCATCGTCTGCGATGAAGCGGTATCGGCGCTCGACGTGTCCGTGCAGGCACAGGTCATCAACCTCTTGCAGGACCTGCAGGACGAGTTCTCGCTGTCCTACTTGTTCATCGCACACGATCTCTCGGTCGTTCGGCACATCTCTGACCGGG
>JBLFZA010000006.1:0-36882 GCA_047610025.1 Bradymonadia bacterium | reverse complement strand
GGAGGTCTCGGACACAGTAGGTTTGTTCCAGCGGTGTTTCGGAGGAGTATCCAGGCATTGCGGTCGCTTCCCCGAACGTCCGCACACCTCCCTTGCGAAAGCCGAGGCACCAAAAGTCTCTGTCTTCATGCCGCGCCGAGCGGGCGATCCAATCGCCGCCGCTCATGTGCTCAGCCCGATGGCGAGCGCGAGGCCTAGCGCGTAGGCGAAGAGCACTGCGGCAGTCTTGGCCAGCGCAGCGTTGTACGCTTCGCCTGACCGCGCGTTGATCACCGAACGAAACACGATGGCCGCCAATGGCAGCGTCAGGAGTCCGAAGTGCACCGCTATGGGGTAGTCGAATACAAACCACAGCACGCTCGGAGTCCCGTACGCAAGCAAGAGGCTGCCGCCATACTGTGCCAGCGCCGCCCGACGCCCGAAGCGTACGACGAGCGTGCGTTTTCCGACGCGTCTGTCGCCGGCGACGTCCCTCAGGTTGTTCACGACCAAGATGTTCGCCGTCATTGCCCCAACCGCTGCGGCCGGCACCCAAGCTTCGGAAGGCACCGCTCCGCCGACCGCGAAGGTTGTGCCGCATACGGCGACGAACCCGAAGAAGATGAGAACAAACGCGTCGCCTAACCCGTTGTAGCCGAGCGGGTAGGGCCCGCCTGTATACGCGATAGCCGCGATGATCGAGGCGACGCCGATGGCGACGATTGGAGGGCCGGCGACGGCCGTGAGGTAGACGCCGACGAGGGTAGCCAGCGCGAACACGATCGCCATGCCGCGTTTCATCTGCGCCGCCGAAATCCACCCGGAGGACACGGCGCGCGCCGGCCCGAGCCTCTGGGAGTCGTCGGCTCCCTTCTCATGGTCATACACGTCGTTCGCGAAGTTCGAGCCGATTTGTAGAAGCCAGGCGCCCAACAAACAAGCGAGCGCTGCGCCCCGGTGCACTGTTCCGCCCGCCCCGGCGATAGCGAGCCCGACCAAGACCGGAGCGGCTGCGGCTGTCAGCGTCTTCGGTCGCGTGGCGAGCCACCAAGCTGCGAACAGCGAGGGCCGTGGCACCGTTTGTGGCGATGCGGAGAGGGTCATGTCGCCCGACCGTCTCTGGCGGCTCGATCGTCGTCGCCGTCAACAGTGACGTGTAGCATCACGGCGCCTCCGCGGCTGAAGGCCTCTCTCGCCGCGCTCGCGACGTCGCCTGTCGCTGCATCACAGGCGAAGACTGTGACGCCCAACGCTTCGGCGACGGCGGCGAATGGCCACTGAACTGGAGTAAGCCAGTGCTCGGTTAGCTGCTCTCTTGTGTGTGGATTGTTCGCGACAGGGAGGCGCTCAAAGATGCGTCCGCCTCCGTTGTCGATGACGACGACGACAACAGACTCTCCGCTCTGCACGAGTGCCGCGAGGCCACTAAGGTCGTGTGCTGCGCTTACGTCTCCGAGCAGGACGCAGGTCGGGCGGCCTGTTGCCCAGCGTGCGCCTAGCGCTCCGCTGATGAGCCCGTCGATTCCGGCTGCGCCACGTTGGCTGAGCACGGGCCCTCGCGGCGGGGACGCCGCTGAGGCAGCATCGAGATCGCGAATCGCGAGGCTGTTGCCGATGAGAAGCTGCGCCTCCGTCGGAAGCGCTGAAATCACCGAGGCGGTCGCAGCGACTCCGGGGACAGAATCGGACGAGCGTGCTGTGGCGTGAGCCGCCTTCCACTCGGTCGATGAACATCGGTAGGTCTGTCGTTTCTTAACGACGTTCGCTTGTACATCATGTTGAGCGGCGAGACAGAGTGCAGGCATGGTCGCGTCCAGCGCATCTCCTGAGTGCACGAGGCACGCAGTGTTCTGCGTGTCGAGGTACCCCCGCTCGCAGACGACCACGTGAGGGACACCGCTCGTTGCCAACCACCGCGTCCACTTCACGGAGACGGGCGCGAACCCGAGCTGCAGGACACCATCGGGCGCGTTGTTGGCGTCGGTGATAAAGTCATCAATCCCCGAAATGCCATGGGCATCGCTGCCTGCTCCCCACTGGCTCGCGCATTCCGCGAGCAATGTCGCCCCGAGGCGCTCTGCGAGCTCCCGCGCCGCCTCTGTATGGGCTCGCGCGCCCACACGCTGCGGCCCAGCGACGATGGCGATTCGTCGACAGCGGGCCAGAGGCTCGAGCCAGCTGGCGGCTTCCGCAGGATCGATGCCGCGCGGCCGCCGATGTCCAACTCGGGGAGCCTCTCGTGGGAGCGATGGAGCGACCCAGTCTGCCGGGGGCTCTAAGGGCTTCGCGAGAGGAACGTTGATATGTACGGGACCCGACTCGGCAGCCGCCACGGCTTGGTGGGCCAGGCGCCGCGCGCCAGCGAGTGCCACTTCGGACCCATCCGGCCGGCCGAGTTCGAACGCTGTAGAGAACTCGCCGAAGAGCCGCGTCTGATCGATGGTCTGCGAGCTGCCGTTGCCCTGCAGCTCTGGCGGTCGGTCGGCGGTACATACAACCAGCGGCACACCTGTTTGGTGTGCCTCAATGACGGCCGGGTAGTAGTGTGCGCCGGCCGTGCCGGATGTGCAAACGAGCAGGGTAGGGCGCTCGTCCGCTCGAGACGCGCCGAGTGCAACGAAGCCGGCGACCCGTTCGTCGATGACCGTAATCACCGAGATACTGCTCTGCCCGAGTGCCCAAACAAGAGGGGTCGAGCGGGAACCCGGAGAGACGACGGCACGTGTGATGCCGGCCGCCTGGAGCGAGGAGACGAAGTGTAGCGCCCAGGTCGCCTGCACGCCGCCGTCGTTCACGCCTCGCCTCGCATCGGCTCCAGCATTGCTTGGAGTTTCAGGTTGGTCTCTTCCCATTCGCCCTCGGCTTCGGAGCCTGCGACGATTCCGCCGCCGGCAAACAGGTGGGCTCGATCGCCTCGCACGACGGCGGAACGGATGGCGACCATGACGTCTGCGTCGCCGTTTGCGTCCACCCATCCAATCGGTGCAGCGTAGCCTCCTCGGGGAGTGGGCTCACGTTCGCGAATCCAGCGAAGCGCGGCATCCACGGGGACACCACCGACCGCCGGGGTTGGATGCAGACGTTGCAGCACATCGAAGACGTCGACGCCGTCTTCAAGGGTTCCGGAGATGCCGGTGCGGAGATGTAGCGCGTTCTTGAGCGCGCGGAGTTCGGGCGCGCTGCCAATCTTTAGGGACTTACATAGAGGGCTGAGGCTCTCGCGGATGTGATCCACCACCGCTCGATGTTCGGCCTGGTCCTTGACGCTGTTCATGAGCGCGTCGGCGGCTCCGACGTCTTGCGTCGACGCGGTGCCCGCGAGCGCCTCCGAGCGTACCGCCTTGCCGTTGATTTTCACGAGGCGTTCCGGCGTAGCGCCGAGGAAGGTGCGCCACTCGCCGTCTGCGTTCCAGCGCCAGGCGAAGCGAGCGCAATTCGGATAGCCGAACGCCAGCTGCTGCAGCACAGCGGGGACATCGATGGCGGCGTCGAAGCGCAGGTCTAGGCGCCGCGCCGCGACGATTTTACTGGCTCCCTGCTCGCCAATGCGGCGAAGCGCGTCGTCGACGAGCGCCATGTGCTCCTCGCGTGTTGTGCCGCCCGATTCGACGAGCAGACTGTCGTTCGTTCGATTCGCGCTCGGCACAGGTGGCGATTCCAGGATGGCGCGACGCATCTCCTCGATGGCGTATCGGCGTTGGCCGACGTCGCCGACGGGGGCGACGACCCACCAGTGCTGGCCGTCATGGCGTTCGACGGAGACAGCCGGTGCCGAGAGGAACGCGCGTCCGTAGCCGTTCCACACGTCATCGTAGTCCGCGTCGTCGAAGGTCGCGCCGAGGAAGAGGCGCATCGCTGGACAACCGGAGGTCGAATTGTTGACCGCAGCTGCCGTTCGCCAGCCTTCGCGCAGCGCAGCAAATCGATTCGGGCCTCGGGCTTCGGCGACGGTCGTGTGGCACGTGCCCACGCAGGCCTCGCCTTCGGACGACAGCCAGAGGGACGCGTCGCCTCCAAGCCGCGACAACACGCCGGTCATCGATAGCGGTGGAATGCGAACCGCAACGCGAGTCTGATGGTCGGCGTCGGCGAGACGAGTCAACAGCTCGTGCTGAGCCTGCTCGACGTGGTCAGCGCGAGTGGTGGCACGCGGGTGGGCTAAGTCCATCATGTCGTGCGATCCAACATAGAAGCGCCTAGTAGAGACAGCGCTCGACGGTAGGGCGAATCTGGAACTGGCTGGAGGGCATCGAGCGCGTCGGTGGTGACGCGTGCGGCGATCACCTTGGCTGCGTCCAACCCGCCAGAGGCCAGCACGCGCTCGATGATCGGCGACGCGTCCGCTTCATATTCTTCGCCTTCCGCCGAAGCGTGAAAAGCTGCGACAAGCGCGGTGACGTCATGGCGGAGCCCCGGGTCGCGCTCGAGCGCGCAAATCAGGGGGAGGGTGACGGTGCCTTCAACGACGTCTTGGCCGAGCGCTTTTCCGAAGATCTCGGGGTCGGCCGAGAAGTCGAGCACGTCGTCCACGATCTGGAATGCTTGACCGAGCTTCCGGCCGAACACGTCGAGGGCCTGTTGCTGCTCCGGGCTTGCTCCACCGCAGCGCGCGCCACCCCAGGTTGCAAAGGCGACGAGGGACGCGGTCTTCTTGTCGATGATGCGGAAGTACTCGGCTTCGTCATCGAATTGGGCCGTACCGCGTCTCTGCAGTTGAATCAGCTCTCCCTCTGAGAGCGAGCGCGCCACCTGCATGGATCTCCGCAGGATCTCATGGTCGTTATGCTCGACGAGGCCATCGAGGGCGGCGAAGTAGCAGAAGTCTCCGGCGAGGACCGCGAGCGCGTTGCCGTAGACGCTGCGCGCCGTCGGTCGCCCGCGTCGCACTTCTCCTTCGTCGACGATGTCGTCGTGCAGTAGCGTGCCCGTGTGCAGCAGCTCGACGGCTGCTGCTACTGGCAGCGCCTGACGGGGTGTGCCGCCACCTGCCCCGCCGCAGAGCAAGGCCAGCACGGGTCTTAGTCGCTTGCCGCCGGCGGCGTAGAGCTCGTCTACGGCGTCGCGGGCCTGACCTGGGATGGTGTCGACCCAACGAGAGATGTCGCCGTCGAGCGCCTCTCGAAGCTCGGTCTCAAGCGTCTCGAGCTCTCTCAACCGCTGAGCAATCACGGACTCCGAGTCGACGCGCCCTAAGATATGGCGCATTCGCGAGAGCGTTGTGGCTGAGAGTTGCACGGTCTTCCTTTCGGGTGAGCAGGAGGGTCAGATGTGAGGTGCGCACAGCTTGAGGTGCGCCTCTTGCACAAGAATTTAGGTGTGGCGGCGTTCGCGGCGGGGTCGTCGAACGACCGCTTGCAGCACCCCTACGATGCCACTGAGGTCTAACCGCGCGGTCTTTAAGAAGGTCGCGAGCGTATTCTCAAGCAGTTCCGCCAATCGTCTCATACGGGTCACGCGGTCAGCAACCTCTCGTGAGACTTTGGGATCTGCGTGAGCGACACGTTCAGCCGCCGCTAGGTCTGCTCTTATGCTGCTGAGAAAGACGGTCTCGCGCTCGGAGAGTACCCGATTTATCATCTTCGGGAGGTCGCAATTGGCCTTGAAGCGCCAGGTGGCGGAGCCAGGCTCCCGCACGCGCTCAACAACGTTCCAGCCCTCTAGCTCTCGGGTAATCATCGAAACGGCGCCCTTCGACAACCCGAGCACCTGTTGAAGCTGCGCAGCGGTCAACGTGACGTCACGCAGGTAAAGAAGGGCCCAGAGTCTCCCTTGGTTCCGCTTGTAACCCCAGAACTCGATGACATTCCCAACAGCGTCGATGACGAGCAGTTCCCATGAAGACAGCGCCGCGTCGGGCGGGTTGTCGCTCACTGCGCTTGTGCTTTTCTTGCTGGGAACGATGTTCGTCATGTGCTCAAGAGTGGCGAAGAGAGAGAAGGGCACTAGACGTCTTCTGACGCCAATACTAGAAATCTGTTCACGAAGGCTTGAACGTCAAGGACACCTCGGACATCCCAATGAGACCACAAGACGTCCCGGCACTACCGGCCAACGACAAGCGAGACTACGTGCGCGGCATGTTCGATGCCTTAGCGCCGCGTTACGACCGCATGAATTTAGTTATCTCGCTCGGTCAAACGACGTGGTGGAGAAAGCGAGCGCTGCGCGGCCTCGGGCTGCAGGCCGGGCAGCGAGTGCTGGACATCGGCACGGGTACTGGGTGGGTCGTGACCTATCTGAAGGGCAAGGTCCCCGGCCTCGTGGTCGACGGATCGGATCTGTCACCCGGGATGCTCGTCGAGGCGCGAAAGCTAGACCCGGACAGCCACTACTTCGAAGCGGATGTCTGCGAATTGCCTTGCGAAACAGGCTCGTACGACATGGTGACGACCGTGTTCACGACACGTAACTTCCCCACTCTGGAGCCGGGCGTTAGCGAGATGATGAGGGTTCTCAAGCCCGGGGGACGACTGCTCGTGCTCGACAGCTTTCCGTTTCCAGAGGGCAGCCTCTGGGGACGCTTCCAGGCACTTTGGATGTCGAAGATCGTGCCGATCCTCGTGAAGCCATTCGCCAACCCAGACAGCTATCGCTATCTCGCGGCGAGCATCCAAAACCACGTCAGCCCCGAAGAGCTCTCCGAGCTCTGCAAAAAGCACGGCGCGACCACGGTGGACGTCACCCCTTACACCTTCGGATCGGCGACAAAAGTGCTCGCTACCAAGGCTCAGTAGGGTTCAAGGTGTGTTGAACTTTTGGCGGTCCGCTCGCGGCAGCGCGAGCGCGCCGCCATCGGCCAGCGCTCACGTTTTGCTAGCCGCCGCTTGGCTTGGCGTCGTAGCCGAGCGCTTTGAGTGCCGTGACGAGCGTATCGCGATGGTCCCCTTGAATGACGATCACGCCATCTTTTGCTGTGCCTCCGGTGCCGCAAGATGCCTTCAGCTTCTTGGCGAGCGCCTTCAGGTCCGCTTGGTTCAGGGGAAGCCCCACGATGACCGACGCGAGCTTCCCGCCACGGCCCTTCTTCTCGCGACTCACGCGTACCCGGCCGTCGCCGACAGGCTTGTCCGCGTCGAGCTTCTTGCCCTTCGCGCACTTGCATTGCGCGATCGGCTTCATGCAGTACGGGCACATCCGTCCGTGCTCGGTGGAGAATACGACTCGTCGTTCGCTCATAGCGGCTACTCGATCTGAACGGCTTCGCGGGAGTGTACAAAGATGACGTCTTTGCACGAGGGGTGATTGGTAAACAACGCGTCGCCGCGCTCTTCAAGCCCGTCGAGGTCGAAACCAACGACGGTCAGATCGGCGTCTTGAGACTCGAGCGCGACCAGGCTTCGGTACGCCGCAAGCTCGTTGACCTCGAAGAAGCGCAGGTTCTTCTCGCTAATCGGTAGCCGGCCCGACGCGAGAAAGCGCTGGAACTCTTCTCGCCGAGCGTCGATCGCGTCAGATGGCATCGCTACGTTCACGCGGATTTCGCCTTCGGACCAGTCGGAGTGGCCGAGTACAATGTACGAGAGCAGGATCATGACGTTCGCGTTCTCAGCGTCGTTCCAGGTGAGCCAAACATCGATCTGGCGACGCTGCCCAAAGTGGTTGTCCCCATGGCGAAGCACGATGAGCGCCATGTCCATGGACGCCGCGAAGCGGCAGCCGGCGAGCAGCTCGTGGCGTGCGTCTTGGTCATCGTGGGTCGAGAACTCAAAGACCGCCGTATTGTTCGCGAGACCCGAGACACCCGGAAGCTGAAGGCTCTGCGCGAGCGCGGAGATCATCGACGGGCTGATGATGGTGTCGACGTACACGCCACCACGCTGTCGTTGCATAAGGGAGAGCAGGCGTTGCTTCACGGCGACGCTGCGAGCGACCGTCTCGCGTCCGAGATGTCCCTTGATGAAGTGCAGGTACGTCCCGAAGCCGTGTCGGTGACAGAGCCACCCGAGGAAGGTCAGGGGCCCACTGCGGTTGAAGGTGTCGCCAGAGACCATGATCACGCTGGGGCGCCACGTCTGCCGGCTCGAGCGCTCTTGCTGCTGCAGCCGAACGTGCATCTGCCGGGTCGCCTGCGTGAGCACGCCTTCAAACATCGCAGCGAGGTCGTCCGTTGCGCCTTTGCGTTGACGCACGATCACGCTGTAGAGCGCGATCATCATCAAGATTGAGGAGATGGCGTAGATCGGGTCCATCTGCAGCATCATGAAGAGGCACATGATGGCTCCGAAGAGGCTGATGTACCAACGGCTCCGGAAGCTCGGCCGGTAGCTCGGCTGAGCGGCAAAGTGTTCGAGGAAGCTGATCGCGCAGAGCGCCCCGTAGGTCACCATGAAGAACATGGAGATCAGACGCGCGACGAAGTCGACGTTACCGGCGGCGGCGATTCCCAACGCTAGGATACCCGTCACGATGGTCGCATTCCGCGGTTCGTTCGCCGCGCCGCTGCCGGATGCGAGGAAGGGGTTGAGGCGGCCAATCGGGATGGCGCCATCGGCGCACAGGGCCTGCAGCGTCCGCGGGGCGACGAGCACCGAGCCGATCGCCGAGCTCAACGTCGCTGCACCTAGGCCAATCAGGATCATCGGGCCCCACAGCGCGATGTCGGCCATGACGAGTTGATTCGACGCGAGCTGGTCAACAGGTGCGGAGTACGCCAGCTTAAAGACGATTGCGACGTAGACCAGCATCCCGACAACTGTCGCCAACAGGGTGCCGCGGGGGATCGACGTCTTCGGATCTTTCAGGTCGCCCGAGAGTCCGACTCCGGCCGTCATCCCTGTGAACGCCGGGAAGCAGATCGCGAAGACCATGAAGAAGGGGAGCGGGTCCGACGTGGTCGCGCTCAGCGTCGTGGTCCCCGGTTGGAACCCCTCCACCGGGCCGCCGAGGAAGAAGAGCACGAGCGAGGTCACCAGCGTGGCGACCACGACATAGAGCATCTTCACGCCGAGGTCGGCGCCCTTCGCGATGACGAGCGCGAGCAGGACGAGCAGAGCGGGAATCGACACCATGCGCGGGTCGAACGCAATGCCGATCACCGCCTCAATGGCCGGCGCAATCGGTCGAAAGGCCTCTGCCAAGGCGATCATGTAGAACGCGACTGAGATTGCCTGAGAGAGGTAAAGGGAGATCCCGATCACGCTGCCGATCGTGGTTCCGAACGAGCGGGAGATGATGAAATACTCGCCGCCTCCCTCGACTTTTCGGTTGGTCGCGATCTCCGCGATCGCCAGGGCCGTGGGTACCGTGACGAGGTGGCCGAGAACGATGATCGCCAGCGAGCCGATCAGCCCCACCTGCCCGACAGCGAAGCCGAAGCGTAGGAACATGACCGCACCAAGGATGGTGCTAATCCCTGCGAGAAAGACCGGCATTGTGCCGAATCCGTGGCCCCCTGAAGACGTTCCGGGGACGGAGGAGGAGGAGGCGTTCGGGTCCGTCTCGACCATGAAGATGCAGCGGGGGAGAGCCAAGCGTTGAATTGGGGCCTGTCGGCTCTTTACCACAATTGAGGTGGTTGTATTGTGTGCGCGCCGCTTCCGTGGAATCTCATGCGACAGCTCCTCATCTCCCTTGTTCTGATCGCCTTGGCGCTGCCATCGTGCTCCTCGGAGTTAGAGGCGGGGTCGTTGAGGCTCGTCGCTCAGGCCCATCGAGACTGTGCGCTGCCGGATGGCTCGGGGAATCCACCGGCGGGTGACACGGATGAAGACGGGTTTTGCGACGACGAGGACACGTGCCCAGAGATCGCCAACGATCAAAGTCTCGACGAAGACGGTGACGGCGTCGGTGATCGTTGTGACCCCTGCTTTGGCGACGGCGCGCTCGGGGACGCAGACGACGACGACTTCTGCGCCGATCAGGACTGTGACGACCGCGATAAGGACACCTATCCTGGAGCCGAGGAGATCTGCGACGGTCGCCTCAACGACTGTGGAGGAGTCCTCGCGGAGGACGAACAAGACACCGACGGTGATGGCGTGCCCGAGTGCCGGGACCGCTGCCTAGGCGGCGACGGCTTCGGAGACTCTGATGGAGACGGTATCTGTAGCGACATCGACTTGTGTGAGGGCGACAATGATACGGCCGACGTAGACGAAGACGGCGTGTGCGGAGATCGCGACGCGTGCCTCGGTGATGATGACGAAGGTGATGCCGACGGCGACGGCGTTTGCGACGATCGCGACGTCTGTGACGGTGACGACGCGATCGGCGACCTCGACGAAGATGGTTTCTGCGCCGATCTCGACTGTGATGATGAGCAACAGCGGGTCTATCCCGGTGCGGACGAGACGTGTGACGGCGTAGACGAGAGCTGTGATGGCGCTCGCGATGAAGGGGCTCTTTGCCCGTTAGACCAAGCCTGCGCAGCGGGATCGTGCACGAGTCTCACGCCGTGCTTCGAAGATCGTGATGGCGACAGTTTCGGTGATGCGGAGCGCGTGACGCTTCACGCGCCCGGCACACTCTGCCAAGAACTAGGGTTGGTCGGAGACGGGAGCGACTGCGATGACGACCCGACGACGTGCGGTGCAGACTGTGCTCCCGACGCCATGGAGCGTTGCGATGCGCTCGATCGCGACTGCACGGGTCGACCAGACAATGAACCGGATGCGCTGTGTGACGACCCCGGTTTTGGTGTCGCGGTGTGTCGCGATGCGGCCTGTTCGGTGGCGTGTGACGACGGCTTCCAGTTGAGTGACACGGCGTGTGTCGACATCGAAGAGTGCGATGGCCTCCCGTGTGTCGAGCCAGCTGAGTGCGTGAACCAAGTGGGTTCCTACTATTGCGAGTGCCCCGTTGGATCCGTCGCGAGAGACGGTGATGTTGAGCGCTGCGAAGCGGTCTGCGGAGACGCGATAGTGTTCGGCGAGGAGGCGTGCGACGATGGAAACGACGCACCAGAGGATGGCTGCGACGCCTGCGAGATCGAGCTCGGCTGGGAGTGCGAGCCTGACGGGTGCGCGAGCGTCTGCGGCGATGGACTCATTCGTGGCGCTGAGCGCTGCGACGACGCGAACAGACTGAGCGACGACGGCTGCGAGGCGTGTGCGATCATCGCTCCGTACACCTGTCTCGGGCAGCCGAGTGACTGCCAACTCCCGGCGGTGTGCGCAAACGGGCGTCTCGAAGCGGGCGAGACCTGTGATGACGGAAATGAACGCGCAGGCGATGGGTGCTCGGCCAGCTGTTTCGTTGAGGCGGGTTGGCAGTGCAGCGCGGAACCCGATCGGCGAAGCCTCTGTCAGGACTTTGGTGGGCCTGACATCGCCGAATCGGAGACGAGTTCGGCGGGTAACTCGGGTCAGGTTGCGCGTTCTGGCGACACCTCCGGCTGTTCTTCGTCAGCCATGGGTCTCTCTGGCGGATGGCTCGCTCTCGCGTTGTTGTTGTCGTCGGTTTCGCTCGGGCGACGACGCGCGGCCTCGGACCTTCGATTGACCTCAGCGCGGGTCGGCGACTAGACTGCGCGAGTCTGTTCTCTTGCCCGTAGACTACCCATGGCTCGATCCTTTTGGTTGGCGCTCGCCGCCGCCGCTCCGTTGGCATTCGTCGCTTGTGGCGCCGATGATGGGGGTGACCCCTGCAACGACAGCAACGGCGATCGCATCGTCGATTTGGGCAACGACCAAATCGGCTTTGCGACGACGGTGTCCACGACCGGCACCGCGACGTACAGCACGACTCAGGTCATCGCGCCTGATGACTCTGAGCAGCGCTTTATCTACGAGGTGCCGTGTACCGGTGGCTCGTTGACAGCACAGCTCAGCCCCATCCCGAGGGACGACGGCGGCACCCCTCGACCGCTCCCGGAAGACTGGCGGGCCGCGATCTCGTTCAACTCTGATTCGCCTCTTGCGTCTGCGGTGACGTCGACAGAGCCAGGAGCGGTAGGCTTCGCGACGACGCCTGCGAGTATCAACATCGAGCAAGAAGACGGCCCGTACGTTGTCATCGTGCCGCCGCCGCCGGCAGGAGAGTGCGGTCGGTACCAACTCTTGCTGCAGGCCACGTGTCCGATCGCGACGGACGAGGTTTGCGATAACGAGCAAGACGACGACCTCGATGGTCTCGCCGACTGCGACGACCCAGATTGCAATCTTCCCTTTACCGATGTGTGTCTCCCACCGCTCAGGTGCAGCGCTGCGGATGACGACGACCTTGAGGACAACAACTCGCTCGGTTCGGCCACGCTTATCGACCTTGTGAGTTCGGCCGCTGAGAATGGCTACGCGGAGTACAACGCCGACCAGCTTTTCCTCAGAAATCAGGATGACGATCGTGACGGTGACTTTGAAGCCGACGAGGACTGGTTCCGTGTCGATCTTTGCGAAAACGGCCGCATGTTCGTTTACCTTCGCGCGTCGGATGTCGCTCCGGAGGCGCCGTACGTCATCTCGGTCAGCGCGCCGGACGGCTCGTTAGATTCTCGCAGCTTCTACCCGGATCGTGAGACGGGGCAGGGCGTTCGAATTCCATTCCGCCTCGGTGATCGGGAGCCGCAGCCCGTCTTCGTGCAGGTCTCCCACACGGACGAGGATTCCTGCAGCGAGTACTCGATGCAGGTCGGCTTGACCTGTGGCGAGTGCTTCGGTCTCGACCTCGACGACGGCGAGGATGTCTTCGAGCCGAACCAAAACTGCCTGAACCCCTTCGAAGTCGGCGACGGCGACACCTTGCCCTTCGACGCGACGATTCGAAACGAGTGGCCTCCAGACGAAACCAATCTCGAAGCGTTCCGCCGCGATCAGGATTGGTACTCAGTGAATGTCTGCGCAGGCGGAAGCGTGACGGTCACCACGACGGTGCCGGAAGGCCCGCAGCCCGAATATACTCTGGATGTTGTGCGCCCCGACGGCCTCGCGTGCGACTTTGTGGAACCAGTGACGAGCATCACCGACACCGGCTCGCAGTCGATCACGGTTGAGAACCCCTCGGATGAGGAAGAGGCACCCGTCTTCTTCCGCGTCGGCTCCGACGTGCTCGGCGCGTGTATGCGCTACCAGCTCGACTACACGATAGCCTGCCCGACCGAGTAGTCGCGTGCGACGGTGTGGGCGGGTAGGTTCCCGCCGCGTCGTCGCGCCCTTATCGGGCTGCTAGCGGAACCTCGATGACCGCGCGACAGCCACCGAGCGGGGAGTCTGCGACGAAGGCTCGCCCGCCGTGGCGCTCTGCGCTGCGGGCGACTATCGCGAGCCCTAGCCCGGCCGCACCTCGTTCGCCGCGCGCCGCGTCTCGTTGGGTGAAGGGTTCGAAGATACGTTGGCCCGCGTCCGCCGGGACGCCTGGGCCGTCGTCGTCGACGATGAGGTGCACGCATTCATGATGTCGCTCGGCTCGCACCTCTACGCGAGTGTCGGCATAGCGGAGCGCGTTGTGCAGAAGGTTGCCGAGCGCACGCTCCAAGAGGGCGCTGCTGCCAATCACGATGAGCTCTTCGGCGAGTGGCAGAGCGCCCAGTCGCGCATCGCTCTCGCGTGCCAGACACGCGGTTACCACGTCTCCGACATTCACACGCTCCGACGGATTGGCGCCCCACTCGGCATCGAGCCGGGCGTAGCGCAGCAGCTCGTCTACCAGGGCATCGAGCTCGGCGATCGAGCGCTCTGCGGCGAGGCGCTGTCGCTCTCTGTCGTGCTCTGTTTCGGCGAGCGCGAGCTCTTCAATGCGGAACGCCAAGCGCCCAAGTGGCGTTCGAAGCTCGTGGGAAACGGACTGCAGGAGTTCTCGACGTTGCTCGATAGCGAACTGCACCTGCTGGGCCATGGCGTTGAATGACTCTGCGACCGCGCCGATTTCGTCCGGCGAGGAATCCACGACGCGTGTGTCGTAGGCGCCCGCGCCAAACTCTGAGGAGGCTCGCTTGATAGCGCGGAGCCGCCTCTCTACCGGGCGGAGTAGCAGGAAAAGAACGAGTCCAAACGCGAGCGTCGCGACAACGAGCCGAACGGCTGCTCGCTTGAGCGCAGGGGTGCCGGCTGCCGGCGGGAAAGGGCCCGCTTCAATGACCGTGTCGGGCCGGAGGTCCGCGTATGCGTAGCGCTCCCCTCGCGGGGTTCTCAGAGTAACGAGTCGGCCTTGTCGCAACTGCGCGCTCTGAGCCGGCGTAAAGCCGAGCGCCGAGCTGTCCCGCTCGAGAAGCTGTACGCCCCAAGCGTCTGTGAGCATGTCCCATCCGCGACGTTCCATCTCTTGGCGCGCGCGCCCGCTCCGTGGATGGCCGTCTTCGCCCGGACCCCTGACTCCTTCCGCTCCCCTTGGCCCGGGACGACGCCCAAGGTTAGGGTGCTCGCCGTCTCTCTGCAGCCGCGTGTGATGAAGTTCTGCGCGAAGGCGTGCTCGCTCGAGCAGGGGGGTGACCATGGACTCGAATCGTAGCGTGTCTGCTGCTTCAAGGTCTTGGTGTTGAATGTAGAGGGAGCCGCCGAGCAGCCCGAGTACCGTGAGCGCTATCCCGATGTAGAGTCGAAGAAACAGACGCCTCATCGGTGCCCTGGTGCCAGAAGGTAGCCCGCGCCCCGCACTGTCTTGAGCCGCCGCGGCGCGCGCGGGTCGTCACCGAGTTTGCTGCGGAGGCGCGACACGTAGACGTCCGCCGCGCGGTCTAGCCCGTCGTATTCGCTGCCGAGAACCTCGCGATAGATGTCGTCTCGAGACACGACTGTTCCGGCACGCTGAGCGAGCAGGAGGAGCACGTCGAACTCAGCGGTCGTCAGTGTGATCGGTTGATCGCGTAGGGTGACCTCGCGGCTTCGCGGAGCGACCGCGAGGTCGCCCAAGATGATGGCGTCAATCGGTTCAGGTGAGCGCTGCGCGCGTCGCAGCGCGGCGCGAACGCGCGCCACCAGAACTCGCGGTCGCACGGGCTTGGTGAGATAGTCGTCGGCACCGAGTTCAAGCCCCACCACTTCATCGATATCGTCGTCCCGAGCGGTCAGCATGAGAATTGGCCCGTCGAATCGAGGGCGCAGCGCGCGCAGCACGCCGAAGCCATCGAGTCCCGGCAGCATCACGTCGAGAAGAACTAAGTCTGGCGGGCTCGAGAGCGCCGCTTCGAGGCCACCATCTCCTGTCGCTTGGTGCTCGACGACAAAGCCGTCGCGCCGAAGGCAGCGCGCGGTCAGCTCGGCAAGCTCCTCGTCGTCTTCGATCAGGAGAATGCAGCTCATTGAAGGGCCTCTCGCAGGGCGGCCGCGTTGCGCTGCATGTGTCTCCAATGCTCGTGTGGGCTGTCAGTGGGAAGCGCGCTACAAAGCGCAATCCACTGGGCCTCCAGCTCGAATTCGCGGTCTAGCCAGCGGCTAATCGCCGCGCGGCCTTCGTCCGTTTCACGGGCGTGTTCATCGAGAAGCACCGCATCGCGGCCGTGCGCCTCGCTCTCGGCTAGCAGGGCGTCAACAAGGCCTTGAGGCGACATCTCGACGCGGTGCTTGAGAACGACCGCTTGTTCGCGGCTGACGGTGCTGACGAAGACCCGAATCCGCTGCAGCCGATCGTCTTCGACGATCGTGGGTGTCGCTTCCGCCGCCAGCAAGCAGGCTTGCGCTGCGCTCAGCAGACGGGCGAGCTGCGCGGGGCGCCGGCCGGCTCGCGGCCGCGATTGCACCGTCGAGGCGTACCAGGTTCTCTGTTGATGCATCCATTGCACGATGCGCGGCTGGTCGACGACTTCCAACGGAGGCGCGCCCTCGCGCAGCGCGTGGAGAACGGAGAGTTGGGTCTGCATCCTGCCCGCTGCGCGACTTGCCCCAGCCTCATCCGCGGCTCGATTCGCCGTCTCGACCAGCGTGTTCAGATCGTCGAGGAGCCACGGATCGCGGAATTGCGTCGGCAGCGAAAGAACGTGACGCTTCAGTACGCCGACTACCGCGTCGCCGAAGCGCAGGACCGGGTGTGGGCGACGCCTTCGATCGGTCGAGTTGGGGCTGCTTGACATCGAGCGGGGGGAAGTCAGAGGTAGTTTCTCTGTCGTGTGATAGCGCCTTCGGCTGGCACGCGCGATAGTGGCGCGCGCACTCTGGAGTTCAGCGGCGCCGCGCCGGACGGCTGCTCCACGGCAGCGCATCCGCACGATGTCTCCTCTAAACGACACGCGATGATCATAGTGACCGGCACGAAGCGCTCTGGAACCTCGATGTGGATGCAGGTGCTTGCGGCGGCAGGCTTCCCGGTTCTTGGCACCAAGTTCATGCGGAACTGGGAGTCGACGATTAAGGACGCCAACCCGCATGGATTCTATGAGTCGCTTCTTCGGCGAGGCATCTACTTCGCCACGAACCCCCACCCGAAGAACGGGGTGTATCTGCGGCCCGACGATACGCGACAGGTGGCGGTGAAAGTTTTTGCGTCGGGCCTCGCGCGGTCCGACCTCGCCTACGTGGACAAGGTCTTGGTAACGATGCGCCCGTGGCAAGAGTATGTCTCGTCGCTCGGCAGGCTTTACGAGATGGAGCACTCCGCTCGCATCGAGAGTCATGCGGCGGAAGGAAAGCCTGAGCCTGAACGCCCGCCGCATCTCGATGCCCATCTTGAGTGGTGGTTGGACAACTATTTGATCGTGCGCGACATCGCGACGCGAGGATATCCTGCGCGGATAACCACCTACCCCCGAATGCTCTCGGACACTCGCCGCGTACTCAGCGAGGTGCTGGGGTTCCTCGGAGCGGGTGATCTCGACGCGGCGTTGGCTACCGTAAAGCCCGAGACTCGGACGCAGACTGCACCCGATGTGGAGGTGGAGCTGCCCGACCGAGCTCGTACGCTCTTCGATCGTCTCTTTGAGACCGTCGACGGGGGCGCGGGATTGAGCGTGGACCTGATTGCTGAGATGAACGAAGTGCACGCGATTCTGTTGCCAGAGATTGAGGAGCAGATGCGGACGTTGCGCAAGCGGAGACGACGGCGAGCGCCGAGCGACCCGACGCTCAGCGCGGCGATCCTGCTCGATCAAGTCGAAGAGGGCATTCCGTCTTCGGACAGCTTGGCTGAGGAGACGGACGGCGACGCAGCAGACGTGCAGTCGTGAACGAACGATCGCCCAAGCCATCGCGGCTTGAGCGATCAGAGTCGACCGGCGTTCAGCGTCCGCCGCGCCCGCCGCGTTCGCCACACTCTTCATCGTCGCCGCATCGCTCGGCGCGGCGCTCTTGGCGCTGGGCACGCATCTCTTCTTGGGTCACGAATCCGTCACCATCGGCATCGGTGTCATTGAAACGCTGCGTGGCCTGGTCGAGCATCTCGTCGAGTGAGAGCATGCCGTCGCTGTTCTGGTCGGCCTCTTCGAAGCGTTCACCACCGTGACCGCCTGGGCCGCGCTGAGCGTCGGCAAATTGTGCGACGCCGGCAAACATCAGGATTGCGGCGGCGGACAGCAGAGTGCGTCGAGCGATTGAGGATGAGATGGTCATGTTGGCTCCTAGGGTGTTTGGCGTCCCTCTCTTGGGACTCTCTTAATCTAGGCCCCGAGCCTGACGGTGTCTGTGAGCGCTTCGTGGCGACATTGTAACGGATTGTGCGCGGAGAGCGCTGGAGGTTGCCGGGTGCACCTCCAAGCCACTACACGGTCGAGCGACTGGACACCGCGTCGCTTCGCAGCGCGGAGCCAGCACCGACTACTGTTGAGAGCGCTATGCCGGTTCCCGCGTATTTCCATCCCGACCAGCTCACCTTCAAGCCGAAGTACGAGTGGGCGTTCGGAACGCAAGTCGGCCACCCGGAGACGACGGCTCGGGCGGAGAGCATCCTCCGCGCGCTGACCGCAGACAGTGGCTTCGAGGTCAGCGAGCCGGAGCCGATCAAGCTCTCTCTGCTCAGAAAGACACACAGCCCGAAGTTGATCACCTTGTACCGAGCCGCCGAGCGCCTCGGTCCAGAAGAGACCTTTTATCCGAGTGTCTTTCCGAAGGCGCAGGTCGGTAAGGGTGACCCTACTAACGTGAAGCATGCGGGCGCCTTCTGCTTCGACAGCGGAACGCCATTGAGCGCGCAGACATGGACGGCATCGCGCTGGAGCGCCTCCTGTGCGGCGCAAGCGGCCTATACCGTACTGGCGGGAGCGCCGGTCGCCTACGCGCTGTCTCGCCCGCCTGGGCACCATGCCACTCGCAGCTACTTTGGCGGCTACAGCTACTTCAATAACTCGGCAATCGCGGCTCGTATCCTGCAGAAACTGGGTCGTGTCGCGGTTCTGGATATCGACTTCCATCACGGAAACGGAACGCAGACGATTTTCGAGTCCAATCCGGACGTTCTGAGCGTTTCGATCCACGGCGACCCGCTAGAATTCTACCCCTACTTCTGTGGCTATCCGAACGAGCGCGGCGCAGGGGCCGGCGAAGGGTACAACCTCAACATCACGCTGCCGCGTGGCGCGACCGGGGAAGACTTCATCGGTGCCCTGGTCTCGCAGGCGATGCCCGCCATCGAGGGCTTCGCGCCAGACGCCCTCGTGGTGTCCGCGGGTTTCGACACCTTCCACAAGGATCCCGTCGGCGACTTTGAGTTGCAGACGTCTGACTACGAGGCGGTCGGTCGTTTGGTCGCCTCGCTCAAGCTGCCAACGGCTGTGATTCAGGAGGGTGGATACTTCGCTCCTGCGCTTGGCGACAACGTCGTGTCGCTGCTGAGCGGACTCGCCGGCTAGACGTTTGAGCGGTCTTGGCCGGTGAGGCTGCTGAGCGGCTGCGCTGAGCTCCGTGTGGGCGGTACAGGGCCGTGCGGGTTCTTGCTACTCGTCGCAGGGCGGCGGGATGTCCGGGGTCAGGTCGGTTAACAACGTGGGCTCACGCTGCTCACCCCACGCGTCTCCTGCGTAACTCAGCGCGATCGCCGGAGCATCGCCTGAGATGACGATGCTCCCCCCGTCCGACAGGGTCAGTTCGCCCGGGCCCGTGAGCCGCACTCCGTCTTGGGCCAAACAGGGTGCGACGCGCTCCATACACGTGACGAGCGCTTCGCCGTTCCACGATGCGCTGACCCAATTCGGTGAGCTCACCAGTCCGGTCGCCGTCACCTCGAGGTCGCCAGTTGTCGCCGCATCGCCGTTTTCGTCGGGGTACAACGCGACCATGAGTGCTCCGTTGAGTGACTCCAAGGTGGAGACGCCAGGAGCGCTCGCTCCATACAACGAGTCGACCACTCGTGGAAGCAGCACCAAGGCCGTGCCAGGTCGCACGAACACGGGCAGTTCGGTCGGCCCGGCTTGCACGGTTAGCGCGAAGACATCGCCAGAGGCAGTCGCCTCCACCGGGGTTGAACCAAACAAGGGCCACCAGCTGTTTGCGGGCAGTAGCACCTCGCGCTCGCTCGCTCCTTCGTCCCACACGGGCGCGACAAGTAAGGTGTCTCCTATGAAGAATTGGCGCGCCTCGTCGCTCCACAGCGCTTCCAACGACGGCTCTACAAACCACGGGTGGCGCGTGACCGGCCAGCCGAGCTCTTGCGACTCTGTCGTCAGCGCCCGCCATGTCGGGAGCAGTCGCGTATGCACGCCCGCCCATCGCCTGTAGTGCGCCAGCGTCTCCTCATCCCGGTCGAAGCTCCAGTTACTGCATTTGTCAGACCCGTGGTGGGTTCTCATGATCGGGTGGAAGGCGCCCGCTGATGACCAGCGCAAGAACAACTCTTTCGTCGTGTTGGGCGCGATAACCGAGCTGTACCCCGCAATATCGCTTCCAAAAAGACCGACGCCCGCGAGACCGACATTCGCCGCTATAGGGGCGATGGTGGGATACCCGTCGTCCTCGTCCCAGTCGGTGTCTTGGTCGCCTCCCCAGAGAATAGGGGCGGTGCCGGAGGAACCGCCGCTGGTGGAGGCCCATCCGCTGCGCGCGAAGTAGACCCAGTCGCTCTGACCCCTCGGGTCATTGGCGTGTACCTCGTTCATCGCGTCGGTATGTGTTTGCTGCCAGATGAGCGGGTATCGGTTGTGCACCATCCACGCCGATTCGCCGTTGGGCGGTACGGCGTCTACGGGGTACCACTCGCTAAAGTCCGCCATCCACCCGTCGAGGGCGAGGTCTCTCGCGGCCGTGCGCAGGTACGTGCTCAGCCATTCCACCGCGTCTGGGTTGGTCAACTCGACGAGTGACGCCGTTCGGAAAGCCGGGTCGGTGAGCGTGCGTACCTCGCCTGTTGAGTCTTGCATCAGGAACCCGCCCTCGACGCCTTCTGTCCACATACGTGTCGTGTCTGGGACGAACGAGTTGAAGTACCCGAGGAACGCGAAACCATTCTCGTGCAGCGACTCGATCTCCTCTGGGAGAGTCGGGTACGTCGACTCGCTCCATTCCCACGCGTATGTTAAGCGAAATCCGTTGATGGTTTGCTCGCCGCCGATCCAATCTTCCGCCCAAATCGCGCTCGATGGCACGTCGTTTGCCCGCAGCGTACTCGCCACGGTGTTGAGTCGTTCCGCGCCCCCGACGGCATCGTTCCAGGGCCCGAAGGCCCAGTCGGGGACCGGCAGTTGTCGCCCTGTATAGTCGGTGATTCTGGTGAGACGGTCTCTCGGGCTCACGCCCTGCACCAGTACGAACGCAGGCAACTCCGGGTAGCTGCGAAGGGTGACCAGCGAGTCGTCCGTCTGGCCGAGGTCGAGCTCATGGAACCCGTCGTGGTCGACTATCGCGCTGTAGCTCTCTCGGCCGCTTGTCGAGGAAGAATGCCAAATGCCCATCGGCGCATAGGCGGCCTCGCGGAAGTTCTGCAAGGGCAGGAGCGGGTTGCGGTCCACCTTTCCGATGCCTTGTTCTTGTGTCCACAGCGGGAAGCGGCCGCCGCGCAAATCCATGCCAAACGACTGTGTGCCTAGTCCAAAGAACGAACTCTCGGGGTCGAGCTGCCAGTTCAATTCGCCGACCGAGTAGCCGCCCGGTAGCACATCCGCGTCGCCTTCTACGTCGTTCGCGCCGTGCGCACGCGATGCCAGCCCGATGCGAATGTCCTCCCCATCGCCCTGGGAGAACTCCAAGGCGACAATGTGCTCTCCGAATTGCGCGAGAATCGACACGCCGCCGTCTGTCGCGACGGCGAGTGGCGCCGAGGTTGCGGTGAACCACTCGATGTTGGGCTCGTTGTCGTAGAGGTCGTCGTTGTCCGGTACGAGTTCGATGTCGAAGGCGCCGTAGTCGTTGAAGACCCCGGGCTCGCCTCGTCCGACACGCCAGCCCCACTGACGGTCCCCGTCGACGTCCTCGCACACGCGGCGCCCGGCGATCAGCGCTAAGGCCTCCCCACTGCGGTGAACGCTCCACTCGCCGTCGCTCGCAATCCGCACCTCGAAGGCCCCCACAGCGAACGTCTCGGGCTCGGCCACTGCCGCGTCGCAGCTGAGCGCTCCGAAGCGAAGGGTCGGCTCGCCAGCGTCGAAGGTCTCCCCGCTGTTCGCGTCGGTATCTAGGTCGGTGTCGTCTCCGGATGGCGAGTCGCTGCACGCCGCCAGTGCCATACACAGCACCGCGGTCACCCCTGCGAAAAGGCCAGGTCGCTTCATGTCGTCGTTTGAGATTGTCATCGTGCTTCCAGTTCCTGTTGGCAGTCCATGCACACGGGCGTCTCCGGTCTCGCTCTTAGCCGGTCTGCGGCGATGGTGTCTTCGCATCTCCGGCAGACGCCGTAGGTACCGGCGTCGAAGGACCTGAGCGCGGCCATGACTTGCTGCAGCTTGATCTCCGTGCGCCGGCGGTTTGCCTGGGCGAGTTTCTGCTGTTGGATAGCGTCAATGCGCGACAGTCGTCCGATCGGCTGGTCGAGCGCGACGGGTTTTACGCCCGACTTCGTGGCATCGAGCAGCTCGTTGAGTTCTACCCGCAGCTCGCCGAGACGGGCACGCAGTGCGTCTAGCGTCTTGGCAGGAAGACGGCTCATCGGTCACCTATGCTGTGGGAGGTTGCCGACGACGTGGCGGGAAAGCGCCACACCACGAGGTGGTTGTTGGCAGGCATGTCGAACACGGTCTCCCTGCCAGCGCCGTGGCGTTTGGCCAGCTCGTCTAGCGCTTCGATGTCACGAATCCCGAAGGACGGATCTCGCTCCTTCAGCCATCCATCGAATTCAGCATTGCTCTGGGACGTGAAGGCCCCATCGAAGCGATATGGGCCATACGTGAGCATCACCCCGGCGCGCGGCGGGTCTGCCCCGCTGAGAACGCGTGCGGCGACCTCGAAGAGTCCCGCGGTCGCAGCCCACGGCGCGATGTGAATCATGTTCGCACAGAACACGATATCCGCGGTGGGAAGCCTCTCGGGCGGGCGGCAGACGTCAAGCGGGAGCGGTGGGAGCAGTCCAGGTGTCGTCTTCGCGCGCGCGGCAAGCACGTTCAACGCGTCGGCGTCTCGATCGCTCGGTGTCCACGCGACCCCGGGGACGGTCTGACAAATGTGCTCACCGTGTGCGCCGTAGCCGCTGGCAATCTCGAGAACGCGAGGACGTGGTGCGAAGAACGCCGCGGCGGTCGTCGCAATGATCTGCTTGTTACGCTCGCTGGCTACTGACGTGGGGAGGGGCATGGTTGACAAGGCGACGCGGGGGGCTTGGAGACTTCTCGTTTGTAGTGCCTCCAGGGGCTGCCACCAAGCTCCGCCGCAGCATGCGAGGACCCCCTGGTTCCCAACCCCTCGCGACGTCCGCCGGTGCCGGCTTTCCGACATGTGAGCAGACGTCGCACCCGATCGCTGATTCTGGCGCTGCTCCCGAGGCCCGATACTGTATCTCGCTCCTTCTACTTGCGGGTCGGTATCGCTTGGAGATCTCCATTCAACAACTCCTGCTTCTGTCACTCTTCACTTTTATGGTGTGGGGGCCGTGGCTCGTCGACCG
The DNA here is from genome assembly GCA_047610025.1 of Bradymonadia bacterium. Taxonomy (GTDB): domain Bacteria; phylum Myxococcota_A; class Bradymonadia; order REDH01; family REDH01; genus JBLFZA01. The sequence continues at coordinate 14,085 of JBLFZA010000006.1, read as the reverse complement.
CTACCGGGGTCGCGACCGCGAGCAACGAGGCCTCCTAGAACTGATCGAGCGCGTGCGTCCCGCAATGAAGGAGGCCCGTGAAGCGCTGGCATTGCTCGATGATGAGTACCCAGAGTGGTTGTGTGAGACGGCTGTCACCTCGTTGAATGGCGAGTCGTTGACCGAAGCTCACGCGCTTGGGCAGCGCCGCGCGGAACTTCTGAGCTTGCTCGATCGCGTCGCAGCGGACCACGAGTCCGCTCTCGCCAAGGCTGCGACCTGGCGCTGGTGGACAAGCCGAGCAGAGCGCGCGCGAGCCAAGAGTGTTCTGGACGAGACGTGGTCAGGCGAGGGCGGTGTTGCCCTGCGGTCTGCAGCGTTGTTGCCCGATCTGGAACACGAAGTCGGCGCGATGCAAGAGCGCGTTCGAGATCTGCGAGCCGCCTCCGAAGAGGCGGGCGATTGGGTCGACCGCGTGCACATTCAGCTCGAACGGGCGGATATTGCGCTCGAGTCCATGCGAGACAAAGACCGTGAGATCCGGCCGCTGGAGAATGCGCTCGCCGAGCTCCGATACGCCGCGGAGTCGTCGTGCGCTGAGGCAGCATGTGATCCTGTCGGTGGGCGTGCGTCCTTGCGCATGCGGCACGATCAAGCCGCAGCATTGGCGGACCGGTGCGAAGCGGTGCGGGACGCCATCGAGCACCGGTCCAAGAAGCTACAAACGCGGATCTCAGAGATCGACGCCGCCCTCACTGCCCTCCGCGATGAGGGGTTTCGGGTACGGGAGCCGGGCTTCGAGCCGGACGTGATGCGCCGCGGGCTGTCGGACGCGCTCGACGCGATTGACCGCCACGTGTCGTTCGGGGACGGCGACGCCGCGCTGGTGGCTAGCCGATCGGCGTTGGCGGACGCCGACTTGCTCTTCGAACTCATCAGCCGATGGTCTCGGTGGAGGGACGTCGCATCGAACCGTGTCGGCTCTCAAGTTGGTCGCGTACAGGAACTGCGCGCGCGGCTGCCGAGTGCGGAGCAGCAGCTCGAGCGTCTGGAGCTGAGGGTCGCCGTAACGATCACGGTGCCGCTCCGTCGCCGACTGCTCTCGGTAGAAGCCGACCTGACGCACGGGCTGGCATGTCTGCGACTCGCGCGCACGGCGAGTGGCGATGTTGCGCGCTACCTCGCTGCCGGGGAGTTGCTCCGGCGTGCCCAGGCGTCATTCGATCGGGTGCGCGACACGTTCTTGGAGATCGAACAGAAGCCCGAGCAGCTAGCAGACGCTCGACGCGAGGCGGAGGTCGCCTTCCGTGGGGCTGCAGAGCGAATCGCGCGGCTCGACGAAATCGCGGGAGAGCCTGGGGTCGGCTTGGCTCCCGAGACAGTAGAGCTTCAGCGAAACGTTGAAGCCCTGTACCGAGCGATGCGCCGCGACGCGCTGATGCAAAAACCAGATTGGACTGACCTGAAAGCCCGAGCTCAGAAGCTGGACGCCTTGTCCGACGCCGCAGTGGACCGCGCGCTTGCCGACAGAGAGGCGGCCGAGGACGCCACAGCGGCGCTCCGCGAGCTGCGCGATGATCACGACCGCCTCCGCGTTTGGCTCGGCACTCATGCGGACAAGCCCGCCGCCACCAGCCGACTCGACGCGGCACTTGCCGCCGCGGACGAGGCGCGTGAACTCATGCGCTCGCGTCCGATCACGTGGTGGAAGGTTCGGCACGCGCTTGCCGACGCACGACGCCTTTTCACCGAGGCCGTTCACTTATCGCCTGAGCCGTTCGATGTCCGCGAATCTGCTCGTGCTGCTGTGTCGCTCGCCGCTCGTGCTCTTCAAGAGGCGGACCGGTCCTACGGCTTTCGAGTACGCCCGGATCTACAGCAGGCGCGCTTCGCCCTCGAAGATGCGCGAGAGGCGCTCGCCTCATCGCGGCATGTCGAGGCTGAGTTGCAGGCGTCCCGGGCGACGGGGCGCGCGTTGCAGGCCCGTCATCATGCGCTCTCGCGCGTGGCGGAGGTGCGGGAGAGTCGAGCACTCGCCGATATGCGTCGTACTGAGCGGCACGCGGAGAAGCAGCGGGTGCGTGCCGTGACCCTGGTTCCTTCCGCGGAACGCGCTGACGACGACAGCTGCGACGTCGCCTTTGGCACCACGACTGGCTTCTCCTCGTTCGGGCGCCCGTCGGCAGAGCGCTGAGTCTTGGCTAGGTGGCCGCGAGTGATGCGGCCAGTCGTTCGAAGCCGGTGCTCATGGTCACCTGAGGCGAATAGCCGAGGTCGCGTCGCGCTGCATCGATGCAGTACCAATGAGCGGTCGCGAGCTGCTCCGCGACAAAGCGCGTCATGGGTGGCTCTGAGGTTGCGCCAACGAGCTTGTACAGACTTTCAAGCACGCCTCCGGCGGCGCTGGCCACCCCTCTGGAGACGCTCTTTGTGCACTCAGGCAAGCCCGCTGCACGCAGGAATCCGTTGATGAGATCCCTCTGAAGCAGGGGCTCATCGTTCGTGATGAAGTAGGCGCGCCCAGCACATGCGGCCTCCGGGCCCAAGCGATCGAGTGCATTGATATGAGCGTCGGCGGCGTTGTCGACGTAGACCGCATCGACCCGTTTCTGTCCGCCATCGACGAGCCTGAGTCGGCCGGCCTTGGCACGCTGGACGACGCGAGGGCACAGGTGCGGATCACCGGGGCCCCAGATCAGATGTGGCCGCAGCGCGGTTGTGCTGAGCGCGAGTCCATTCGCTCGCAGGACCGCCCGTTCGGCGACTGCCTTCGTCTCCGGATAATGCGTCGCAAAGTGCTCGGCGTACGGCAGCGACTCGTCTCCGCCTTCGATGTCTCCGCCTGTGTGCACGACACTGGGGGTGCTCGTGTAGACCAACTTTTGCACGCCGTTGTGCAAACACGCGGCGATGACATTCTCTGTGCCCAGCACGTTCGGGCGTTCGTACGACTCTCGGCTGCCCCAAACGCCTGCTTTCGCGGCGACGTGAATGACGGCATCGCAGCCTTTGGCCGCTTCCGTCATGACCTCCGGTGACGCGATGTCGCCAGCGATCGCGGTCATTCTCTCAGACGTCGCGGTGACCGCGCTGCGCTGAAGCGACACCACGTCGTCCCCTCGCGCGACGAGCTTGGCCGCGATGTGAGAGCCGAGGAACCCCGCCCCGCCGGTAACCAGAACGCGCATTAGAGCTTCCCCGTCGCCCAGACCGCGAGCGTCTCGCGGTTGATCTTCGCGTTGTGTCGAATGTCGACCGGGAAGCCCGAGTGCATCAGGAAGTGCGTGATGATGTTGAGTTCAGGGTCGGTCGCCGCTCGTTCGCGCAGATCGGCGAGCAGCTCGGCGTCCGTACCGGGAACGTCGGGCTCTCGCTCGATGCACAACACGGGCGTGATGCCGCCAGCAAGTCGCGCCCCGACCAGCGCGCTTCGATACACCGCGGGGTGTGTGTTGAACCTCGCCTCGATCGGGACGGTGAACATGGTGCGTTCAGGCAGGATGACGCGGTGCGCTTTCCGGCCGCAGAACCAGACGCGACCCGCTTCATCGAAGCGGCCAAGGTCTCCCATTCGATGCCACACCGCGTCCCCTTCGTGGATCTTTGCGAGCCTCGTCGCCTCGTCTCGCCGAAAGTAGGAGCGGGTGACCATCTCCCCCTTCACAACGATCTCGCCGATCTCTCCTTGGGGCAGCACAAGGTCGTCGCTCCACGTCGGAATCGCGTCATCGGAGATTCGAATCACGCGTACGACGGTGGCCGGGATTGGCGCGCCGACACACACGCCGAGCCCGGCGTCTGTGGCTTCACGGGTCTCGCCGAGAACTTCAGCGCTGCTGATGGAACAGACAGGGAGGCACTCAGTGGCTCCGTAGGGCGTGTGCACGCGCGCGGTGTCCGGGAGGGCGCGAAGAACCGACTCCATAACCGTGGCGGGCACGGGGGCACCGGCGGAGATGACGCGCTGGAGCGAAGGAAGGGACTGCCCTTCCGCTGCGCGCCCAACCGTGCGCAGCAGCGCAGGCGAGCCAAACATGTTCGTCACGCCGAATCGCTTCACCGGCTCGAAGACCTCGGCGGGGTCGATGGAGGCTGGCTTGGTGAAGTCCATATGCGGAATGACTGTTGTCATGCCGAGCGCTGGATCGAAGAGCGCGAAGAGCGGGAAGGTCGGTAGATCAATCTCGCCCGGCTTGATCGAGTACATGTCCCGTATGAGCTCGACCTGCGCGAGGAAGGTGCGGTGAGTGTACTCGACGCCCTTAGGGACTCCGGTAGAGCCACTCGTGAACAGGATCGCTGCTAGGTCGTCGACGGTGGTGTGTGGGCGCTGCCAGTCCGGTTGTGCGGCGTCGCGAACTTGCTCGAGCGTGTAGCCGCCCCAGAACCACCGTCGGCCAACCGTGATGACCGTCCGGATACTGTCGCGGGCCCACCCGAGCACGAGCCGCGCGACGTGTGCCGGTGGGATGCCAATGAAGGCGTCGGGCGCAGCCTCTCCCAGGCAGGTCTTCAGGTTCTTGAGGCCGATACCGGGGTCGATCATCACCGGCACGGCGCCGGCTTTGAAGATGCCGAAGGTCAGAGCGAAGAACTCCAAGCTCGGTTTCACCATGAGCGCCGCCCTGGTTCCTTTCTCGATGCCGAGCGCGTTGAGGCCGGCAGCGATGAGGTCGCTCTCTCTGTCTAGCTCCGCGTACGTGAACTGCGAGTAGCTTCGCTGTCCGTCTGCTCCCCGTGGGCCGGGAAAGTAGATTGCTGGGACATCGGGCTGTTGGGCGGCCATCGTCGAAACAGCGGCTGCGATGTTGGCGTACTCGCTCACGACGCGACCGGGTGATCCTCTAGAAACGCTCGAATCCGAGGGATAAGGTCCTGCGCCACGTCTTCAAGTACGTAGTGACCCGCTCGGGGGTACTGCGTCACCTTTGCCGACGGCAGGAGCTCTCTCCAGCGCGCGAGAAAGTGCTCGTCGAAGACGAAGTCGAGGTCGCCCCAGCCGATGAACACGGGGAGCTTGTCGAACTTCGGTAGCATCGCTTCGACGTCACTGATGGTGTCGAAACCGCGGTCGCTGGCGGACAGGGGGATGTCCTGCACGAAGCGAAGGGTCGCGAGTCGGTTCGCAGGAGTGTCGTAAGGGGCCACGTAGGCTTTCCTGAGCGCGGCCGACATCGGCGTGCTCTTGCAACCGACGGACGCCGCCGCCACCGCGAATGCGTTGAATCGCGTCACGAGGCCTGCTCCGAGGCGCGAGTCGCGCGCTAGGCGCAGTGCCGGGGGGAACCGCTTCGTCTGCGGCATGTGGAACGCCGCGGTGTTGAGCAGCACGATGCGTGCCACGCGCTCGGGGTGTCGCGCCGCCCAGCCCATGCCGATCATGCCGCCCCAATCGTGCAGGACGAGCGTGATGGGCCCGCTCGGCGCGACCGTATCGAGCCACTGTTCAACGTCGAGGATGCGCTGCTCGAAGTGAAAGTCGTATTCGCTGGCGGTGGGTTTGTCCGACAACCCACAGCCGATGTGGTCGGGCACTAGACAACGGTGATCGACACGCAGCTCGCGAACGAGCTCGCGGTAGTAAAACGACCACGTGGGATTGCCGTGCAGCATGACCACTGTGGGGCCCTGGCCCTCGTCGAGGTAGTGGTACCCGTGGCCGTCCAGTTCGAGGACCTTACCCTCGAACGGGTACCACGCTGGGTCGACGGCGCTGGGGAGTGAACGGCTCACCAGTGCACCTCGAACATACCGCAATTTAGTCCGCTGCCGATTCCCATGAGGGCTACTCGGCCACCCGGTGGCACGCGGCCTTGTTCGAGCGCCATCGAGAGCGCGATGGGGAGTGCAGCAGGCCCTGTGTTTCCCAAGGTAGGGAAGGTCAAAATCGCCTTCTCCTCGGGCAAGTGCAATCGCGCACAAAGCTCACGGGTGTGCACGCGGCTGACTTGATGGAGCGCGAGTACGTCGAGATTCTCCCGTGACCAGCCGAGGAGCTGACGGGCTTGCTCGAAGGTCTCCTGCCCGAGCTGTACGCCCGCGTGGAGGAGCCCTGTGGCGTCGGTCAGCATTCGGTCTGGCTGGCCGAGGCACAGTCGGTTGTGCTGAGTCGCTGCCTGAAAGACGCCGCCGGTCAGTCGGGGCGCGTCCGGCGACAACGAGCGATGTCCGAGCAGCATGGCGGCTGCGCCGGAGCCGAGGGTGAGGGCCGCGAACTCGCGAGAGAAGTCCTCGGAGGTCGCTCCTTGTTGGCTCAATCGCGCGACGGTCTGCTCAACCACGTAGCGGCTGTCTTCACCGTCCACGATCAACCCGTAGCGAACGAGTCCTCTCTCGATCATGTCTCCAACGATCGCCATCCCGTTGAGGAAGCCGAGGCAGGCGCTGCCGACATCGAAGTTTAGACACCCGGCTGAGAGCCCAAGCCCGCCGTGCACGAGGCAAGCGACGGAGGGCTCTATGAAGTCTTTGCACACGGACGTCGAGACGATGACGCCGATGTCTTCACGAGGCACGGGTGACACCGCAAGGAGTCGCTCGGCGGCGTCACGAGCGGCATCGCTAGGCGCGGTGCCAGGCTCATAGAACCTGCGCTCGCGGATCCCCGTGAGCTGTTCGATCGTGCCTGGAGGCATACCCAAGCGCTGCATCGTCTCCGCGATACCATCCTCGATGGCGCGCGAAGAGATAACCACGGGGGCATCGACGTGAGTGAGTCCAACGAGGACGACGTTTTCGAAACGGTGCTGCATGTGCGCGGGGCATAAGGCCGCACGTCGGCTAGTCGCGCGCGAGTCGGGTGGCAAGGCTTCGATTGACCTTGCGACGTCGTAACGGGCAGACGAGAGTGCAGCGCCCTCTGAATTCGGGAGGGCATGACCCAATTTTCGGTCGTTCTCACGTGAACATTGCCCACGCCTTTCGGGACACCGCGCGCCGCGTCTGCGTGCCGTTTCTCTCTCTCTTCGCCTTGCTGGCCGTGGGTTTGCCGCTCGCCCCCCTCGCTCAGCCTGGTCAGGAAGGGTCGGGAGAGTCGGCAGACTTTGGCACGCCGGCGACGGAAGGATCGGGGTCCGACCCCGAGCCGGTCGTTCAGGAGGGGTCCGGTGAAGGATCCGGCGTGATCTCGACTGCAGTTTTGCAGGAGGGTTCCGGCGAGATCGCGGAGGGGCCGACGTCGGCCGAGCACGCCGCAGCATCGGCTCGCGGGATCGCGAATGGATTCGTCACACGGGTCGTCTCGAAGATCCCGATCGTTCCCGATGAGCGAGTCGAGACGCTGCGAAGCGCTGAAACGCCGAATGAAGCGGTCGCGGAGCTGCTCGGGATCGAATTGGTGGAGCTCTCTCAGGCCGAGCCGATCAGCGCCCGTCTCGCCACTCTTGAAACGGAGCTCACGGCCAACACCGCGGCGCAAGTGGCAGGAGATCTCGCGGAGAGCGACGCGTTCGCCAACGCGCAGGTGCGTGGTGAGGAGTACCGAGAGCTCGCGCCGTTAGGAAATGAGCCGCTCCTGCGTCGCACCCGCATGCTGGCAGCGTTCCTGACGTACTCCCGCGCGGAAGAGGCCGCTGAACTCAGTCGACGGGAGCTGTCTTTCACCAGGGAGAAGATTCGCTACCTTGAGCGGCGAAACGCCTCCGTTGAGGCCGCGGCTTCTGCTCAGGAAGCCGGCGAGGGCGATGCTGTACAGCTCGCGACAACCATTGAGGAAGGACAGGCCGCTCTCGAAGCGTCCTCGCAGCAGACGGACGAGGTCGAGGTTCGGGCTGCCGAGCTGAGTGAGCGCGCTCGGCAAGAGCGAGAGCAGGCGCGGACCGAGTTCGAACTTCAGCTGGCCAGCGAATGGGCGCTCATCGGGCCTGCGCTTGAGCGGATTGCGCTCCAGCGGCGCTCCGGAGAAGAGAGACTCTCCGAGCAAAACGCTGCGGCAGAACAGCTCGCGATCACGCAAGTTGAGTTGGCGGCAGCGGTCGCGGCCATGCGAGAGCTGCCTGAGGATGTGCGCCCGATACGGGCCGATGACCTGCTTGCAGAGCTTATTGATCGTCGAATGGACGCACGCGATCGGCTCGTCGAAGCACGCAATGAGCGCGTCGAACGAGCGGCTGTCGTTGAAGATGCAGAGGCCGCGTTCACAGCTGCACGCGCTGAGAGGGACGCCGATCTTCTCGAGGGCATCCCGGGAGAGCTCCGGGGGCGCTGGCGCGAGTTGAACGCCGAGCTCGCGGATCTGGCGGAACAGGAGCTTGGGCTTGAACAACTTCGGTACGCCACCGCGAACACCCAGTGGCGGCTGACGGAGACGGAGACCAACTCCTATGCGAGGACGATCGACCGCCTCATACCGCTTCTGAGTCAGGAGCGTCGTCGCCGGCTCTTGTCGCCGACCGGGGCCAACCTGCTAGAGGCAAGCCGCAATTTTTCCGAGCGTCTGAGTGGCTCGGTGGCGAATTGGGTGACACGTCTGTCGCGCGCACAAAGTCTCGGATTTCGGGGCGTCATCGGCTCGCTTGGCGGAGTGACGAAGCCCCTCTTGCTTCTGTTCTTGTTGCTCTTTGTGCGACGCTCGTTGCCAGGATGGCGAGACACGCTCACCAGCCAAGTCATCGAATTCCGGAACCATGAGCGGTTTCGGCGCTTCGCGAGGGAGGTGCTGAAGGCGGGTGAACTTTTGCACGTTGTGCTGCCGCAGGTGATCGGGCTGCTCGCGATTGCAGCGCTGCGCTTGTGGATGCCGTTTCGGTCTCCGGAGTTGGAGTTCGTTCTCGCGATTGCGTTCTGGGTTCTCGGTTTCCGATTGTTGTCGAAGGCGACGGTGGTGCTCATCATCCCCCGCCGCGACCGCGACTCGATCGAGATCGTTGTCGATGGGGAGGGCGAGCGGATTGGGGTCGATATCCTCGACCTGGAGTCGAGGCGCGCTCAGCTGATCAACCGGACGGTCCGCATCTGCTTGACCTACTACGTGTCAGGGCGGGTAGCGCTCGCTACCGTGAAGGCCCTCTTTGGGCCGGGATTCCTCTTCTACTACGCGGGGTGGGCGTTCCAACTCGGCCTGATCGCGCTGCTCTATCTGATCAGCTGGTACTGGCGAAAAGAGATCGTCGAGGCGTTCTGCGCCAGAAGCGAGGCGTCGAGCGAACCGAGCCGATTCACGACGTGGATTCGGGAACGCGTCAACAAGCCCTACATTGTTTTGGTGACCGCGTTCCTGGCGGCCTACCTCATTGGAATATGGATCGTGCGGTATGGCACCGAGTGGATGGCCGGTCGCGGCCCCGGGCAGCGCATCGCCAACTTCTTCTTCCAACGGCGTATCGCTCGAGCGAACACCAGCGCGAACACAGCGGTAGGCGAGAAGCTGCCGCTGCCCGTGGCGTATCAACGGATCTATCGGGACGTGCCTGTGAGTGACGAGCCCTACCGTGTGGCGCGTCCTCCGTCCGAGACCGGCGTCGAAGTCAGCCTTGAGAGCTGGCGGAAGAACTCCGTGCGGGGAACGGTGGCGATCGTCGGCGACCCGGGGAGCGGCAAGACCTCTTGGTTGGCCGGTTTGCCAGCGCTGTTGGGAGAGTTTGATGAAGTGTTGGCGTCGTTGGAGCCCCCCCGTCGCCTGACCACTGAGGCGGAGATGGTGGCTTGGCTCGCCCCAGTCGTTCTGCAGCGCGGACCAACCGTTGCAGAGGCTACGAGCGCCGACGCTTCGGCCGGAGAGGCACCAGACGCCGCCGTCACGGACGACACGGAGCGTGTGGAGAGGGCGGCAAACTGCGAGCCGCCGAGACTGCCTACAACGAGCAAGGAGCTCGTCGAGGCGCTCCAAATGGGTCCGCGTCGGGTGATCGCCGTGGACTGCTGTGAACGTCTGTTCCTGAGAACGGTCGGGGGGTTCGAGGCCATTGTCGCGTTCTTCGACCTCGTGACCTTGACCAACCACAACGTCTTCTGGGTGTTGGCCTTCGACCGCTACTCCTGGCACTATTTGCATCGGGTGCGTGATCGCCGCGGCTACTTCCGAGATGTCTTCACCTTGCGACCGCTTAGCGATGCGGAGCTGCGAACGGCGCTCGAGCGCCGCAACGAGGTCGTTGGGCTTTACCCGACCTTCGATCGACTCACAGCGAGCGGCGACGACCCCCAGTTCTACGAGGTCGTGAGGTCATCCGCGGGCTACTATCGCCTGCTGGCTGAGGCGTCGGGCGGCAATATGCGAGTGGCGTTTCATTTGTGGCTGAAGAGCGTCACGCGAAACCAGGATGGTTCGCTTCACGTCGCGCTCTTCGAGCGTACGCCCGAGTCTCCGCTGAAGAAGCTCGATGATGACCTGCTCTTTGCGCTGAACTCCATCGTGCAGCATGGTGAGCTGACGACGGAAGAGCTCGCCGTGACCGTCAACACGGACCCGCGCGTTTGCGAGGTCTACCTGAACCACCTGCGAGAGCTCGGTATTCTCGAACAGACGAAGAGCGGAGCTGTTCGACTGCACGTGCAGTTCTACGTTCAGACACTTGCGAAACTGCGGGACGAAAACCTGCTTGACCTGACTCTTCGGGCGGAGGCCTAGCGATGGAAGGTGCAGACGTACTCCTCGAGACATTGCGGCCGGACAAGCTGCTCTATGGTCTCGTCATTGTCGTCGCGGCCGTGCTCAGCTCGCGCTTGGTCTCACGCCTGCTCGACCAGCTCGGAGAGGGGCAGCCGCGTCGACGCTTGCTCCTCAAGAAGGTCGCGAGCATCTCTCGCTTCATCATCTTCCTCGGTGCGAGCGCGATCTTCATCACGACCGTGTTCAATCTGAACGAGAACGCGATGCTCGCGCTCAGCGGCACGTTAGCGGTCACGGTAGGCTTCGCGCTCAAGGACACAGCGGCGTCGCTCATCTCCGGCGTTTTGATCCTGATCGACTCTCCGTTCCAGGTAGGCGATCGCATCGCCTTTGGTGGATACTATGGGGAGGTCGCGGAGATCGGGTTGCGCTCTGTCCGCCTGATCACGCTAGACGACAATCTCGTCTCCATACCCACCAACAAGTTTCTGACCGATGCAGTCGCGAGCGCCAACGCAGGCGCGCTCGATATGATGGTGCAGATGGACTTTCACATTGCTGTCGACGCGGACTTTGATGTCGCGAAGAGGTTGGCACGGGAAGCGACCGTGACTTCGGCCTACGTCTTCTTGGGCAAGCCGGTTGTGGTACTCGTCACGGACGTTGTGCTCGACGGCGCGCTCGCAACCCAGATTCGCGTAAAGGCGTATGTTGTCGACGCGCGATTCGAGAAGAAGTTCGCATCCGACGTCACCGAGAAGGCCAAGCGTGCCTTCCGCGCGGCGAACATCCACACTCCCTACGCAGCGCGACGCGTTGAGCGCGTGGGACCAACCGGTGCCTCGGAATGAGCGATGACATCGTCGTCAGCGAGCAGTTGACCATCCCGGGCTGGGAGGTGTGGTACAGCACGAGCCGCTCTTCTGGAGCGGGGGGTCAACACGTCAATAAGACGGACAGCCGGGTGACGCTGCACTGGGTTCCGAGGAACAGCTCGGCGCTCAATGACGGCCAGAAGACGCGAGTCGTGCGAGCGCTATCCAACCGGCTGACCGCCGAGGGCGAGCTGCAGATGGCGTCTCAAGATACGCGGAGCCAGCTGCGGAACAAGCAGGAGGTTGGTCGCCGTCTTGCCTCGCTCATTGTCGACGCGCTTCACGTACAAAAACGCCGGCGGCCGACGCGTATCTCTGCCGGCGCAAAGCGTCGGAGAGTGGCGTCGAAGAAGGCGCAGAGTGAGAAAAAGCGGCTTCGGGGCAAGATCGACGACGACTAGGTTCGCTGCGTCAGCTTAACGGCGTGTTCTCGCAGGTCGCTGCACTCAGCGGCGCTCGACCGGAAACTACTGCTCGAACACAACGACGTCGATTCGGTCTTCAACAGTTCCGCGATAGACCACCTCGAGACGAGTCTCGCCGGGGTTCACGCCGACGAAGTACTGGATGTCACCGGGGCCGTCCTCGATGCGCAGGATAACGTCGTCGCTACTGCGTAGCTGGAGCCTCGCGGGGTCGTCTCCGCCTTTGGGTCGAACGCGTACACCGATCGCGACCCCAACAGGCACTTCGACCGTGGTTCGCGTGATACTGTAGGTCGTCAAGGGGAGGTCAGAGTTCACGATGAACTCGACGCCGTCGAAGCGGTCGCAGCCGCTGGTTGTCGCCCCGAGCAAGAGCGCAAGTAGGGCGACTCGTAGGGGGTTCATACGTCTCCTCCCACGCGAATAGTGGTCGTCACGCTCAGCTCGCCGACGCGAACCGTCACGTCGGTAACGCCAATCGCGACGGTCTCGATGATAACGTGGTCGTCGCTGAGCGCGTCGGGGCCGTTGTCATAGGCGGGAGTGAGCCTGAGTACGGTGGGATCCGCGACCGTCCACGTGTAGGTCAATGCTCCTCCTAGCCGTCGTCGCTCGCTGTCGAAGACTTCGGCAAACAAGTCGATGTTCTCGCCCGTGGAGAGACCCGACTCGGCGCCGTCGATTTGTACCTCAGCCGGTTCCGAGAATTCCAAGTGAAGCACCTCGGAGACGCTGCCTCTCGCGTCGCGGGCCAACAGCGTGGTCACACCGGCTCTCAGGGCTGTGAACTCCTCGCCGGTCTCTTCAATGAAGTAATCGGTCGCGGCGTCGACGGGTCGGCGCGTGAGCTGGCCCTCGACCCGGTCGAAGTACTCAATCGTGAAGAGTGAGCCCACGGCGATTCGCGCAGGAATCGGGATGCCGCTCGGCGTTGAGTCGTCTGTGTCGAACAAGTCGCGTTGCACATCCCCGTCACAGAGGGCATCGCCGAGCGCGACACAGTCGTAGAAGAAGCCTTCTTCTGCGAGATTCGGCAGCTGCCGCTCTTGAGAGTCAGCACATGCGCTGGGCAGCAGACCCATCGCTGCAATGGCAAAGAATCGCATGTCGCGTCTGGGGGTTAGGAGAAGCAGTGAGCGTGACGCACATTAGACATCAAAGCAGCATCCGAAGACCATCGATACGCTGAAGCTCGATGTACAGCGATTGCACATGGTTCGCGTGCTGCGCGTGGAATCCTATTGTGGCGCAGAGGTAACGCCCCTTGCCGCTGATGCGTGGGGTGACCTCTCCCGAGCCATCGGGGACCATCTCCGTTACCAAGGCGGTGATCTCCAGCAAGAAGATGTCGTCGTTCTCACCAAACGCCTTGATGTCGTATCGACACGGGAACGAGTGAACGGCGTCAAGGGCTTCCTTGGACGGTGGCGCCTGTGGGGTCTTCTCGTCTGTCGTCATTGGCTTACGGGTGCACGGCTGGCAGGGCTGCGGTCCACCTTGTCTGAACCGGCGTAGCGCTGAAAGTATACACGGCATCTGATAGCAAAAGGTGAGCGAATGTTTGAAGGCCTCCCCGCGGCGGAGTTCGATTCGTACATCGCGCGGAGTCGCAGTGATGGCGAAGTCTTGCGCGGGCTTTGGCCTTTCGTTCGCCCGCACGTCGATGACATCGTGGGGGACTTCTATCGCCGAATCCTTGAGCACCGGTTGACCGCTCAGATCATGGACAACGACGCCACGGTGACTCGTCTAAAGCTCACGCTGAAGCGCTGGGTAGCAGAGCTTCTCAACGGGCCATGGGGCGATGACTATCGGGCCAGACGGCGGAAGATTGGTATCGCGCACCTCAGACTGGGGGTTGATCACGCCACGATGTTCATGGCGAGGAACGCGATGCAGCAGCGGCTTCTCGAGATCGCGGCCGACAGCGAAGGAGGCCACATCGGAGCGAACGGCTCCGCGATCGCGAACGCCTGTGCGTCACCCTCACGTTGATGATGTGCGCCCGATCATGAGCGCCTGCCTGGGGTGATCGCGTGCAGCGATCCGTTCACGTCGGAGAGCATGACTAGGGCCGGCATGTTCGGCACGAGCGGCGCCTTAGATGCCGCGCGCGCGCCCTCATCCAGCTCGCAAGAAAATGTCACAGAGCGGCATCCTCCAGTAGTTGCTCACGATGCTCGACGTTGTAGTCGCACAGTCGTCGCCGTCTGGGGACCGACAGTTGGTCTCGTGAAAACCAGCGAATGAAACTCCC
>JBLFZA010000005.1:0-37971 GCA_047610025.1 Bradymonadia bacterium | reverse complement strand
GACCGATACGGGATCCTTCCGCTACGGGGCGACGACAGCGCACGCTATGGAGCTCGGGGAGCGCTTGCTACGCACGGGCATCGACGTTTGGCAGATTAGCAGCGAAGTTTACGAGTCGAACTCCGTCGAGCGGGTACGGCTTACGGCGCGTGCGCTCGATTCGCTGGCGCTTCATTGCGGCGACCGGCTCGCGATGCTGACTCTGTGCGAGGCGGACTTCGCGTCTTCTGGCGCTTCATCTGACCATGCGGACGGGCTCATCAATTTCGCGCGCGGCATTGCGGGAGTGCAGGTTGCGGCGCAGTTGACCGAAGATGGCGGCGGATTTCGGATCAGCTTGCGGTCTCGTGGTCACGTGGATGTCTCCCTGATCGGAGAGCGTTTCGGCGGCGGAGGGCATAAGAACGCCGCGGGCTGCCGCATCGACGGCGACGGAGCAATGGTCTCTGCACTTCTTTCTGCGGCCGTGTCAGAGGTGTTGGATGGGGAGACGGCCGAAGCTTAAGGGTAATATCGTCGACGGTATGGTGGTCGTCGATAAGCCTTCGGGTATGTCTTCGTTCGACGTCGTGTCTGCGGCTCGTCGTGCGTACAACTGCCAGCGGGCTGGCCACACCGGCACGTTGGACCCCGCTGCGACGGGTGTTCTGGTTGTGTGCTTCGGTACCGCGACTCGATTCGTGTCGTATCTCACGGGTCTAGATAAGGGCTACCGGGGTGTCGCGAAGCTTGGCGTGCGAACGAGTACTGATGACGCTGAGGGTGAGCCTCTGTCGACCTCCTCGGTGTCGACGGAGCACCGTCGCGTGGCGGTGCAGGCGCTCCGCGATATGGTGGGGCCGTTGAGTCAGGTTCCACCGCAGGTCTCTGCGATCAAGATGGATGGCAAGCGGGCGTACGCCAGGGTACGTGACGGCGAAGAAGTCATCATGGAGCCGCGTGATGTCGTGGTCCGCAGCGTTGAAATCGACCCTGATGACAGCGTCGTGGATGAGATTCACTTCGATTCAAACGTGTCGAAGGGGACGTTCATTCGTTCGATGGCGCGCGACGCTGGTGACGCGGCTGGTTGCGGGGGGCATCTTTCATCGCTCCGACGCACCGCGATTGGCGCGCTCGACCTCTCTATGGCGACCCCGCTGGACTCACTTGGTGAGTCTGAGGAGATTCGAGCGACGGCTCTGAGATGTCCGTCGATTGGGCTAGGCCACTTGCCGTCGACCGAGCTGGATGACGAAACACTTCGTGACCTCGGTCACGGTAAACTGCCGCCTGCTGAAGGATGGGACGCTGAGCCACTCGTCGTCGCGCGGGCGGCCGGGCGCTTCGTGGGGTTGATCGCAGCCGTGCCGGGCGCCGATGGGCGTCAGTTTTGGAAGGTCGTTCGTTTGTTGCCGACCGCTGAGCTTCTGCGGACTTAACGGGTTGTGAGGTCGGTTCCCGCCGGGGGGGCGCTTTGACTCGGTTTGCGCGTGGCTCAATCGGAGTCGGTCGAGCCCCCTCGGTTGCGGTGGTTCGAGGCGGCCCCTATTGTTTGCCTGTCCTGTTAACAATAGGAGCAGGTGAAGATTTCCTCCAAAGCGACGTATGCTCTGCGCGCACTTTTCGATATCGCGTTCCACAGCCAGTGTGGCTCTGCGAAGGTTGATGAGATCGCTGGTCGGGCGGCGCTCCCCCCTCGTTTCCTCGAGCAGATTTGCCAGGATCTGAAACGAGCGCACATCGTCGGGAGCAGGCGTGGGCGTAATGGGGGGTTACTTTCTGTTCAAGACACCTGATGAGATACTGGTGGGCGACATCATTCGCGCTGTCGATGGCGAGACCGACTACGCCTGTTGTTTCGCGACTGATTCAGAGATGCAGCAACGATGCTGCATCTCTTCCCGCTGTGTGACCGCCGCTGCGTGGCGGGACATCTCTATTCGAATCGATTCCATCCTCGACGGCGTTACGTTGCGAGATGTGATGAACAAAGGCGACCTCATCGGCGTCCCTAGAGCCTGCGATGCCAACACGACCCCCACAGCTTAGTCCGGTCACGAGCGGTGTGCTTGCGAAGAGTTACCCCGCGTTGCCTGCGCCTCCTCTCGTTGGTTTGCGCCGCTCTGGTGCCGGGCGGATCTGGCTGAAGCACGAGGGCTACTCGGCTGGCGGCTCATTCTTCGACCGCGTTGTGCGCTGTTCGCTGGCGGATGCCTCTTCCGAGACGATCGGCGTAGTCGGCGCGGATGCGTTCTCGTACTCTCTTGCCATCCGTGCGGCGAGCGAGGGACGCGGCGTAACCGTATTCGATGTGAGCCCGAACGAGCGTCGTCTGCGGTCGCTCCTTCACGGGGTTGGGGCTCGGGTGCGGACGTTCAAGAACTCGGAAGAGGTAGCTGCCGCCACGTCCGCCTTTTCGGGTGAACTCGTTGAGCGTCATGCGTCACGACCGATTTTGTCTGCGCTGCGAGACGTGGCTGCGGAGGTGTCGGCTGAGCTTGGTGAGTCCGACGTACATTGGGTTTTGCCCGACTTCGGCCAACTCACCTCCGAGCTTGCTGAGTCGCTGGGGGTATTGCCGAAGCGGGTGAGCACGGTGCTCGACGATCGTGAGCGTCGCCGTGAACTCGAGCCGAGCGCGCGCGCGCGGCGACAACAGGTCGCGCAGCGTGAGGGGGTACTGCTTTCACCGGTTGGTGCCGAGCTGGTGGAGAGCGCTGTGGGCGTTGTTGACGATTGCGGAGCATCTGTTGTGGTGCTCATTCCTGAGTGTGGTCGGCGCTTTGTTGGCTGGTGGTGAACCATCACTTTGAGTGTTGCCGCCACCCGAGCGACCTAGCGGTCCGACAAACCAACGAATCAATAGACCAAGGAGGCCAGTCATGGCTGTGACAGTGAGAATCCCAACGACCCTTCGCAAACTCGCCGCTGGCGCGGATCACGTGACGCTCGAAGCAAGCACGGTCGGTGCCGTGTTCGATCAGATGAAAGCGCATCACCCTGACCTGGCGGCGCAGTTGCTCGACGAAAACGGTAAGGTCCGACGTTTCGTGAACATCTTCGCGAACGACGAAGACATTCGCTTCCTCGACAACCTCGATACGCCTCTAAATGATGGCGATGAGGTGATGCTGGTGCCTGCGACGGCCGGCGGTTGAGTACGGTCGCACATCGTCGCCCGTCGCGAGTCGACTCTGTCTGTGAACTGATCGGAAACACGCCATTGCTTCCGATTGACGCTCTCCGAGCGCAGCTGCCTCCAGGTGTGTCAGTGCTTGGGAAGGCTGAATATCTCAATCCAGGCGGCTCAGTGAAAGACCGCGCAGCGCTGGAGATTGTGCGAGCGGCGCTTGACGGAGGGCAACTGGGCGAAGGCAAAGTGCTGCTGGACTCCACGAGCGGCAACACCGGTGTCGCGTACGCCATGATCGGCGCCGCTCTGGGGGTTGATGTGGAGTTGGTCATGCCGGAGAACGTCTCCGCCGCACGCAAGTCCATCATCTCGGCGTACGGCGCGAGAATCGTCTACAGCGATCCACTCGAAGGCTCCGATGGGGCAATTCGTCTCGCCAAACGAATGCGGGATTCCGATTCTGAGGGGCGTTATTGGTATGCCGACCAGTACGGGAATCCGAACAATTCTGGCGCGCACGAGCGTACGACCGGTCCAGAGATCGCCGAACAGACGAGCGGCGCTGTGACACACTTCGTTGCGGCGCTCGGTACGTCAGGCAGCGTTATGGGCGCGGGACGCGCACTGCGACGCTTGGTGCCAGGCGTGAAAATCTACTCTGTCGAGCCGGACGCTGCGTTTCACGGCCTTGAGGGTATGAAACACCTCGCGTCCTCCATTGTGCCGGCGATCTACAACGATGAGGTGCTGCACGGCACACGATTCGTGTCGACGGATGCTGGGTGGGATATGGCTGAGTTCCTCGCGCAGAACGCAGGAATTACAGTTGGTTATAGTGCCGGCGCGGCAGTCGCAGCAGCACTTGAACTTGGGCAGAGCCTGAAAGAGGGCGTCATCGTCTGCCTGCTCTGCGACAACGCAGACCGTTACAACGAGCAGCCATCATGACCGAGAGAAGCGACGCTCTGGCCACACTCCAGCTTATGGAGGGGGAGCGGCTACGACAGGCCTACCGAGCTGTAGAGCCAGCATACCCTGTGGAAGGGTGCGGCTTCGTCTTCGTTCACGAGGAGGCGCTTCATGTCGTGCCGGCAGCGAATCGGGCGGAAGAGCTTCATCAGCGCTATCCCGACGACTACCCGCGAGGAGAGAAGGATTGGTTCGAACCGGACCAGCGCCCTTTACGACAATGGGAGCTCAAGGGCGGACGCCTTGCAGGCATCTTCCATAGTCACCCCGATGTCGGCGCGTATTTCAGCGAGGGAGACATCGCAGGAACGAGCTGGATCGACGATCACGGCGTACGACACGAGAACGCGCCGGGTGTCGTGCACATCGTAGTGAGCGTGCGCTCCGGCGTCGCGGACGGTGCGGCTGCGTATTACTTTGACGATACGCGTCACGAGTTCGTCGAACTCGCGCGATTCGACGAGCACGGCGCGCGGGATTCCGCAGCGTAGCCTCTCCGGCTATCTCGGAACATCCGCCAAGCACGACGACTGGCCGAAGGCGGAGAAGCGCCCTCTGTCGTCGACGGCGACGCGCGAGAAGGCGACGTCGGCGTCGTGTTCGTAGGCCAAAACCCAGCCGTGCTTGGCGGCGTCACCCAGCAGCCATCGCTTTTCGTCGACGGAATCCAGCGGATTGACGTCGTAGCCCATAACCCACGCGATAGGCAGATGGTGGCTCGTGGGGATAAGATCGGCGGCGTAAAGAAGAGTGCGCCCGTCAACATCGAAGCGCAGCGCCTGCATGCCGGGTGTGTGCCCACGCAACGGCATGACGGTTATGGCATCGAACAACGTCGCGTTTCCGTCGATCAGCCGGAGCTCGGGCCCTCCTGGGGAAGCGAGGAAGGCGAAGTTCTCCTGCCGGTAAGAGCCCGCGTCGCGGTCGCTGGGGTGATGTGCCCACGACCAGTTCTCTCGTTGCACCCAATGTGTTGCCTGAGGGAAAGTCGCGGTCGGGCCTTTCGGCCCAGCTTTTGTGAGCCCGCCCGCGTGGTCGAAGTGCAGGTGAGTGAGCAGTACGTCGGTGATGCTCTCGGCAGGCAGTCCCGCGTCAGCAAGCTGCGATAGGAGCGAGCCCTTCGGATGGGAGAGGGCGTAAATCCCGGCTTCTTTGTCCCCCCACTTCGTTCCCATTCCTGTGTCGACCAGGACCCTACGTTCGCCGATCTGCAGCACGAGCACTCGGGTGGTCATGGCGATTCTGTTCTTCTCGTCGGCGGTGATCGCCCGCGACCAGAGCGGGCGAGGCACTATGCCGAACATCGCGCCGCCGTCGAGGCCGAATCGGCATTCTTCGATGAGGGTCATTGAAGTAATCATGATGGTTGCCTTCTCTGGTGGCGGAGAGTCTGCTTTATGTAGCCGACTGCTGCGTGCTACGTCGACAAGCTGGCCGTCTTAGGCGTGAAGCAGGCCGCATCGTCTCAAAAGCGATTCGCGCGACGGCGACGGCGTCCGGCGTAACGAACCTCAAGGTTACGGAGAGAACGCTTCTACATGAAGGTCACGCGCACAACCCTCGCGGTCATTGTCGGTCTCGTCGTTTTGGTGGGAATCGTATTTGGTGTTCGCACCTGCGGGGGCGCGTCGGGAGACGGGCTCTCAGACCTCACGAGTGAGGCGGGAGCCGAGGCGCTTCAGCAAATCTATGGACACGCCGATGTCGAGACGGCGGAAGACGGCAGCGGCCAGCCCTCAGCGGTTGAGGTGTCATCGGCCGAGGTGATTGGCGGCCGAGTGGTTCTCCCAAATGGAGAGCCCGCCGTTGGTGCGCTTGTGACGGCAGTCAATCCCGTTTCCGGTCAGTTGGTTGAGAGCACCGCCGACGCAGGCGGCTCATTCCAATTCGCAGGTCTGGCGCCAGCAATGTACGTGGTTGAAGCAAGTGACGACGGCTATGGCCCAGCCATTATTGTCGGTGTGAATCCCGGCGGGTCGCCGCTTTTGCTCGGGCTGCAGTCCGGGCGAGATGTTGAAGGGTTGGTGCTGCACGATGGCGCACCAGTACCGTACGCGGTCGTGCACGTTGGCGGCCCAGGAATGTTCCCGCAACGCAGCGTGATCGCGGACTCGCGTGGTCGCTTCTCTGTCGCTGGCTTGCGCGCTGGGCGCTACGAGATGGTCGTCGCTGGCCCGGGTGTGGGCAGCGGATACGGCGGCACTTTGAGCATCGATGACCCGCAAGAGCCCGGCGCGATCCGGCTCGATATTCCCGTCTATCGTTCCGCAGAAACGACACTTCGGGTGTTGGACCGTCGCACTGGAGAACCTGTGCCCTTCGGCGTCGTGACCCTCACCACGGGCCCGATGCATGTGCTGAGCCTCAGCACGGCGCTCGAGTTTGGAGAGACGCTCGTCGACTACCTTCCACGGGGAGAATACTTCCTGAGAGTGCGTGCGCCAGGCTACCTGCCCTACGCGCGTCGACTCTTCGTCGGCAACACGGATGAGAGCGTTGATATCCGCTTGTCGCAGGGGGTCACGCTCGCAGGCCATGTCCTCGATGAGGTGGGGAACCCCGTCGCCGGCGCGCGACTGGCCGCCGTGGTCGAGACGAATGAGGGTGGGCGCTGGGAACTGCGTCGTTCCTTATTCGATGACTTTCACCGACTCGTTCGACCCGACGGCACGCCTTTTTGGCTTCCGGGTTCCATCTATTCCACGGACACCGAGGGAGCTTTTGAACTCTCAGGCATTCCGCCCGGTACCGCGCAGTTGATCGCTGAACTTGATGGCTACGCGCCGGCGGTAAGCGCGCGACTCATTGTGAGCAGCGATCAACGCTATGACGACATCACCTTAAGACTCGACGCCGCACGCAGAATAAGAGGTCGTGTCGAAGACGCCGGTGGTGGAGCGATCGAAGGTGCTGTTGTTTCCGCCCGCTCCGCTGCGCTGCCCAGCTGGGCATCACCCGATGGCTTCATCACCGGGACGAACGGTGTGTTCGACCTCGCGGGGGTCGGAGCAGACGTTGTCTTGCGTGTCGAGCACCCGGACTTTGCGCCGGCCGAGTTCAACTTGGAAGTTCCGCAAGAAGGCCTCGACGACTTCATTGTGCAACTCTCAGGAGAACAGTTGCCGTCGATCTCGGGCCGACTGTTTACGTCACGTGGCGCACCCGCGGTTGGCGGGCGCGTTTGGCTGATGGCCGGCGGAAGCGAGGTGCCGGTATGTCGTGCGACAGTTGGCAATGATGCCTGGTTCCGGGCGACTCACTGCTCCGCCACACCCGGTCGCATCATCGCCTCGGCGGCTGGACACGCCCCGCTGATGGTGGAGATTGGCGAAGCTGGCGAAGCCAGAGACTGGGAACTGCCTATCGGAGGCGAGCTCGCGCTCGTCTCGCAGCGCAACCCGGTGTTCGTCAGTGTGGAACCGCGTGCCGTTCTGCCGCGCTCGCATTGGCCACGACCCGCGATGGGGTTGGACCGGTGGAGCCGTAACGTGGTCGAACACGTTCCCGCCGGGCTCTACGATGTCACGTGCCAAACGGAAGGCTTCGAAGACATGACCGTCGAAGTGCGGGTTGCGGAGGGTCGTAGGGCTGAGGCCGCATGCCCGGCACCCATTCGCCTCGTGAGCTTCCCGCTGTTTGTGATCGATGGTCAGGGCGCCCCGGTTTCGGACGCGTTGGTTTTGGTCGATGGCGTTGACCCGCCGCTACGGGCCTTCACGGACGGAAGAGGTCGAGTGGACGTGGAGGCTCGTCCGGGGCGTTGGCTGGTCGCGGAGGCCGTTCACGAGGAGTGGGGCCGTGGCGTCTTGCCGCTGCAGTCGCCCGATGAGCCGCCGAATGACGCCTTCCGCGTGCGACTCGACCAGTCGATCGCTGGCGAGGACTCCGAGGCGTTCGTGACAGAACTCCAAAGCTGGGGAGTCGACGTCGCTGTCGACGGGCGTTCCGTCGTCGTCGATACCGTCAGGGCTGGTACAGCCGCCGCGGGGAGTGGCGTGCGGCGCTTCGACAAGTTGCTCTGGGCTCGACCCGTCTCCGACTACCGCTTCTCGATCGGGGTGCGTCGGCAAGGCGAGTTGGTGACTTACGAGATCGTCGGAGAACCAGATACGAGTAGCGAGTCCGGGAGCCAGTAGGCATTCGATGAGGTGCCCCGCGCGCGGGGCAAAGCGCTCGTCGCTCAGGTTGGGTCGGCCTTGTCGACGCGCTGTACGTGTTCGCCGAATCGCTCGACGAGGAAGGCCGTAGCTTCTCTGATGCGTTCGGGAGCGCGACCTTCAACGGTCACGCGCGTGTGATACGTGTTGTCTGGCTGCAAGTGCGGGTAGGAGCCGAACTCCACTTGGTCAAAGCGCGTGACGGCTTCTTCGAGCGGTTCAGCGACGATGCCTTCGCCGACATCCAGGTGGATCGTCGCGGCTCGAGTTGGGCTGGAACTCCCGAACCGAGGCGCAATGGCGTCGATTTGTTTTCGGAAAGTCTGTGGCACTCCCGGGAGAATCCAGACGCGCCCGGCGAGAAAAACCGGCCAACTGAGTCTGTCCGGCACGACCAGCTCACAGCCCTCCGGCAACGTCGCCATTCGGGCCCACACCCTGCGCGAGATCTCATCATCTGGGAACTTTCGTTCAATGCGTTCGCGCAGCGGAAGGTTCTCTTCCAGCTCTCGATCGAGCGCCTGCGCGACGGCGGCCATGGTCACGTCGTCGTGCGTGGGCCCAATGCCGCCGCTCGTGACCACCCAATCAGCGTGTTCCAGAAGCTCTCGTATCGCTGTGGCGATGATGTTTTGGCCGTCGCTCACGACCCGCATCTCGACCAGCTCGGCCCCCACACGCCGAAGAGTGTCGATTGCGTGCGGTCCGTTGAGATCTCGAATCTTGCCTGTCAGCAGCTCGTTGCCAATGAGCAAAAGTGCGACGCGGGTCTGAGCGCTGTCCGTCATGTAAGGCCAAGTGTGGGGGCAGAGGGCAGGATCGCTGCAGGCCACACGGGTCGGAGGCGCGGCAGGGAGCGACGCTCGATACTACGACGCGTCCTGCGTCCACGATAGGTACGCTTTGGTGAGACCGCCCGGGACGTTGGCGAGCGCTTTGAACTCATCACCCTCGAGGGTCACCATGTGCTGGCCGAAGCGCATCACGACAGCGCGGTCACAGATGACCTGCAGCATATCAAGGATGTGGCTTGAGAGCAGTACTGCGCCACCGTCTTCGCAGTAGGACCGCAACTCTGCCTGCAGCGCATGTGTGCTCTCGGGGTCGAGCCCTGTGAACGACTCGTCCAGAATCACGAGTGGCGGCCGGGTAAGTAGCGCGCAAGCCACCGCGAGCTTGCGCTTCATACCGCCAGAGTAGGTGTTGACCAATCGGTCGGCGACATCCGTGAGCGTCGTGAGGCGGAGCCACCGTTCGATCTCCGCATTCACGTCGCCTGCGCCACGGACGGAGGCGACCAAGGCTAATGACTCTCGCCCACTGAGAAAGTCGAACATCGCCAACTCCTGTGGCGTGATCCCGCAATGGGTCTTCCTTGCAAGCAGCGATCCTGACGCGTCTTCTCCTGAGATGCGAATCGTCCCAGAATCTTGCTCCTGGAGACCCGCCAGGATGCGCATAGTCGTCGACTTGCCTGCGCCGTTCGGGCCGATGAGCGCCGTCAGGCTGCCCGCTGGCACGATGAATGAGAGCGCATCGACGGCGCGGTGGGAGCCGTAGCTCTTTGTCAGTCCGTCGACGGCGAGGGCGCTGGTTACGGCACTGTTCATGGCGGCACTGGTCATAGCGAAACTGGAGCGAATACGGTGAAAGCGGCCGCTGCGATTGCGGCTGCGCTCAGCCCGGCCAGCGCCGCGAGGCGTGGTTGAGCCTTCACAGCCCCAACGATATGGTACGCGGCGGCGCAGGATACGATGATCAGAAGATAGCCGACGTCAGATAACGAGGGGCCACCGGCGATGACGGGTAGGCAGAGCGCCGGCACGTGGCTCCAGACAATCTTCGAGGCCGCCCGACTGCCGGCGCGCTTGATGGTCTCCGTGTCTCCCAGCGTGTCTGCGAAGCCGTGGGCGCAGTAGCCGGCGAGTCGCTGAACGCGCAAGACAGGGTGCACCACGATGCTGAGCCAGAAGACCGCCAAGGCGGCCCATGTTGCGACCGAGATGCTGCCGCCGGTTGCCCACGTCACGAATAGTGCGACGACACCAACGAGCCAGCTGCCAGGCAAAAGCATGCCGTGCCGACGGACTAGCTGTGCGGCAGCGACCCGTCCCCAAAGTTCGTCTGAGTCGTCCGCGTTTGAAGCCGCCCATTCCGAGTGCCACGTCTGCATTCGGCCGACCGTCATCGACTCAACCTCCAGGAAGCGGGCCTGTAGGGCATCATGGGCACCGCCGTAGCCACGCAGCCCAGCGACCGCTGAGACAATGGCGGGAATGAGCGCGACGGCTGCAGCCACAAAGGTCGCGTTCGTGAGTGCTAGCGATCCAGCACCCGCCATCGCTCGCAGCGGTTCTTCAAAGGCGAGCTTCAAGATCAGCAGCGACGCGGCGCAGGCACCGAAGGAGATCCCTGGGACCATCTGATAGATCGAACCGGCGCGTTCTCGCGTCATATCTAGCGAGCGGGCCATGGCTCCTTCGTCGACGGTGCTCGCGCACGCCCATGTGACGAGACCAAAAGAGAGCGCAGCCGCCGCCAGATGAGCGACGACGACGTAGCCGATCGCTGCGATTGTGAGCGTCGCGTCGCCATCCCGAGTGAACCCGGCCGCCAGGAACGCGGAAACGGCGATCATCGCGAGGCCAACTTCTGTGACGAGGACAGTGAGGCGATCGAGCCAGTAGGCATCGCCTCGGACGGGCAACGTGAGGATCGCGTGCGCGTCGTTCGTTCGAAACAGCACCTCGAGGGCCCGGAACGTGATCCATGACGCGCTCAGGAGGCAGAGGGTGAATGCGGTCTCGAGTGGCCAGCCACCATAGTGCGTCACCGGGCCGTTCTGAATCGGTCCGATCTCTGGAGGGGCTAGCCACAGGCCGACGACTCCTCCAAGTAGCGTGAGCGCCACGAAGGCCGCCTGACGCGTGGTTGTACGGCCTCGGGAGCGCGTCCGGAGCGTACGCAGTGCCGCGCGTGAGGCGGAGAATGAGAGCGGAGCCCTCGGGATGGCGGGCGAGGACGTCAATCTAGAGTGGGGAGCTGTGGCGCGCGCACGGCGCGGAAACTGGGGGACTCTTCCTCGGCTCCTGGCAGCGTCGAATAAGGTGACGCGTACACGGGTGCCGGAGCGCCGCGACGCCCGAGGATAGCGTCGAGCTCCCGCTCGATGGTCGCTATGCGCTGTTCGGCGGTCTCGGCAAGTGGGGACAAGGGGTGGACGCGCAAAAACTCGCGATACATTTCGGATGCACCATCGTAGTCGCCGAGCGTGAAGCTGCGTTCTGCCTGCTGGAAGAGAGTCGTCTCCTCGACAGTTTGCAGCTCGCATCCGCCGAAGAACAGCAGGGCGGTAAAGAACATCGCTGGAATCCGCGACAAGCGGTTGTTATACACGCGGATCCCGTGTCGGGTCACTTGGCCGTACGGCAACTTAACTCTTTAGGTTCCATGACGCAGCCCCCCGAACATTTCAAGTCGGGATTCGTCGCCATCGTCGGTCGCACGAACGTCGGCAAATCTACACTCCTCAACGCGGCGCTAGGCGTCGACCTCGCAATTGCGACGTCGAAACCTCAGACGACGCGAAACCGGATCCTCGGTGTACACACCGAAGAACGCGGCCAGGTTATTTTTGTGGACACCCCTGGCATCCATGCCGCCAGGGATCCCCTCAATCGCCGCATGGTCGACGCCGCCTACGACACCATGGCGCAAACCGACATGGTGCTCTTCGTCGTCGAAGCGGAGTCGCTGGCTCTGCTTGACCGCCCTCCATTTTGGGGCGGCGACGGAGAGATCCTGTCGCGGCTGAAAGACGACGCGGGCGGCAGACCGGTCGTTCTCGCTGTGAACAAGGCGGACCGGCTGAAGTCACGCGAGGCGGTTCTTCCGATCCTCGAACGCGTCGCTCAAGCGCACGATTTCGACGATATCGTAGTTCTGTCGGCGCTTCAAAAGCGTAACGTTGACCAACTCGTAGATGTGATCATTAAACATCTACCTGAAGGGCCGCCTCTCTACCCGGCGGACACGCTGACGGATCGCGCAGAGCGCTTCCTCGCTGCCGAGTTTCTGCGTGAGCAAGTACTCAAGCAGACCGAGCGCGAGGTCCCTTACGCCGTCGCTGTCGAGATTGAGCAGATGGCCGTCGACCATAAAGACGGCAAGCTGCACATTAAGGCGGTGATCCACGTCGAACGCGCCTCGCAAAAGGCGATCGTCATCGGCAAGGGCGGAGAGCGCATCCGCGAGATCGGCCGGCACGCGCGCCAACAAATGCAGCGATTCTTCGGGCAGCGCATCCACCTCGACACCATGGTGCGCGTCGAGAACGAATGGACCTCAGCGCGCGCCTCACTCGACCGATTCGGATACGGATCGGAGGATATCTAGATGTCAGAGCCTGAGAACCCGAACGACGATGCGTCGCCGGAGCAAGTCACCCCCACGTTGGTTTCCGAC
The DNA here is from genome assembly GCA_047610025.1 of Bradymonadia bacterium. Taxonomy (GTDB): domain Bacteria; phylum Myxococcota_A; class Bradymonadia; order REDH01; family REDH01; genus JBLFZA01. The sequence continues at coordinate 25,266 of JBLFZA010000005.1, read as the reverse complement.
GCGATCCCCGTGGAACGTGCGGAATCCGCAGACACCGTGGAGACAGGGACCAGTGAGGAACCGACCCAGTCTGAGGACTGGGGAAAGCTCCCAAGCCCTTCCGATGAGGCTGAAGAGCCGAGCGACGAAGGGGAAATTTCCGCCGCCTCGACACAAGAGGTTCAAGGCGTTCCGTTGATCGCGATCGTTGGTCGCCCGAATGTTGGGAAGTCTCGTCTTTTCAACAGGATGACTGGCAGTCGTTTCGCAATCGTCGAGGATATGCCCGGCGTCACGCGTGACCGGCAGTATGGTGAAGGAAACTGGGACGGCCGGGCCTACGCGGTCGTCGATACCGGCGGTTTTGAGCCAGACTCCGACGATATCTTGCTCTCACAGATGCGGAGCCAAGCGCAGCTCGCAATCGATGAGGCGGACATCATTCTTCATCTCGTGGACGCCCACTCAGGCATGGTGCCCGCAGACGGAGAGATTGCGCAGATGCTCCGGCAGACTCGCAAGCCGGTCTACACCGTTGTGAACAAGGTCGATGGGCCGAAGCACGACAACCTCGTGCACGAGTTCTACGCGCTCGGCGTCAGCGAGCTCTTCCCGCTCAGCGCGGAGCACGGGCTGGGGTACTCGGACCTGCTCGACGACGTCTACACGTGGCTCCCTCCGATACCCCCCCGAGCCGAAGACGATCACACGATCCGCATCGCGGTCGTCGGCAAGCCCAACGCGGGCAAGTCGACGTTGATCAACCACCTGCTGGGCTACAAGCGTCTGCTAACGAGTGACGTCCCGGGAACCACGCGGGATTCGGTGAACACGCACCTCGTTGTTGACGGGCAGAACTACCTGATCATCGATACGGCGGGAGTCCGACGAAAACGCGGCATCAGTGAGAACGTCGAGCGCTACTCGGTCGTACAGGCGTTCAAGGCGATGGATCGCGCGGATGTCGTGATCCACATGTTCGACGCGAACGAAGGCGTGACCTCGCAGGACCAGCGCATCGCCGGCCTCGCGAACACCAAGGGCCGCGGCTTAGTGCTTCTGCTGAACAAGTGGGACACGATCAAGAAAGATCACAAGACAGCGGAGCTTGAGATTCAAAAGCTGCGAGATAACTTGAAGTTCGCGAAGAACGCACCCGTCGTCACGACGTCTGCGCTGACGGGCCAACGGGTGCACCGGATTCTTGGCGAGGTGAACAACGTCTACGCCGAATACACGAAGCGCGTGTCAACCGGGCAACTCAACCGGTTCTTGGAAGACGCGACGAGGCGCAACCCGCCGAAGTCGAAGGGTCACCAAAGGCTCAAGATATTCTACGCGTCGCAGGTCGCCACGCGACCTCCCACATTTATGTTCGCTGTGAACAATCCCGAACTGGTGCACTTCAGCTACGAGCGCTATCTGGCCAACGCGCTTCGCGACACGTTCGGGTTCGCAGGTGTTCCGGTGAAAATGTTCTTCCGCGGCCGCGGAAAGAAAGATGATGAGGAAGGAAACGTATGAGCAATAAGGACGTCATCGCTGCGCTGAAGTCCGGGAACGCTGACGCGTTCCACGCCGCATGCCGCGGTGGGGATTTGCCGTCGCTGAGTGGTGAGACTTTCACAGGGCTGAGCATTAGTGGCTTCGACTTCTCGGGCATGGACCTCTCGAACACCGAGTGGGAGGAGTGCCTAGTCTCGACGTCGATCTTCGCGGACGCAGATATCTCAGGCGCCTACTTCAACGCGTCGACCTTCGTCGAGACGCGATTTGACGGTGCGGATGCGACCGGTCTCGCTGTCGACGGTGGACTATTCAAGTCGTGCTCCCTGGATGAGGTGGTTCTGAGCGATTCCGAATTCACCGGCGCCGGCTTCGACAATTGCGTGCTCCGCGGCGCGCGTCTCGATGACGCAAACTGGGAGTCGATGACGGTCTCCGCTGGCGAGTGGACGGACATCACCGGAAACGATGGTTCGCTCACCGGCGTCGTCCTGCGCGACGTCACCGTGTCTGGGGTGGACCTCTCCGGAATGGAGCTCACCAACTGCAGCGTCTCCGCTGGTAGCGAGCTTGAAGGCTTCAACGAGTTGAGCGGTCGGCGGAAGAAGATCCAATAAGAACGGCGTGCTGAGCGGGTCGGACAGCATCTCCAATGCGCGGCCCGCTTGACATCCGCTAGCCGCATCAGCGCCAATGGGGGTCAACTCTGACCTCCCTACAAAGGCGCACCATGCGTTCAATGACTCGGCACTTTGCGAGCCCGCTGCGTTCACTCGCGCTCGTCTTGCTGGTTGCCACTTTTGCAGCACCGGCATCCGCACAGCCTTCGATTGCGATCCCACCCGCACAAGCCGCGCAGTCATTGGCTGACCTTGCCGCGAGCGGTGAGCTTGATCGGATGCGCGCCGAGCGTGATGCGGCGTTAGCTGCCGAGGCCGAGGCGTCGGGGGAGGCTGAGAACGCCGACGCGGAGACCACGCAGGTTGCCGGAGATAGTGAGGTTGAGGGGATTGATGGTGCGGCTGCCGCCGAGAGTGAAGCGGAGGTCGCGGAGCCGGCCACGGGATTTGCCCCGATTGTTCAGAAAATTGATGCGGCTTTTGGCGTGATCGTCGGCTGGATGGCCGCGGTCCTCTTCTTCAGTGTGCCGATTCCGGGGACTGGCCCGACGCCCGAGGAGTGGGCCCAGGCACCGATTGTTGTGCTTTGGCTCTTCGGTGGCGCGTTGTTCCTGACGTTCCGTATGAAGTTCATCAACGTGCGCGCGTTCGGCCATGCGATCCAGGTGGTTAGAGGCAAGTATGACGAGCCACATGGTGAAGGAGAGGTCTCGCACATGCAGGCGCTCTCGAGCGCGCTCAGCGCGACCGTTGGGCTCGGTAACATCGCGGGTGTCGCGCTCGCTGTCGGTATCGGCGGCCCTGGCGCGGTGTTCTGGATGATTTTCGCGGCGCTCCTTGGCATGACCGCGAAGTTCGCGGAGTGCACGCTTGGTCAGAAGTACCGTACGGTAGATGCCAATGGCGTCGTGATGGGAGGCCCGATGCGCTACCTTAAGGCCGGTCTCGAGAAGCGCGGCATGGGTAGGTTGGGTGTTGTGCTCTCCACCGTGTTCGCCGTGTTCTGCATTGGCGGCTCGTTCGGCGGCGGCAACATGTTCCAAGCGAACCAAGCGTACAGTGCCGTGAACGAAGCGTTGATGACGCGTGCGGACATCCATCTGCCAGCGTGGCTCTTTGGATTAGGAATGATGGCGGCCGTTGGCGCTGTTATTCTGGGGGGGATCAAACGTATTGCGCGCACGGCCGAGCTCATCGTTCCGCTGATGTGTGGCATGTACATTGTGGCTGCGATGTTCATCGTGCTCACGAATCTTGGCGAGCTTCCTGGTGCGGTCAGCGCGATCGTCTCCGGAGCGTTCGGGTCCGAGGCCGTGCAGGGCGGCGCGGTTGGCGTGCTCATTGTGGGTTTACAGAGAGCAGCGTTCAGCAACGAGGCGGGCATTGGTTCTGCGGCGATTGCTCACTCGGCCGCGAAGACGAGTCACCCCGTACGAGAGGGACTTGTCGCGCTGCTCGAGCCGTTCATCGACACTGTTTTGGTCTGCTCGGCGACAGGCATCGTCATCGTCATCTCGGGAGTTCTCAACGACCCCGCGCTCGCCGACGCGGATGGCGCCGTTTTGACCATGCGCGCGTTCGAGCAGACGATCAGTTGGTTCCCCCTGGTGTTGACCACGGCGATCTGCCTTTTCGCGTTCTCGACGATGATTTCGTGGAGCTACTACGGCGAGCGTTGCTGGACGTCTTTGTTCGGTCCGAACAGCTCGACCGCGTACCGCATCGTGTTCCTGATCTTCGTCTTCATCGGAACAGTCTCGAAGCTGACGAGCGTGCTCGACTTCTCCGACCTCATGATTCTCTCGATGGCGTTCCCGAACATCCTCGGGTTGTACATCATGTCGAACGAGGTGGCGGTGGATCTGCAGGACTACATGCAGAAGTTGAAGGACGGCGCGTTCCCGATGACGAAGTAGGGCGCGCCGGCGCTGTTGCCGTGCGCTAGCGCAGTCGGTCGGTCTCGATGACATGGCCGACGCGGAACCACAGCACGACGTAGCCGGGATACCTCGCGAACTCGGGGAAGACGCCGTGCCAGTCGAGTTGCATGCCGACGAACCAGCCTCGGTCCAAGCGCATGTCGGCGCCGAGTGCGGCGCGTATCGTAGGTGTGACGCCGCCTTCTGGGCGAATGGCGCCGCCGTCGATGTGTATGCCAGCGTTGAGCAGGATGTACGGGATGATGCGCACGACGTCGATCGTGAGCGCCGGTCCGGCGTACAGGGAGACGACGTTGGCTCTGCGCCGAGAGTGCAGGTCGGGGTCAAGTCCGAAGTGCCTCGCGTAGGCTCCCGTGACGCCGATGGACCACCATTCGCTGACGCCGTAGTGCGCAGAGAGCTGCCCACCAACTCCGTAAGAGCCCCCGGCTAGCGTTGGGAGGGCGGCAAACGTCGGGCCCGCCGCGAGCGAGAGCTCTCGTTGTCCCGCTTGCGCGGCAACCGACGGTGCTGCAAGAAAGAGCACAATCAGCAGGAATGCCGCGGCACCTCGGCTTGACACGTTTGTCCGCATACTACTATATCCTGCCGGCCCTCATTTAGGCCTCAGAGCACGAGAAATCGCGTGGCGATTAAGATTAAAATGCGTCGACCGGACGCGCCAGAAGCTCCCGTCGACCTCGCAGAAGTCGACCAAGTACTACACGCGAGTCAAGAGACGTTCGGTTTCCTGCAGGACAACCGCAACGCTGTTGTGGGTCTCATCGCAGCGATCGTGATCGGTGTGGTCGTGGGATCCGTGTTGTTGAAGAACCGTTCAGATGCTGCGGATGAGGCTGCGAGCGGCCTTTACACGGCCCTGAACACGCTGACTCAGGAAGTGGGCGAAGGGGCAGAGTACACCGAAGTGAGCCAACGGGCAGGCGCTGCACTTGCCGCGGCTGAGACCGTGATCGCGGAACACCCGCAGGACGGGTTGGGAACAACGGCGCGCGCCGTCGCTGGACAAGGTGCTCTACAAGCCGGGGATGCTGTTGCCGCAGTGACGCATTTCGAGGCCTATCGCGCAGGGAATGAGAACCGTGCTGAAGCGAACGCCGCGGCATTCGGTGAAGCGAGCGCGCGCGCGGCGAGCGGCGATCTTGCCGGCGCCCGTGGGTTGATGGCGAGTTTGGCGGACGACGAGGCCATCGGCTTTGTCGCAGCGCTGCACAGCGCCCGTCTCGTCGACACATTCGGTGAGAACGCTGAAGCTCTTGAGACCTACCGCGAGCTTCTTTACGCGCACCCCGAGCAGGCATCAGGGGCGTACGTTGACCACCGCATCACGCAACTTGAAATCGAGTTGAACGTCGAGCCTGCGCCGCCAGCGGCAGCAGAAGCGGCCAACGAAGAATGACGATGACGTGGCGAGCTGCCGGTTCGGCGCTTGCCTTGTGCGCGTTCGCGGCGGGATGCGCAGGGTCATCGGCCACATCTGGCGGTGACTCTTGGCGTGCGCTGAGCGAACGGACGGTTCTGCTCTCCGTTGTCTGGCGAACAGATCTCTCCACGCAGGGCGGCCTCACAGCCTATGACGTCGAGCGGGGCGGAGTGGCCGCGGGAGCCGGCATTGTGCTCGTTGCGACGTCTGAAGGCGGACTCGTGGGGCTTGATGCCCGCAGTGGGGAAGAGCGCTGGAGACAGCGTGAGCCTGCGGAGTCTTACGCGGCGCAGCCGGTGGTGTCTGACACCGTCGCCTACGTGCCGGGCCCTGATGGGGTGCTCCGAGCTCTTGATGCCTCCTCGGGCGCTGCGCGGTGGTCGCAGGCACTTGGTTCTCCTATTCATGCTGCGCCGACAGTCACCGACGACCTCGTGTGCGTTCATGCAACCGGCGGAACCGTCCGGTTGCTCGATCGCGACGGAGGTGCTGTGGTCGCGGAGTACACGCACTCTGGGACAACTCAGCTCGCCGTTTCGGGCGACTCGCCGTGCACCATTGTTGGCAACGAGATTTACGTCGGCTTCGCAGACGGCAGCCTGGCATCGTTCGAGCGAGATGGGCGTCAACGGTGGCTGGTCGATGTCGCTGGCGGAGCCGACCGCCTACTTGATGTGGATACGCGACCGTTGGTACTCGACGACACGGTGATCGCCGGGTCGTTTCAGGGCGGGCTAGTGGCCTTCTCTCGCTCATCTGGCGCACGCCAGTGGGAAGTGCCGCTAATCGGAGCCTCATCGCCGATTTATGCCGCGGGTGCCGTGGTAACGACGACAGCGGCGGGCTCCGTTGTGTGGATCGACGCCAATACGGGGATCGTGCGCTACGAACTGCAACTCAATGCCACGACTGCGCAAGCTCCGGTGCACATTGGTGAGCTGCTCTACATTTCGACGCCTCGTGGCGTCTTTCTGGTCGATGCTGCCGTGCCGTGGGTGTACCACCGCTTTGACCCGGGTGAGCCTGTGACAACGTTGCCCGCTACAGATGGGCACCGCCTGTTTGTGCTCAGTGACACGGGCGTCGTGTACGCGTTGGAGCTTCGAGAGTTCTAGTCGGAGGGCGAGTAGATTGCAGCCACGCGATGTGCTGGTACACTGCTTCTATGACGACTCACCGACGACTCAGTGGCGCCTTTCGACACCTGCTTCGCGGCTGCTCCTGGGCGCTCTTACTCGCCTGCTCCGCCGATGCCCCTGCGCCGGAAACGCCCGAAGTTGGCACGGCAGATGCGCTCGACTTCGACGCTGGTGAGACTGCCGAGCAAGACGCTGGCGGAGATTCGGACACGGGTGACGACGACGTTAGCGCGCCAGGAGACGCAACAGCACCGGATGCGTCCGCTGCATGCTTCGACCCGGACGATGACCAGCACGGCGATGGGTGTGCCGCCGGCGCTGACTGCAACGACGGGAACCCGGAGGTCTTTGCGGGAGCGCCTGAGCTGTGCGGCGATGGGCTGGACAACGACTGTGATGGGAGGGCCGACGAAGACTGCGCCTGCCAAGAGAGTTCGGTAGAGCGTTGCTTCGACGGTGATGAGGGGTTTCGTGGCGTCGGCGCTTGTCGAGAAGGCCTGCGCACATGTGTCTCAGGAAGCTGGGGAGCGTGTGACAACCCCACGCCCACCGAGGACATCTGCGACCGGCAGGACAATGACTGCGACGGCCAGACCGACGAGGGGGTTACGAACGCTTGTGGGCTATGTGGGGCCGTGGACCTCGAAGTTTGCGGGGACGGTCTCGACAATGACTGCGACGGGGCGATCGACAACATCGACGGCTGCACTTGCGGCGGGCGCGTCTCCCAACCGTGCTACAGCGGCCCGCCACCGACGCTCGGCTATGGCACTTGCCTGTCCGGCGTTTCCTTGTGTGTGGGTGACGTATTGGTCGCGTGTGAGGGCGAACGCCTTCCGGAAGTCGAGGTCTGCGATGGGCTCGATAACGACTGTGACGGCGAGACGGACGAAGGGCTCGCCAACGCTTGTGGCGTCTGCGGCATGCCAACTCCGTTGGAGGTCTGCGATGGCGTCGACAACGACTGTGACGGTGAGGTGGACGAGCTGCTGCTGACGCGCTGCGGCCAGTGTGGGCCTACCGGATCTCCTGAGATCTGCGATGATGGTGTCGACAATAACTGTGATGGTAACGTCGACGAAGCCTGCGGATGTGGTGGCGGCGTCGGCTGCTGGCCTGGCGTTCCTGAGCAGCGCGCGGTTGGCGAGTGTGCTGACGGTGAGAGAACCTGCGTGGGTGGGGAGTTCTGGGGATCGTGCGAGAGCGCGAGGCTGCCGACCCCCGAGGTGTGTGATGGACTCGACAATGACTGTGACGGCCAAGCAGACGAGGGCGACGATGGATGCAGCGTCTGCGGCAGCGAAGCGGAGGTGTGTGACGGGTTGGACAACGACTGCGACGGCCAGATTGACGAGTTCCTCCGCAACGCGTGCGGGTCATGCAACGACGGCGTGCAGACCGAAGAGTCGTGCGGTGTAGATTGCTGCGATGGCATCGATAACGACTGTGATGGCTTCGTTGATGAAGGTCTGCTGAACGCTTGCGGTTTGTGCGACCGCGCATGCGAAACAGCCCGATGGGGCGTATCCGGGGTGCCGTGGTCAGACGGCGTCCTGCGGGGCGTCGACACGCGCTCCGACCAGGTGTTGCGTTTGGGTACAACGTTCGTTGGGCTCCCCTTTGTTTGGGTAGCGAACTCGGGCGAGGGCAGCGTATCGAAGATCAACACGGAGACTGGCGAAGAAGTGGGACGCTTTCCGGTGGGGCAAAGCCCGAGCAGAACGGCCGTGGATTTCGGAGGGAACGTCTATGTCGCCAATCGCGCGTTTGACGGCCAGGGAACCGTCTCTCGTGTGGACGCCGAAGGCTGTGTGGGCGAGGCATGCGTTCGCTATACAGCGCCCGTTGGTGCGACCGATGCTGTGCCCCGCGGCATGGCGATTGATCAGGACGGCTTCCCTTGGGTCGGCACCTACAACGACAATTCGCTCCGACGGCTAGATCCGGAGACGGGCCTGGTGCTGGACAGCTACGATGTTGGCTTACCCGTCTACGGTATCGCGATTGATGCTGAGGGTATGATCTGGTTTTCCAGCCTGCGCATCCCTGACTTTAGTGGCGGTTCAATAGGTGCGTTCGACCCGCGCGCGGAACGGGTCGCTGGCGTCTGGGAGATCCCCGGCTGCTCGAACCCCTACGGTTTGGCGGTGGACGCCGCAGGCGCGCTGTGGATCGGCAACTTCACGTGTGACAGCTTGGTCCGATTTGACAGGGAGACGTTTGAGTTCGACATCTACGACCAATTCGGCCTCAGCCGTGTTCGTGGGGTTGCCGTCGACGGAGACGGCTTCGTTTGGGCGGTCAGCTACGGAACCAACCGTGTTGTCCGCTTCGACCCCAACGCCGAGCGCCTTGTCGCGTCCACTGAGGTGTGCAGCGGCCCAACAGGTGTGGGAATCGCCGAGGACGGCAAGGCGTGGATACCCTGCTACGGCGATGACACTGTGGTCAGTGTGAGTGCCGCCGGCGAGGTCGTCGACACGGTAAACGTCGGCGTGAACCCGTACAGCTACTCAGACATGACCGGCTTCCAACTGCGGAACTTCACCGCGCTGCGCGGCGTCTGGACGTCGCGCTTCGACTGTGGTGGGCAGGGATGTCGCTTCTACGAGACTGACTGGCTAGGCGAGACGGCGCCCGGAACCGGGATCTCTCTCCGGGTGCGAAGCTCGGCCGACGCGGAGAGCTGGACCAACTGGGCGGGGCCCTTCGAGACATCGCCGGTCTCCCTCTCCGGGCTGCCGGCTGCTCGCTATCTTGAACTCGAACTCACCTTGAGGACCAGTGACCGCGATACCACCCCGCTGGTTGACGAGCTGTCGCTCCTTTGGGCTGCGCCCTAGCATGCGATCGCAGACGCTGTCTGCCGAGTGCTATCTCCGGCTACGCCCCTGAGATGCTTTATCGACGGGGGGGACGCCCTTGATCACAGCCTCGGCGTCGACAGAGTCCGGCATCGGGAAGTCTTCCGAGCGCTCGGGCTCAGTGGGTAGCACGGGGTCAAACCCGTGACTGGGCGTGAAGTAGCCTCGCCCGAAGGGGATGCCACCGCGCATGCACTTCCTCTCCCGCGTTGACAGCGACCAATTGTGCTCATTCGGCCACCGCTCGGGCGGAAGAGGGCGCATGACCTCACTAACCGTCGCGGCGTCTCGCACCCGGTGGAGATAGTCGAACACGTCGCTCTTCAGATACAGCGCACCGTCAGGCGCCAGTCGTCGCGCCAACACACGCAGGAACATCGGGTCTAGAAGTCGCCGCGCCGCGTGCCGGTCCTTCCACCAAGGATCCGGAAACAGAACGTGCACTTCGTCTAGTCCGCCAGGCTCGAAGAGCAGCGGAATGGCGAGCTTTGCGTCGGCATGCAGGACACGCGCGTTGCTAATGCCATCTTGTTCAAATGTCTCAAGAGCGATCCGACAGTTCTTTTCCCGCCACTCGATGCCTAAGACGGGCTCGGCCGAACGTAGGGCCAACCCCTTCAAGAACGCGCCACGGTTGCTGCCGAGTTCGACCACGCGAGGAACATCACCCGCGAAGTCGTCTCGCATCGCGAGAATACGCTCCAAGTCCTCTCCTCGCGATTCGAGGTAACGGGCATTGTAGAGCGACAGGAGCTCTGGCGTCGGCGTGAAGTCGGTGGGTGTCAATTGGCTACTCTCCTTCAGCGCCGCTGCCTTCGGCAGCCGGGCTCCGCGTCGGCTCTTCAATCACGGCTGAATCGCGCCCGTCAGCAGCTGCTGTCGAGCCTTCGGTGTCCCTTGTCTCTCCGCTGCCAGCCAACGCGCCGAAGACTTCGCCAGCGCCGTCGCCTAGCGATTGTCGTGCTTGGATTAACCCCACGAGCAAAAGCCCCATAACGGCGGCCGCAGTAAGGGTCATTCCAGCGTTTGAACTACGCCGCGAGGGCGCTCTACGTCGTCTACGAGCCATCGGGTTCAGCGCGAGGGTGTGAAGTCGCGGAGCACGAGCTCGACGCGGGTATCGCCACCATGTCTCACGAGTCGAGGGTGGAACACGATATCGACAGGACGCCGAAGCTCTTCGACGCGCGGTCCCATGCCGAAGGCGAAGGCTTGCCACGTCTTGGATCCCTGCCGAAGCCGCAGGCGAACGTTCCGTCCATTGACTGCTCGAGCTTGTACCGGTGTGACTCCACAAGCCTCAAAGAGGGGCTCGGGGTGCCCCGCGCCAAACGGGGCGAGCCTCGTCAACTCTCGAACAATGGGAGCGTGAAGGTCTTGAAGCGGCACGGTCGCGTCGATGCTCAGCTCGCGCTGTAGCGTCTCTCCATCAGGGATCTGCCCTGCGACATGCCGGCCGAGTCGTGCCCGTAGCTCATCGATACCTTGTTCCTTGAAGGCGACGCCGGCCGCGACGCGGTGCCCGCCGAATGTCTCGAGCAGGTCGCGGCATGATCGCAGAGCCTCAAGCATATCGATGCCGTCCGGGCTTCGCACCGACCCCTTTGACATCCCAGACTCGTCGGTGAAGGCGACGAGCGAAGGCACGTTGTGCTTCTCCACGAGTCGACTCGCCACAATGCCAAGCACGCCAGGGTGCCAATTCGCGTTGGCGAGCACGATCACGGGAGAACCGGCTGCGCGCTGTGCGTCGGCTACCGCGAGCGCCTCCACGAGAACATCTCGTTCGCACGATTGTCGCTGCGTGTTGGCCAACACAAGTTCCCTAGCGATCGCGTCTGCGGTGCGGAAGCTCTCCGTGGAGAGCAACTCGACGCACTTGTTGGCATCGTTCATGCGACCCGCTGCGTTCAGCAAAGGGGCGATCCGGAAGCCAATCGAACGTGCAGTGACCACATCCGTTAGATCCGCGTTGGCGTCGTAGGGATCGATCATCCTCGCTGCGCGCATCAAGGCACAGATTCCTGGCCGTCGAGCGCTGCGGAGCAGGTCGAGGCCATAGTGAACCATGACTCGGTTCATTCCAACGAGCGGGACAAGGTCGGAGATCGTCCCCAACGCGACCAGATCCGTGAGGGCCTCGAGGTTAATCTTTGGCCATGCGCCGTCTTCGCGCTGCAGGAAGCTGTCGAGCGCTCGAACGAATTGGAAGGCAACGCCCACCGCCGCGAGGTACTTCTCCTCAAAGCGGCACTTGGGCTGTTGCGGATTCAGCAACGCGGCACAGCGAGGTAGGAAGGTGCCCGGATGGTGATGGTCGATGACGACCACGTCGATGCCGTGCGTGCGCGCTTCATCGATGGCCGTGTTGTTGCTCGTGCCGCAGTCTGTCGTAATGATGAGGGTCGGATTGTCCGGGAGGTGATCTCGCCGCAGCGACTGCACGCTCAGTCCAACGGCGGCGTCATTCCGATTAATGACGTGGTAGTGCACGTCCGCCCCGAGCGTGCGGAGCGCGATCAGCACAACGGAAGTCGACGTCACACCATCGACGTCGTAGTCGCCGTGGATGTGGATGCGTTCCCGCTTTTTGATGGCGCGTCTAACCCGCCGAACGGCCGTATCCATGTGTCTCATGGAAAACGGGTCGGGCAGGCCCTGCATATCCGGCGTGAGCACCGACTGCATCGACTCAAGACCGTTGAACCCTCGGTTCAACAGCACCTGGGCCGTCAGCTCGTTGATGCTGAATTCACGCGCGTAGTGAGACGCGGCCGGGCCGCGGCCCTTGTGGCGCTTCCAGTACATTGTTGAGTTGGAACAAGTTCATAGAACAACAGTATAGCCACTGTTGACCGAACCTGTACCCTTCTTCCTGAGGAATCGCGTAGCCCCGCATGTTGCGGGGCTAAAGCGGCCCTCTAACCCACCGAGGAGCGTGCTGCGGCAATCTCCGCAGCGCGCGAACGATCTCGCTGAGCGAAGTAGTTCGCGGTCAGTACCATAATGGGGCTCGCGACGAAAATCGACGAGTACGTACCAACGATGACACCGATGATCATTGCCAACGCGAAGGACTGAATCAGTCCGCCGCCGACAAAGTAGATTACGATAACCGCAATGAGTGTTGTGACAGAGGTGAGAATCGTGCGGCTCAAACATTCGTTCAAGCTTCGGTTCACCAAGTCCAACATGGACTCGCGTCCATCGCCGAGGTTGATATTCTCTCGGATACGATCGAAGTTCACGATCGTATCATTCAACGAGTAGCCGACGATTGTCAGTAGCGCCGCCAAGATGGGCAAGCTGATCTCTTCCTGCAGAATCACGAATACGCCAAGCGTGATCATGACATCGTGGAACAGAGCAACGATCGCGCCAGGGGCGTACCGAAGGTCGAAGCGGAACGCGATGTAGATCAGGATGCAGACGAGCGAGAGCAGAATAGCCTTCACAGCGTCCGCTCGGAGCTGCTGCCCAACACGGGGGCCGACTGTCTCGACGCGCTCAATGGATGCGAAGCGGTCGCCCAACGTCTCCGTGAAGGCAGCAGACACGACACCTTGCAGCGTTTGCACGCCAACTTGGAAGCGTCGATCCGACGGGTTGCCGTAAGCGGTCGCTGTGATGCGGTCGAAGCCGGCACCGTTCAGAACATCAACCATGCGACCGTTGATGATGGGCTCTTGTGACGAGTACCGTGCGACGATGCTCTCGAATCCGCTGTCGACAGCGTTCACGTCAGTAGCGCCGCTGCCTTCCGCGAGGTCGAAAACCAACTCGGGGACCTGAACGTAGACGCGGTCGCCCTGCGTCTCGTCAAACTCAACGCTGGTGCCTTCACCAAATTCGGCGACGAGGGTCTCACTGAGGAGCGTTTGGCGCTCGGCAGTCAGGGACGTTACGGCGCGCATTTGCACCAAGTATTCGAAGTCGCCATCGCTGCCGAACTTCTGCACAGCGGCATCCGTATAGCCGGCCGCAGAGAGCGCCTCACGGACCGAGCCGTCGCCGACATCTTCTGTGAATTTGGCGATGATATTCGTGCCGCCTTGGAAGTCGATGCCGTAATTCGGGCCGGGGACAACCATGAGGACAAAGGAGGCGATCACGGCAAGTGCCGAGCAGCCACCAGCGATAAAGCGCTTGCTGAGAAAGTCGACTTGCTTTCGAGCGGGGGTAACCATCTTTGCCTCGCTCAAATGCTGATGCGAGACACTTTTGCCCCGCTCAGAAGGAAATCAAACATCAACCGCGTTACGAAAAGCGCGGTGAATAGCGAACAAATAATTCCGACCAGCAGCGTGACAGCGAAGCCACGCACAGGTCCTGAACCCACTTCCATCAGTACCAAGCCCGCGATGGCCGTCGTGATGTTGGCGTCAAGGACAGCCGACTTGGCCTTCTCGAACCCAATATCAATCGCCTGGCGCGCGGCCTTTCCGCCGCGGAGTTCCTCCTTAATTCTCTCGAAAATGATGACGTTGGCGTCAACGGCCATGCCAATCGTCAAGATAATGCCCGCAATTCCCGGTAGGGTGAGCGTCGCCTGAAGAATGGAAAGGATTCCGAGAATAAAGAGGACGTTCAGCGCGAGCGCGACGCTCGCGATGACGCCTGACGTCTTGTAGTAGAAAATGATGAAGACGAAGACGATGGAGAACGCGATGAGCAGCGAGAGCTGGCCACTGCGAATACTATCGGCGCCGAGTGACGGGCCGACTTGCGTCTCGAATTGCTTCTCAATCGGCGCAGGCAGTGCGCCGTTTCGCAAGACGATGGAGAGCTGTTGCGCCTCCATGAGGCCTTCATTGTACGTTCCGCCACCACCCATGGTGATTTGAGCGGAGCCGCCGAGAATAGGCTCATTGATCGTCGGCGCGGAGGCGACCACCTCGTCGAGCACGATGGCCATCCGGCGGCCGACGACTGCGCTGGTCAGCCGGCCAAAGAGCGAAGCGCCCTCACTGTCGAAGCTCATGCTCACGACGGGTTGGTTCGTCTGTGGGTCAGTGCCCGTGCGGGCGTCATTAATGTACTCACCGGTCAACTGCGTTTCTGCTTCGAGCAGGATAGGGCGATAGCCCACACGCTCGAGCTCTCCCGTTTGTGCGTTCGGGCTGCGCACATCCTCGTACGCGATGATCGTGTCGGGCGGCGTCGTGACCGCTGCGTATGCGGTGCGGAGTTGCTCGAGAGACGCAGCTTGCAGGCGACCACCAACGCGTGTCGAGCCTTCAAAGTCTGCAACCGTTGCGGTCTGGAAGAACCCACCGTCGCTCTCGGACACCATTTTGAACTCAAGCTGAGCCGTCTGCTCAATCAACGCCTTAAGCTGGTCGAACTGGTCCGCACCCAAGCCAGGCAGCTGAATGATGATGTCGCTATCGCCGCGACGGTTGATGCTCGGATCGAGCGTTCCCATCTCATCGACGCGAGCGGAGATTGTTGCGATGGCTTGGTCGATAGCGAAGCCTTTCAACTCTTCGATGAAATCCGAGTCGACTTCGAGACGAACAGAGTTCGAGTTC
Source organism: Bradymonadia bacterium (assembly GCA_047610025.1). Classification (GTDB taxonomy): domain Bacteria; phylum Myxococcota_A; class Bradymonadia; order REDH01; family REDH01; genus JBLFZA01. The sequence continues at coordinate 10,264 of JBLFZA010000005.1, read as the reverse complement.
TCAACGGCCGGCAAGAGATTCATCACACCGAGCGTATCGGTGTCGAGCAGGTCAAGTGCGGGGATGCCGGTTGAGGTAACCCGAAGTGCCGGAGCGCCATCGATGCGCTCCACTTCAAACACAGCATCGGGGTGATCACGCTCGATAGAGCGACGCATGTCATCGACGTATCGATCGACTTTGTCGCTGATCGCCTTGTCGACATCCACCTGGTATTGCAGGTGCAAGCCGCCTTGGAGGTCGAGACCCGGAGTGATGTGGGCGCTGCCCATCGCATCATAGATACCGGCGATCGCGGAGGGCCAGGTCTCGTGATTCCCGGGGTCCACCGACTCATCGTCAGTTGTCAGTAAGAATACGGTCGGGATCAAGCACAAGATCGACACTGCAACCGCAGCGATGACCATGAGCGTTTTCGACCACCAGGCGCCACTCATATAGTGACTCTCCGAACACAAAGGGGGGAAAGCGGTGAAATCACCGCGCTTAACTACTTCTTTTCGGCTTCGGCCGACGGCGCTGGTTCATCCAACGCAGCGACTTGTGCCTTGCGGACGAAGACGCGCGTTTTGGACGCGATCTCCATCTGCACTCGATCTGTTTCAATCAACGTTATCTTCCCGAACATTCCTCCGGCGGTCACGACCTTGTCGTCGACCTTCAATCCATCGCGGAACGCTTTGTCCTCCGCCAATCGCTTCTGCTGAGGTCTCCAAATCATCAAGTACATGATGGCGATAGACGCCACGATCATGATGGGAAGTTGGAGAAGACCAGGGCCAGACGCCGCGGCAGCTTGAGCGAGAAAGTTCAACGGATTAACGGAGGAGAAATGTAGAGAAATTCAGGCTGTTACGGCCATTTAAACGAGGCGGGGTGCTAACAGCCACGCCGCAGTAAATCAACTGTTTTCGCCTGCTGCCCACCCGCTCATCGCGCGTGCTTTGTACGCATCAAACATGCCGTTGATAATCGCCTCCCGCGCGCCGCGCACCAGCGACAAGTAGTAATGAACGTTGTGGATCGACGTTAGTCGAATCCCCAACGCCTCCTTCGCGCGAATCAGATGAGAAACGTAGCCGCGACTGTACGTGCGGCAGGTAGAACAAGAGCAAAGACCGTCTACCGGAGCATCCTCTGTTCCAAATCGGGCGTTGCGCATGTTCAGCTTGCCGCTGCTCGTAAAGACCTGACCGTTCCGCGCATTGCGAGTCGGCATGACGCAATCGAACATGTCGACGCCACGACCAATGGCCTCAAGCAGGTCTATCGGGCGCCCCACACCCATTAGATAACGTGGCCGATCGGACGGCATCGTCGGAGCGCATGCCTCGATCGTGTCGTACATTTCTGAGGGTGACTCTCCAACAGCCAAGCCGCCCAGGGCGATACCATCGAACCCACGGCCTTCGTGTTGCATCTCCGAAAGCCGTTCAATGTGGCCGAGCCGCCGCGCGATGTCCGTCCCTCCTTGCGATATCGCGAAGAGCGCGCCGTCTCCTTCGCGCACAACACGCAGCGAGCGTTCGGCCCAGGCGGTGCTGCGATTCACGGCTTCGTCCAACGTCCAACGGGTCGCTGGCAGCGCGGGGCATTGGTCGAGGACCATCATAATGTCAGAGCCGATGGCACGCTGAACCTCGATCACACGCTCGGGCGTAAAAACGTGGCGGCTACCGTCGTGATGAGAGCGAAAGCGGACGCCTTCATCGCTGAACTTCGCGAGATGGCTTAAGCTGAAAAACTGGTAGCCGCCGGAGTCGGTGAGAATCGGGCGGTCCCACGCGGCAAATCGGTGCAGCCCACCGAACGTCTCCATCACCTTCAGCCCAGGCCGAAGGTACAGGTGGTACGTGTTGCCGAGGATGATCTCAGCACCGCTGACCTGTAACTCCTCCCTGGACAAGGCCTTGACCGTGCCTTGCGTGCCGACCGGCATGAATACGGGCGTGTGAATCTTGCCTCGGCGAGTTTCAATGACTCCGGCGCGCGCCAAACCGTCGGTGGCCTCCAGCGAATACCTAAGCCTCTCAATCATGGACATGCCGTTCGAGGAGCATCGAGTCGCCGTAGGAGTAGAAACGGTAGGCCTGAGCCACCGCATGCTCGTAGGCGTGCATCACGCGATCGTATCCTGCGAAGGCGCTCACGAGCGCCAGCAGGGTCGACTTCGGTAGATGAAAATTGGTGATCAGGGCATCGACCACCTGAAAATCGAAGCCCGGCCTGATGAACAGCGCCGTGTCGCGCGTGCCCTCGGTGAGGCTGCCATCTCGCCAGGCAGATTCGAGCGTTCGCACGACGGTGGTGCCCACCGCGACGACGCGATGCCCGTTTCTTTTGGCTTCGGTGATCCTCTCCGCGGCGTCCGCGCTTATCTGGAGGCGTTCGCTGTGGATCACATGATCGTCCAATCGAGTCGCGATGACGGGCTTGAACGTGCCTGCGCCAACCTGCAGGGTGATGGAAACCACCTCAACTCCTGCAGCCTTAATCTGGCGGAGCAGGGCGTTGTCAAAGTGTAGCCCAGCCGTCGGCGCCGCGACCGCACCTGCGGCGCTAGCGAAGACTGTTTGATACCGCTCGCGGTCGCTCTCTGTCGTCTCCGGGAGCCCGAGCGCTCGCCTGCGCTTCACGATGTACGGAGGCAGCGGCATGTCGCCTGACCGGTGTATCCACGCTGCTGCGTCGTCGTCTCCGGACCACGAGAACGCGCGTGTCCCGTCAACTCGGTCCTCAATAAACGTGAGTTCACCACCATCTGCGATGAGGCGCTCTCCTGAGCGAAGGCGTTTGTTGCTGCGGCTGAAGGCGATAATGGGTGCGCTCGAGTTCTCCCAACGGCCAGCGTCGCCGAACCCGAGCACGAAGACCTCGACCGCGCCGCCTGTGGAGCGCTTGGCGCTGCAGCGCACGGGCGTGACGCGAGCGTCGTTGATCACCAGCACGTCTCCGGGGCGCAGGTGCCGAGGTAGCTGCGAGAACTGGTCGTCCACCACGTCGCTACCGGCAGCGAGCACCAACAAGCGGCTCCCTGTTCGTTCCGTCGCCGGCGCCGCTGCGATGAGCTCATCTGGCAGGCTGTAGTCGTAAGACGATGTAAGGCCGAGGTCGGACAAGGTTCGGTCGAGGTGAGGAGGGGGCGATACTCTAGGCAAACTCACGTGCTTGGACAACTGCGTCTCGCTACCATTGCATGCTATAGCGACCGAGTCCCTTGTTGAAGATGGCGATGATGGCAACCCGCAAGACTCGTACCTCCTGGATTGGCGCCGTCGCAGCGCTCGCTTGCATCGCGTTCGGCGCTCGCACGTTGATCGCGCAAACCCAGACGCGGCCACAGCGCTCGATCGTTTACACGACGTCCGTGCCAGCACCGTTGACGTTGACGGCCGACGACGACCTCTCGCAGCCTGACCCTCTCGTGGTCATCGCCTCTGTGCAGTCCGCTCAAGCCATCGTCCTTCGTGGGTTTGAGGCGGCGCTGGTGACTGTCCCCGCTGTACCGTGGAACCATCACGGCCTCGCGAGAACCTTTATCGATCTGGACGCGATGCGCTTCGACGAAGCGAGGGAACTCTACGTCGTCGACCTCGACAACGGTGAAGTGGCGATTCTAACGCTCAATCCACGACTGCAGGACCGACTGGTCTCGACCCTCGCCCGATACGAGGAGCCGGCAGAAGGAGTGGTGGCCCTTGACCCGGCGACCGGTGCCGTTCTGGCGATTGTGGATGATGGCGCAGCCAGCATTGGCGAGGGCGCGTTCACCCGAGAGGCTCGTACGTATGCTGCCTCGACGTTCAAGGTGATGACGGCCGCGGCGCTCTTCGATGCCGGCGCGGTCACTCCTCAAACCACCCGTTGCTACTCAGGGGGCTCACGAGGGTTTGATATCGCCGCGCTTCAGCGCGCGTACACCGAGGACGACTCATGTCTGACGATGACCGAGGCGATGGGCTGGTCAACGAATCTCGTTTTTGCCCAACTCGCGGACCAACATTTGACGCCAGCGAGCCTCCAGGAGATGGCCGAGCGCTTCGGCTTTAACGCGGACATTCCATTTGAGGCACCGATCGGCCGAAGTGTTGTTGAACTGCCAGTAGACGATCGGTTGGAGTTCGCGCGCGCTGCCGCCGGGTTTCGACATTCGATGATGAGCCCACTCCACGGCGCGCTCATCCAGGCGGCCATCGCGAACGACGGGGAAATGATGGTGCCGACCCTGGTCGCCTCGATTGAGCGAGAGGACGGCTCGGTACGATATACTCACCGGCCCACGATGTGGCGTCGGTCGGTCTCTCCGGTAGTGGCAGGGCAACTAGAAACCGCTCAGTCCACGACCTGTCGCATCGGCACGGCACGCTCCGATTTCTCCCAGCGCGACGGCTGGCCGGACGATGTCAGTGTGTTCGGGAAGACGGGTACACTCTCAAACCGCGCAGGCGATGGAAGCGCGCCCGACCCGCTGTATCTGTACCGCTGGTTCACCGGAGTGGGCAGTGCCGGAGACCGACAAGTCGCCGTCGCCGGCTTGACCGTGACGACCGAGCTTTGGTGGATAAAGGGCACGTACTTGGCCTCGGAGGCTGTGCTGCATGGCGTCCGATAGCACACGCCACAGCACATCAGCGCGCCTCAGTTCCACGCTTAGCGGGTGGCTGATCCAGCACGGGAAGTCGTCGATTTCGGCCCTTATCGTGCTTGTTGGCGTGGCGTTTTCCGGCCTGTTTCCGTTGCAGTACGACTTTTCTTTCACGTCTTTGTTCGTGGGCGAAGGGCCCGCCTACGACGATCTGCGTGACTACCTGCGTCGTTTTGGTGCGGATGTCAGTTTGGTCGTCGTCGCGGTCGAGTCCGACCATCTCTACACGGCCGAGGCGCTTCAGGAACTTCAACGACTTGAAGAGCGACTTGAAGGCCTAGAGGGCGTCGACACGGTGGTCGGGCCGGTCAGCGCAACAGACCTCGTCGGTGAAGACGGAACGCTCCGAGAGGAGCGCATCGTGCCACAAGAGGCGCTAGACGATCCCTCTTTTGATGCTTGGGATGAGGTGAGACGGAGGGCGACGACCCACCCTTTGCTCAGCGGGGCCATTTATGGGGAGGGAGGAAGGCACGCCGCGATTGTGGTGCGTTTCGGCGTCGAGGACCGTGGCGCGCTCTGCAACGATGGCGTCGATAATGACGGAGATGGAACGGTTGACTGCGAAGAGCCGGGTTGCTTCGCATCCACCGAGGCATGCCGGGCGCTCGCAGGTGACGTAGATGTGGAGCAGGGCGGTGCCGCGTGCACCAATGGCGTCGACGATGATGGTGACGGGTTCACTGACTGTGAGGACGATTCCTGCGTGGCCCATATCGCATGCAGTTGGCGAAGCAGCGCGGAGTCGGGCCGCTCAGCCTGTGGGGACGGCGTGGACAATGATGCAGACGGCAGGGCGGACTGCGAAGACGCCGACTGCCTCCGAGATCCGAATGTGCCCTACTGCACGTCGACTCGCGCTCTAATGTCGCTCATGGACGACCGCGCCAGCACACGACCCGACACGGCCGTGCAGATGAAGTATTACTTGGGAGGTGTGCCGTATGTGTCCCAAATATATACAAGAGTCATTCAGCACGACTTGTCGACATTCGTGCCTGTTACGGCGTTTCTGACCGCGATCGTACTGCTTACCCTGTTCCGAAACGGACGCGGTGTCGTCCTTCCTTCGCTGGTCGTTGGCTGCGCGGTCCTCGGCGCGCTTGGATTGATGATGTTGCTCGGCGGTAAGCTGAACATCATCAATAGTTCACTGCCGACGTTGCTCTTGGTGATCGCGGTAGCGGACAGCGTGCACGTGATGAGCCGCTACTTCGAGGAGTCCCGTAGGGCGACGAGCTCCGTCGACGTCGCGCGACGCACGATGGGGCCGATGATGACCGCGTGCGCGCTGACGTCCATCACGAGCGCGGTGGGCTTTGCAACGCTGATGACCGCGACGCTGCCCGTGATTCGGGGTTTTGGGCAGTTCGCAGCCCTCGGGATCTTGTTCGCATTTGTGGTCACGATGCTCTTGGTACCCGCTACGCTCGCGCGGCTGCCATTGCCAGACGCGAAGATGCTGGCGCGTGCCGAACGTGGCGAGGCCGTTGCGGACAAAGTCGCTAGCGTGGCCATTATGTTGATTGAACGCCACGCGCGCTTGGTCTGGCTGTCGGCCGCCGTCTTCGCCGTGTTCTGCGCTGTCGGCATCAGTCGCGTCGAGGCCGACTCCCATCTCCTCGCGGAGCTTTCCGAGGAGAACCCTGCCGCGATCGCGAACGCCGTAATCGAAGAGCATCTCGGTGGCGTATTGAGTGGCGCGATCATGATCTACGGGCAGCCGGGGGACCTCGCGCGTCCCGAAGTTCTGCGTGCCATGGACAACATTGGTGCCACGGCAGAAGCGTGGCGAAACGACGCGGGGCATGCGCTGGTCTCGCGCTCGGTGTCACTGGCTCCCGTCATCAGGGAAGCACACGCGGACTATCGCGGGGATGAAGCGTTCCGTGTCGTTCCCGAGTCTCGGGCTGCGGTGATGGCGTTGCTCGATCAAATTCCGAATGATCAGCGCGAGCGCTTAGTCAGCGCTGATGCTTCCGTGGGGCACATTACCTTGCGGATGTACGACGAAGGTCACGTCTCGTGGTCGGCGTTGCGCCAAGTGCTTTTGGATGAGATCGAGCGCGAACTCTTGCCGCTTGGAGACTTTAGAGTGGTCATCACAGGGTCTTCGACGCTTGGTCAGGATGCGATGCAGTTCATGATTCGAGACCTGCTCAGCAGTCTGGCCCTCGCGGCACTGATCATTATGCTGTTGATGACGGCCTTGTTTCGAAGCTGGCGAATCGGGCTGATTTCGATGATTCCCAACCTATTGCCGCTCCTCGTGACGCTAGCGATGGTCGGCTATCTTGGGATCTCGATGCGTGTCTCAACCGCGATTGTGTTCAGCGTTAGTTTGGGGATTGCCGTCGACGATACGATCCATCTCTTGGTCCGTCTTCGCGAAGAACAGCGCTCAACACCGGAGGACTTCAGAGGCGCTCTAAACAGAGCGATCTATGGGGCTGGTCGCGGCATGGTCTACACAACGATCCTACTGTGCGTGGGCTTTGGAATGCTGATGATGTCGGAGTTCACGGCCGTTCGTGAGCTTGGATTGCTCGGCACCGTTACGCTGGTCGTGGCCCTGGTCGGTGACTTGGTCTTCTTCCCACTTGTCTTGTTGGCGTTTCAGCCCCGAATTCCCGACGTTTCTCTGCTGGATAAGTGAGAGAATGTGGTTATGGACGGTGTCGGCGACGGGTTTCGTTGTCGGTTCAGCAGGGCGCAATGTCAGTTGACAGCCCAAACCCATCTGAGTAAACCCCCTTGGCCTGTGCCGATAGGGTGCGGTCTCATGGTGATGTAGCTCAGCTGGTTAGAGCAAGCGACTCATATTCGCTAGGTCCGGGGTTCGAGTCCCTGCATCACTACTTATCGAGCGCGGGCTGCCGCGCTTTTGTACGTTTTGGCTGGTACCTTTGATGGATCGCACCGAACTGCTTCGTCGTGTAGAAGCGATGCACAAAACGCTTGAGGACGCTTCGTTATATGAAGTGCTTGGAGTGTCGCGTGACGCTTCGATGGACAACATCAAGCGCGCCTACCATGAGCGCGCGAAGCTGTTCCACGTCGACAACCACGGCGACAAGGACATCGCTGCGGTGCGCGTTCAGATGGAGCGCATCTTTGGGGAGGTCGGCCGTGCGCACGGCATCTTGACCGACCTGAAGCAGCGCATGGAGTATGACGCGATGCTCTCACTGCACGAGGCCGGCGTCCCAACAGATATCAGCGTCATCCTCGGCGCTGACCAAGCTTTCGAGGTGGGCAAACGGCTCTTGGACCGCAGTAAGTATTCGGGTGCTTACGAGCAGTTCAATGAAGCGGCGACCATGAACCCGAGTGACAATGCGTTCCGGGCATATCGCTGCTGGTCGCGATACCTATCGTTGGCCGAGCAAACCAAAGATGAGGCACCACGAGGCCGTGAAGTTGAAATCTTGATCGTCGAGCTAGAAGAGCTTGCGAGCTTGGATAAACGGCTGGATATGGCCGATGTATTCCTTGGGAATATTGCTCGGTCGCGCGGCGAAATGGATGAGGCTGCTGATTGGTACGAACTGGCGGTGAAGAAGAACCGCAACAACCAAGAGGCCGCGACGAATCTGCGTTTGTTGAAGATGCGCGAGCGCAAAGAGACGACCAGCGCGTTTGGGTTCATCAAGAAGTTCTTCGGGAAGTAAGAGCGTCGATGTCTCTGCTTCGCTGTTCTAAGCGGGCCGAGCACTTACGTGGCTCGACCCACTAAGACGTCCCATTCGAGCCATTCAATTCAACGTTGGTGTTCAAGGTTGTTGGGGTATCGTTTGGGTCGCTCGTCCTCGTTGTGAAGGGGTCGGTCGGTCGCTGAAAAACTGAGGGTCGGGCTGCGCGGTAGAACGCGAAGTTCGGGTTGGCGTTGAAGCAGCGCCTTTGCCGTGGCAGACGTAGGGTCCGATAATGTGCATTATGTAAACTTGCACATTGGTGAAGAGGTAGAGGTGCTCGGCGGTCGATACCCCTCCATTTGCCGGTTGTTGCCAAGTAATCGAGTCTGCACAGACCTCCGGCCTTGCGTGCACCCGAAACCCGCACCAGAGTGTAACTCAACCCTTCTTCGCTCTTGTTGCTCTCACCCAGTTCTTCGACGTGCTTCAGGTCTCACGACGTGTTGAGTACGCGCTCCGCGCTGTCATTTGCCTCGCTCGAGAGCAGCGTTCTGAGCCGCTCTCATTCAAAGCAATTGCCGAAATCGAGAGCATTCCGCCGGACTACCTCGCGAAGATTCTTCGCACGTTGGGCGCCGCGGGAATCGTGAACGCAACTCGCGGCGCATCTGGCGGATATGAGCTCGCTATCGCACCAGAGCAGCTCAGCTTTCTCGACGTCATCGAGGCCGCTGAAGGACGTATCGCGTTGAACCTCTGCACAGATAGCGGCGAGGGATGCGCTCATAATGCGAACTGCACCATGGCACTCGTCTGGCGTGCTGGAGAGCGAGCGATGACCGACGTGTTTCGAAGGACTCGAATCAGCGATCTTGTTTGCGCCCCGCTGAATCTGGTTCGGTTGGAGGCCGATTTCGCCGTGCCGACGAGCGTGGGAAGCTGATTCGCGGACTACGCGTTAGCGCGGCCGACCGCTTAGCTGAATCGCGTTGATCGTTCCTCGTTCTCCCAGCAGCCGAAACGCGATGCTGTTGATCGACACGTAGAGCTGAGTTGAGACGGCGCCGTCAAGATTGAGCGCAGACTCGGCTCCATGTTCGCTCACCAGGTAATCGGCGAACTCCGCGAGCGTGAGCCCATGGTAGCTCGTCTGCTGGAGCTGCTGGCCATCAGCGCTAACAACTCCCAGGCTCTCAGCCGCGACGGCGACTACAAGTCTGACTTCGTCCGCCGTCACCAGAAGGCCCGACCGGGCGGCCGCTCTCGCACCTCGGCGCGACCGCACGAGGGAGACGTCCGCGTCGACGATGCGATCAATTGACTGCAGGGCTTGGGAAGCACCTGCGACTGGCCACGCACTTCGGTGAGCGATCTCCGCGCGACCGTGACGCACGTAGTACACGCCAGATCCGCCTCCTCTAGCGAACGGGAACTGTTCAACACCGTCGCTCAGTACGAGGCCCATCGGGCGAAAGCCGGCCAGCATCGAGCCATCATAGAAGCCCCCATTGATCGCTGCCCAATCTGAGGCTGAAGGCGCGCTGATGATATCACCGAATGAACGCAAACTCGCTGCGGACACCACCTGCTGAAGCGTGTTGCGTGGTGCTGACACCCACCAAACCCAGCCGCTAGCGCTCGGGCTACGCCAAGCTTGTCGCCAAAGCGTCAACTCACCGCCCTCTAAGAGTGCCGACGGTTCGGTTGTTTCAACTGCACCGGAGCGCCACAATGGAGTGGGTTCAAGCTCGTAGATGAGATCTGTCGGAGTGAAGAGCGTGCCGATGTGAGCGGGAAGGGCATCCCCTTCAATGCCTTCATCCGAGGGGATTAAGAGTGCGTCTGCCACCCTCACATCTCCCTCAACAATCGATACAGAGAGTCGGTCGGTCGACGGAGGAGGAGGAGGGTCTCCGGGAGCGCCCTGCCCGCTTCCGCTCAATTGCGCCCTCTCAATACTGGGTTCCGGCGGATCGCCATCGTG
>JBLFZA010000004.1:0-41571 GCA_047610025.1 Bradymonadia bacterium | reverse complement strand
TTGCGACGGTGCCGTACCTGCGACATCTGCGATACGCGCTACCTGCGGTGTTTGAGGCGCCGTTGGATCGGCCCCAGCTTCCCGGTGACGTTCGTGATGCGCTGCTCGAGCACTTCCGCTCCGACGTGGACGCGCTGAGAGCGGAGTCGGGACTCGCGCTTGAGAGTTGGTCCGTTTAGCTCCCGTTGGGGAGATGTCAGCTGCGAGTCGCGCTGTACCCGGCGACGGCGTCATCCAAAATGCGCGCTAGGCTAGCCGTGGCCGTTGCGCTGTCGAGTCCCGTTGAGTTGCGGTCGACGACCGTGGCTGCTCCTTCAGCGATGGCTTCGGCGATCGCCGCGCCGACAGCCGCTCCGTCCTCCGAGTGGGCAAAGCGCGCGCCAGGAAGTTGGGACACCAGCTGCCGCAGTTCGGCGTGATCGGACGGGCCCAACGCGAGGATCGGCCTTCGAGAGAGCGCATAGTCGTAGAACTTGGCCGGGATACGCATGCGCGAGGGGATGTTCGCGATCAAGAGATCGGCCGAGTCCATCACTCGTCCAATCTCGGTGTACGGAACGAAGGGTCGCTCCTCGAGCATGTCCTCGACACCGAGCGCTGCGGCGACCGCGCGGGTCTCCTCCGTCACTTGGCCTGTCACCGCCAAGCGAACGGTGCTTGGGCCGTGTCCGGCTGCTTTGAGCGAGGCGAGCCCCTCCAACAAGGCGTTTCCGTGCAAAAATCGCCGAAAGTTTCCGAGGAACAGCACGACGAATGGGGCGCCGACGTCTCGGGTGTTACTTCCCATCGGCCCGACTAGAGCGGAGTCGCCGTGGTTACGGATGCACGCGAATCGAGCGTCGTCGATATCCGAATAGTGCGATCGGTACTGCGCTAGTGTTGTTTCGGTGTTGAGGATAACACGGGCCGAGGAGTCGACGATGTGTCGCTCCATCCGATCAACGACCGCTCGCTGAATCCCCGGCCGTCGCGGGCGTCGCAGGTCGCACACACTCCATGGGTCTCGCAGGTCTTGCACCACGGGGATGCGCGCCTTGGCGGCAGCCTGCGCACCAACAAGCATCGCCGCGTAGGGGTCTGCGTTGACCAATACGGCGTCGAATGATGCGGCTCGCAGCAAGCGCTGTGCCGCGCGGCGGGCTGCGGGGATTCGAGGCCCATGCTCCCCGAGCGGCACGTACTCCGGCGACCATCGCAGCCAGGCTGGCGCTTCTAAGCGGCGTCTTACGATAGGCGTTGAATCCTCGCGCTCGTCGGTGGGCTGCAGCGTGCTTCGGAGCGCGCGCTCAGCATTCGCGGAGGCACGTCCACTGTATGCGAACTGCACGTCGACGGCTTCTGGCACAGCGTCCCACAAGGCTTCGCTGGTCGCATCACTGTTCCGCAGGTCTGTGAGCACGACAACCCGCCACCCGTGGGCGCCAAGGTGTCGCACGAACTTGAGCGGGCGCAACGCGCCAACCTTCGTGGCCGGTGGGAAGTACGGGGTGATGTAGAGGAGGGTGCCCGGCATTCGCGCCACTCTCGCGGGTTGGTGAGAAACTGCACGAGCCGGTCATGCGGCCGCGTGTCGCCACTGAGGCATCGTCAGTCTTCGAGAAACCGGGCGATATCCGTATCTTCGAAGGCGCGTCTGAGCTCGTCCAAGTTCTCGACGATGTCGGAGAGTCGTTTGGGCGTGTTGGGTCGCACGCTCGCGGTCGTTGCGGCCGGGGGGAGACCGAGCCAGTCCGCGACTCTCGCGGTCGCGCGCTGTTGGTTCTCTGCGCCCACGAGGTCTTCCTCATAAACAAGGTTCAACCGCGGCAGATCGCCGAGGGCATCGAGCTCGCACTGTTCTCGCCTTTGCTTCTCAGCGATCCAGTGGCGGAGCGTCTCGACGTCGACGTGTGCGCGCGCATACCCCCTTGTTTCGGACGACTTAGATGAGAACTGATGCGGGACACCTGTTTTTCGTAACGTGATGCTTGAGAGCGCGTGCCGAACGACGTTGTCCCGTCGCAGATAGAGGAAGCGCCAGCCGTCGTCGTGAAGCCCTCTGAGGAATCCCCCGACATCGTCGACCCGCTGTCGCTCGGTCATCTGGTACCACTTGAACTTGAAGCCATGCGCGGGCGTGCTGGCCAGTCGTGCATGCGCCTCAACCAGTTTCCGTGGGTTCAGCGAACGCTCAGCGAGGATCTCCAGATCGCACGTGATGTCCGGATGCGACTGCAAGAGATCGCAGAGTAAACGACTGCCGGTCCGCCCCTGGCCGTAAATTGCGAAGCGAATGGGTGGAAGCTCCTTCGGGCGAAACGCGGCCCGAGTTCGCACCGCCGTGCTGCTCGCCAAACCATAGAGCCCAGTTCGACGCAGACGGGCGATTGCGCGTCGACGGAATGGCCACAGGAGATTGGGGTTGTCGCGGCCCATGGGGTGCGCTCGTAGTGTACAAGTAGGGCTGCCAGCAGGCTGAGACTGGGCAACGGCTATCGCCGGGATTGTGACGCTGTCAAGCGAACAAGTCGCGCTCAGAATCCGATCGCTCACCGAGTCGGAAACGGCTGGCAGATCGGCTGAATCTTGGAGGAGGCTGCTCCGCGCCCATTGCTCTCGCCTGAGCCGCCTAGGCAGTGAGTAGGGCGCTGGGCTTGTCGAACATCAGAGGGTGCGGAGGTTGAGAAACGAATCGTCGAAATGACCGGTATCACGGCATCCTCGACGATAAGAAGCCGATTGCTTCGGGCGTTGCGGGGCTTTGGCTTGCGCGCTTGACGGCTGGTTGCTACAAGCCGCGCCGCAAGTCATCTCTGAGCCTGCGAGGGGCCATGGCGACAAAGAAAAAAACTAATGAAGAAGTAGAAGTGTTCGACATCGACTCGATCGATGAGGATGCGGAGCTTACTCGGGCCGACCTCGAACGACTTCGTGCCTCGTTGGGGACGAAGCGGTCGGAAGTTGCGGCAAACATCCAGAAACATATCAGTGCGGTGACGGAGGACAGCGACAATCTGCCCGACGAAATGGATATCGCGACCCGCCAGAGCGAGCAGGCGTACTTCCTGCGGATCGCCGAGAAGGAGAAAAAGCTCCTGCAGCAGATCGATCACGCGCTGGCGAAGTTTGAGCGAGGCACCTACGGCGTTTGTGAAGGGACGGATGAGGCTATTGGCCTCAAGCGCCTCTACCTGCGCCCTTGGACGCGATACGGCCTTGAGTACAAGGAACAAATCGAGCGAGAGAAGGGCGGCCGAGCAAAGCGCCGCTGAGGGGCGAATTGCGGCATCTGACTAGGCTGTCGCGACGAAAAAATGAAGTGCTCGCCCACCGAGTGTTGGGGTGGCTCGTTGAGGTCTGCCGGAGCAGGGTCACTGCTTTTGCACCGAGCCTCCCTAATGCGCTGCCAAAACGAAGAACGCCCCGACCGCTAGGGTCGAGGCGTGCGTCGTATCCGAAGGCGACTAGCCGCCGTGAGAGATTGGCTTTGCTTCGTCTAGCCGAGGATGGCCATTCTCGAAGTCGTCGCGGTTAAGGCCCTTGCCTCGCTTGGCTTTGTCCATGAGCAGCAAGGTCTCCTTGATTGCGTGCGCACACGCGAGTACGTCGCCCGTGTGGCCGGTCTCGGAGATTGTGTGCATGTTCCGCGTCGGGAACCCCAGTGACGTCGCTGCGGAGTCAACGCCGGCGAGTACAGCGGCCATGCCGTCAGTCCCGGTATCACGACCTGACATCGAGACTTGGTAGGGAATGCCGGCCTTCTGCGCGGCAGTCTCAATCTGCTGGTTCAAGAACTCGCTCGCGATTGAGCCACAGGTCAGGGTGAACCCGTCGCCCATTGATAGCGGTACCTGCCGACGGTCACTGATGCCGGGCGCCGCGACGTAGTCGTGGTTCACATCAACGGCGATGACCACGTCTGGCATAAGCTCGCCAACCAGGACCCTCGAGCCGAAGCGTCCGATCTCCTCGTGTGTTGCCATGGCAAAGAGGCAGCGGATGTTCTTCGTTCCGCCGGCTTCCGCGACGAGGCGGGCAACTTCCGCGGTCGTGAAGCACCCGAGCCCGTTGTCGAGATACGCGCCGTAGAACGTGTCCGGCGAAAAGCCGCGCTGGATCGGGCGGTCGAGGATCAGAGTGTCGCCAGGGCGGATTCCAAGGTCTTCAACCTGCGCTCGCTTGTTCTCTCCATGAATGTGGAGCTCAAGGTAGAGCATGTTGGCCTTGATGCCGCGATCGCCGCTGCGCACCTGCGCGTCGGCGAAGTGGATCGCGCCGATTGCCTCAACGGTGCCCCCGCTGATCACCCGGTAGTTTCCGGGCTTCTTTTCATCTTGGCTGAACAGCTTTACCTGATGCCCGATGAGGGTACATGGCAGGAATGAGTCGCTGTTTATCCAGATCTTTCCGTCATCGCCGATGCTGCGGACCTGCAGACGGATTTTGTCTGCGTGCCCGATGATCATGACGCTCAGCATGCTGCCGTCGTCCTCGGGGTGCGTGTCCTGCACGATGCTCGCGTTGCCTTTAAACTGGTGAATCGCCCAGTCCTCGAGGCCGTTTTTCTCCATGTACGGCTTGAGAACTCCGTAGGTCATCGCCCCTTCGAGATTCACCGGGCTCGGTGCGGCGAGTACGTCACGCATGAACTCGAACTGCTCCGCTGGCATCGGCTGCGCCCAAGGAGCGCTGGTCTTCGTCGTCTTCTTTTTCTTTGTAGCCATGGAGGGTTCTCTCGGATTCGAAACGGGCCGTGTCGCCCTGTGAAATGAACGCGTGCGCGAGTGTGTATCCGACAACCGCTTCGTACAGCAACCGCCGCGCCCGCTGCGGGGGGACGCGGTGCTTCATCGCGGCGTGCGTGCCCACGCGACGACAGCAATGCGCTATCCCACCGCGCAGGCTCGCGAGCGCTGACTTAGGGGCGGCGGCTCACGCGCGCGAGATCACGGAGAATTCCGCGTTTTTATCGCAGCAGCTGATAGCCGCTGTAGAGGTCGCGCCATGCTTCCGTCTCGTCGCAGACCGCCTGGGGGCCGAGCTCTTGCTGAAGCGCGACGAGCCGCTCGACGTCATCCCCCGAAAGATGGTCGGTGGGCTGGAAGAGGTGAGTCGCCGGAAGTAGGAGCCGCGCGATGAGCCAGTGCAGCGCAACCCGTTTCGCCCCAAGTTGCCAAGCGATGTTGCCGAGTTCACGAAATGCGACCCCGGCCTCGAGGTGGTGCAACGTCCACGGCGGCGCTTGGAGACTTCTCAGCCAAACCGCCGTCGAGATGGACTCGGTTGCCCATTTCTCCGCCGGATCGAGCGCCGAACGAACGCGTGTCGAGAGAAGCCCTGACTCCACCTGCTGGGCGTACGCAGGCACCGTCTCCAGCTGGTGCTTCGCCAGCTTCATGAGCGCCTCCAGCGAGCGTTGCAATGTCAGCCCCTCGAAGGGCTTGATGTCCTGCCCCTTCAGCGCGGTGCGCAGATGCCGCGTGAACTTCGTTAACAACGGTGGGTCGCCGGACCGTCGCAGCAGCGAAGAGTAGAGCGACTCATCAAGATTCACCGAAGTCGATTCGGGCGCGTCGGGCATGTGGATCTTGTTCAGTAGAGGGGATTGGAGCATTTCACGCACGCTCAAGATTGGCAACTTCGCACGAGAGGGCGATATCTCTTCACTTGCCCCGGGAGGTGCGTCGCAATAGGGCAGCGCCATGGCAAAAATGAGCTCATCGTTTCGTCGGTCACTGGAACCTGAAGAGGTTCTGTCACTTGTGGGTGACGCGCGCGCCGCGGCGCTCATGCGCGCACTGGGGCTCGTCTCCAAAGGCGGCGGCGCGTCCGCTGACGCGAGGCGCAAGATCAAGCAGATCACGCACTTCGCTCGGCAGCTGATCCCCGCATTCGAAGACGTGTTTTCGCGCCACGAAGAGCCGGTGATCGTCGACGCGGCCGCGGGCAAGTCGTACCTCGGCCTGTTTCTCTACGAGCGATTCATGCGCGAGGCCGGCAAAGGCACGCTCGTGCTGATCGAGCAACGAGAGGACTTGGTCGAGCGCTTGAGAGAGCTTGTCGCGTCGTTGGGATACGAACGGGTCGAAGTGCGACACGGATCGATCGAGTCGGTGCCTTGGCCTGAGCGTGTGCACATCGTTGTCGCACTGCACGCCTGCGACACGGCTACCGATGCCGCTCTTGTGGCTGCGCACGCGGCCAAGGCCGACTACCTCGCCGTCGTTCCGTGTTGTCAGGCTGAGGTCTCACGGCAGCTCGCCGAGCTCCCACCGAGTGCGGTCTCTACGCTTTGGGGAGTCTCGTGGCACCGAAGGGAGTTCGGTGCACATCTGACAAACGTACTTCGGGCATTAGCGATGCGGTCGCACGGCTACCAGATTACCGTCACTGAGCTCGCGGGTTGGGAGCACGCCGTGAAGAACGAGCTGCTGCTCGGGCGTCGCGTCGGGCGTTTCCACCGCGCAGCGCAGGAAGAACTCGACGCCTTGCTTGAGCAGATCCCGGTTCAGCCTGCGCTGCTTGCGCCGCTGTTGAAGCCCGATGGTGGGATCAGCGAAACTCGGAGCGAGGGTTCGGGCACAGACGCTCCAACCGAGGCGTAGAGCGCCGCGCGCTCCTCGTCCTCAAGTTCGCGCGCGAGCCCTGCCGGCTGTTCGCCGAGCACGATTGTGCCGTACGACACCCGTCGAAGCCCGGTGAGCGGAGCGCCGAATGCCGCGAAGAGTCGGCGCACCTCGTGGTACTTTCCTTCGTGAAGCGTGAGCCGAACACTGTCTCCGTCTCTCGAGACGTTCGACGGCGCGGGCACATGCCCATCTCGCAACGCCATTGGCTCGCTGGCGAGACGGGTCAAGGTCTCGTCGTCGACTGGCATCACCGGTGTTGCGACATAAACGCGAGGCACGTTGTACCGGGGATGCGTCAGCCGGTGCTGAAGCTGGCCGTCCTCGGTGAGCAAGAGCAGCCCCGTCGTATCGCGATCGAGTCGGCCGACTGCGCCGAGTTCAGCGTCAATCTGCTCAGCGACGACATCAAAGATCGGGATCGCGCCTCCGTCCGGGCGCGTGGACGTCACCTCGTCCACCCGCTTGTGGTACGCGACCACAACCGGTGGGGCAGCACACACCCAGAAAGGAAACTCGTTGAACGAGAATTCGCGCCACTGCGCGCCAATCTCGATGATATCGGAGATCGGGATCTCCAAGTCACCGGATTGTACGAATCGAGCTTGCCGCCTGAGCCTCCGACGAGACACAAGACCGGTTTGCGCGAGAACTTTCTGCATTGAGATATTCACGCGCACACTCTGCCCCGAGAAGGACGCTGAAGACAATGTCGAACGAAGTCCTCCCGCAGACCTTTGTCGCTTCTCTGCACCTCGAAGAGCTGGGCAACAGTGCCTGGGTTGTCGATCCTCCGAGTGTTGAGTGTGCAATTCTCCTCGAAGAGATGGCGTCCGCGACGCTACACTTCGTGTGCAGCAGCCACGAGCGCGCCCTCGCACTCCATGAAGCGGGGCTCACTGAACGAACACACTTTGCGGTTTGGCCGCCTGGCGAACAAAACAACGCGCTCGTCTATTTGCCGAAGTCGCGCGCCCGACTCGAAGCGACCTTGGACTGGTGCACCCGCTCGGTTTCACCGGGTGGCACCGTCTTACTGAGCGGTCACAAGCGTGAGGGCATTAAATCCGCCGGCAAGAAGCTCAAAGAGCGGCTTGGTCCGGCGACGAAGCAAGAGTTCGCTCGGCACTGTTCGCTTTGGCGGGCCACCGTTGAGCGGGTCGCCGCACCGCTCCCCGGGCTGACTTATTGGTCGGACCCGATGCTCGGTTCGATCGAGATCGCGTCTCTGCCGGGTGCTTTTTCAATGGGGAAGATGGACGCGGGCACCCGTCTGCTTCTTTCTTGCTTGCCGCCGTTAAACGGCCGTGTGCTTGATTTGGCTTGTGGCGCAGGCCCAATCGGCGCGTGGGCGCACCGAAACGGTGCAGAGAGCTTGGTCTGCGCCGATGACGACGCGCTGGCGATTGCGACGTGTCGCGCGACAATGCAGCAGAACAACATTGCCTGCGACGTCAGGGCGTCGAATGGCTTTAGCGGCGTCGAGGGTCGTTTCAGCTACATCGTGTGTAACCCGCCGTTCCATGACGGGGTCGACACGCGCTACGATATTGGTGAGACGATCGCCCGCGATGCGCCTCAGTTTCTGACCCAGGGGGGCGAGTTTTGGCTCGTCGCCAACCGCTTCCTGCGCTTCGACAAGTGGTTGGCGGAACGATTCGTTGAGGTGTCGCAACACGCCGACGACGGCAGGTTCCGCGTCTATCGCGCGGCTAGGCCTCGCTAAAGGCTCTTTAGGGCGGGTGGGCGCCACAAGAACTCGCGACACCAAGCTCGCACGCCTTGGCGGAGATCTCGGCGTCGTCCTCACCCGGTCGGGCTTCGATCCTTCCTCGGCGGAGTCCGCGCGCGAGCTGGTTGCACGCCGTGCCGTTGGCCGCCGCACAGGCCGCACGCAAAGCGTCTGCCCGGGCGGGGCCCTCTGTCATCGACGAGAGACCAAGGCAGCTGTGACCATGCCCAAGTTCGCACCCTCGTGTGTAGAGCTCGATCGCCAACTCCGGCTCGTCGCGCTTGGCTTTGCGCTGCGCGAGCGTGTCGCATGCGATGGCGTCGCCGCTCTCGCACCAGGCGAGCTGCTCCCCGGAAAGTGTCGCGCGCCAGAAGATGAAGATAGCGAACGCAACGAAGGGCCAGACCCCTGCGGCCACGGCGAGCACTCCGCGCTTTCGTGCAGCGAGGGCGCGACGAAACGCGAAGAGAAGTCCGGCGCCGCCGAGCAGGCAGATGCCGCTCAGCTGCCAGAGCGTCCCGCCGACGTCTGTCGCCCGATCATCGCGACCGCTTGCGCCGTCGAGCCAAGCGAAGGCCGCAAAGAAGAGGGCACCAGCAAGAATTGTGGTGCCGAGAACCAGCGCCGCAGTGCGGAGCCAGACGCGAAGATCGGAATTGGGGTTCATGGTGGACGAATGCTAGCAAGTCGACTACGAAAGCGCTCCGCAATTGTGGCCACTGCTAAACTCAGCGACGCACGACTATGTCTAACGCTCCGACGGAAGCGCGACTTTACCCTCGCTTCAAGCACACGGTACTCTGCCGTGTCGAATACCTCAGCGAAGAGGCTCCTCAGCCCCTCGCTGATCTCGACATCTATTCAGATGCTGAGGATCCTCGAACCGCGTTGCTCGCGTACATCCGCGACGAGTTCGATGTGAGAGACGTCACTGAGAACAAGGACGGCGTGCTCAGCGTGCCTGACCCAGCGTTCCAGAACGACGTGATTCGTCACTACCAGATGAAGGGCTAGACTCCTCTATAGGGGTCTGCGCGCGCTGAGCTTATTGCTCCGTGGGCGTCGTCATTCCGCTCTCGTAGAACGCTCGCAAGCCAGAGGGGAACCCTGAGGGCGGCAGAGGTTCGTGCCGGTTAATGAGGTGCGACACATTTGGCTTCGTTGCCGGATGTGTCTACGCTGGTGTTTCGACGGTGCGTTGCCCCTTGCCTGCTTACGGAGGCGTGGATGAAGTGGTTATCAAATTCTGCAGATCCGGGCGGCTGGAAGTCCTACGACTTCACACTCGTCCAAGGAGACGACGGCCAGCCTCTCATGGTGTCTGATGAGATCATTCGGGCCTACATGGGCTACGTCTCCGACTGTCGATCGAACAACACCGATGAACTCAGCTTTGGCGACTGGATGGCCGAGCTGAATCAAGAGCGCAGCGAGCTAGCGGAACGCTAACGTTCCCCTGTGTGCTCCGGCTTTCGCTCAGTCTGCCGCCAGCTCTACTGAAGCGGCGCGCAGATGAGCTCAACCGAGTCGATCAGGGCTCCCGCGGTGCCGCGGAACCCCGTCACGAGGTGGCCTGGAGGGCAGGCTCGGCTGTACGGGTTGCCGCCAGCTCCACCCACACGTTCGAGCGTCGTCGTTCGGCTGCCCAGAGTAGCGCCGGTGGCTGCGTCGACGCGCTCTTCGAGAGAGGCGATGGCGTCGAGAACTTCCTCGTAGCGGTCGAGTTCTTCGAGGCTGAGCCCGCCTACCCGTTCGCAGTCTTCAGCGATGTCGGCCTCGATGGCGAAGAGTGCTCTGTCTGCAAGGTCGGCGAACGACGCGTCCAATCCGGCTAGAACCTCTTCGCGGGACTGGGCAGGGGGAACGGCCTCCAAGGTCAGCGCGTGGCGGACGAACTCGCCAGCAGCGCCCATCTCAATGCCGATAAACATCGCCTGGTCGATCCAGTCCGCTGGTACCGCTGTCTGGTGGCCTAGCTCAAGCGTGTACCCGCCTTCTTCTACGCCAATCCAGTGGGTTTCTTCCCAACTCGCGACCGTGTCTGCTTCCTGACGAAACAGCCGGAACGTCAGCCGGAACACTCCGCTGATAGAAGCGTTTGCTCCGTCAATGAGCTCGCCTTGATAAGGCAGCACGAGGGGCGCAGTTGAGCCCAGAACCCCCGCGTGAGCGGCGGAAACGGCTGGAGCTTGAGCGTGTGCAAGCGCCGAGCCGCCCAAGAGCACGACCAAGCCAGCGGCGGCAGACCGAGCGGCTGAAAGAAGAGTTAGAGTGGCGCGACGGCGCGAAGGCATGATCATAGGCGGCTGCGGTACTGCGTCAGCGAACGTGCGGCAAGTCCGCAACGCGCGGGACTCGCTGTCAACAGTGTAAAGGATGTGTGAAATTCTGCCGGGTCGCGTCGCAGCTGCTCGGCTGTACGACCTTGCCTAACCTAGGAAGGGCACGCCGATTTAGAATCGCGCGACGAATTCGGCTCGACCACCCGCGAAGGAGGGGTAGATGCGGCAGACGCCTGCGTAGCACTTGAGCCCGCCACGCTGGGTTCCTGCTGTCGCTGTGAGCTGATACCCGGGGGAGATCTCCCACTTGAGAATGCCGGCGAGGAACAGGTTCACCCCGGGCGTTCGAAGAAGATCGGGATCTGCGTCTCCGCGGGTATCGTACCCGAGGTCGAACGTGATGCCACCGAGTCCAGATTGCTCGAGCCCGAGGTAAAGGTCGCCCTGACGCTGGTTGTCGCGTGAGGAACCAGTACCGATCGTTCGGATGTCGGTGTCGGCGACGAAGTGCAGGGCGAGACCATCGTCGCCGAGGGCTTGAACCCAGTTAATGTCCAACTCTGCGATAGTCCTGACCTGCTGCCACTGATTCGTGAGCTCGCCTGGGACTCCGCGCTGTTGCACCGGCCGCCGGAGATTGGTCGAGGTCTCGTCGCGATAGCCGACGCGGGTTTGTAGCTGCGATGCGCCGCTCCCATAGGTCGACTTGAACCCGAGGAACGCCTGGCTTTGAAGCAGCTCATTCGCGGCATCCCGTTCGTTCAGCAGCATCGCGAAGCTTGCGTAGGTGCTGAGGTTCAAAGAGTCGAATTGGTGGTCAAGGCGCGTGCGGCCTCCGATCACCGAGGGCGCGTTCAACACCTCTTGGTCAATCGGCATCAGCGTGGGGGCTTGATTCCAGTCGAATCGGTTGCCCTGAGTTCGACGAGGCTGCCCGGTGCTCTGACCCCCGAATGAGGTGTTGGGCGAGCCTTCGACCACCACGGCGTCGAGATACAAGCCCTCGAGAAGGATGGTGCTGCTCCCGGCATAGATGTCGGCTGTGCCGTAGAACGCGGCGCCCGTTGTGGGCTCGCCGAAGCGTTGACGCTGATGTACGCCCGCCTCGAAGTAGAGCCCCATCCAGTGGGCCAGATCCGGCATCGACACCGAGAAGTGTTGGTTCAGCGAGTAGTCGCGTTCGTCGGCGAACTCCGACATTTCACGGATGTTGGAGGGCAGCCGATCGATATCGCGAACGCGCAGATTCACGAACGATCCAAAGAACGCGAGGTTGGCGCGTTCGAGAGCGCGCAGCTCATAATTCCACCCCACAACCGTATCGAGAGGGTCTGCCAGCTGTCGTCGAGTAATCGCGTCCATGTTCGCGGCGTTTGTGGTTCCCGCGAGCAGCGTTAACCGATGGTCGCGTCCTCGGTACTCGACCATGGCGCCGCGCAGCGACACATCGAGCGCGGCTTCATCCACCTTCCGAATGGACAACGCGATACCCCGTCCAAGCTGCTGATAGAAATCACCCGCCGTGAGTGTCCAATCGCCTCGATCGAAGGCGAGTTGAAAGCGCTCGAGGCGCATCATGTTCTGGTAGGTGTCGTTGGGCGCGTTGACGAAGTAGTACGCGTCTCCGCGCAGCGATGCCCGGATATCGCCCGCGTTTCCGTTCAGGTTCAGTCGGTTGACTAAAAGCTGAAAGTTGTCGTCGTCTTCGGTCTGATTGTGGTTGTCACTGCGGACCTCGACGATCGTCGTGTTGGTGGCGGTGACGCGAGTGTCCGGACCGGCGGCTGCGACGCGCGAGGAAAGGACAAGAAACGCAAACGCGAGGGCGGCCGTTCGCGACACGGGGACTCCGTAGAACAGGGGACATACAGGGGAAGACTGCGAGGGTCTCCGCAGGGGAAGCCCACGATCAGGCTCGTCGGTCAAGTCGGGCAAGTCCCGCGCGAGGTCCTCGGCCCGCTAGAGCGTCTCAGCGAGCAGCGTCTGGATGTACTGCTCTGCCATGACCTCGTCGCCCAGGGAATACCCTTCGTGCGAGGCGGCGACGCGTCCGGCGCGGTCGATGTACAGAGTGAAGGGGTTTGTTCCGCGAGGGTTGAGGACGTTAGACACGGCGCCGTCCATATCGCTCAGGACCTCCAGGGACCATCGGCTGCGTCGCACAAGTGAGCGGACGTCGGACTGGGTCTCGGGCCCGTCCGTCGTGATAGCGAGAACGACGAGGCCATCATCTTGGTACACTTCGTAGAAGCCGTTCAGGTGCGGAAGCTCTTGCAGACACGGAACACACCAGGTCGCCCAAAAGCTGATGACCACAACCTTGCCTTCATAGTCATCTAGCGAGATCGAGTCGCCCGACAGGTTGTCGAGCGAGAAGTTGCCCGCGGGAGCACGGTCGCTCTCGGGGCTGATTTCGGCGCTCGCGGTCGACGCAAAGACGGCTACAGCGGCGGCGAGAAGAAGGGCGGGCACGTGTCGGAGCATCATGAGTCAACTCGAAGAGCGAGGGGATGTAGCGTTTGGTCGGTCGCTGTTAAGACGGGGCAGAACCCGCGGCATTCACTGCGCGCTCGTGTCCGCGGCGCGTGGGCCGTCGACAATCTGGCTTGCAATGCCGGGGAGCGCGAGGGTTTCAAGCGTCAGTCGACAAAGACTTCTATCAGCGATCGCGACTCATCTTCGGCGATAGCGCCCGTCTGTAGCGAGACGATCTGCATGGTCTGCGTGTCGACGAACATGTTCATTGGGGTCAGCGACGTGTCGTAAAAGTCGGAGAAGGAGTTCCCGGCATCCAACACGGTGTTGAACGACAAGCGATACTGCGCGCGCCATTCGACGACATGACTGATGTCGGCGGGGCTGAAATTCGAATCTTCGAAGATCGTGACCATCACCCGGAAACCGTCGTCGCGATAGTCGTTGAAGAGATCTTGCAGCAGTGGCTGCTCTTCGCGGCACGCTGAGCACCACTCGGCTGAGGTGCTGATGAGCACGAGTCGAGCGCCGGTGTCGTTAAAGTAATCGGACAGCGCCAAGTTGGTGCCGTCGTGCTGGGTGAAGGTCATATCGGCGACGGTATCCCCGACACCGACCCCATAGGGGCCCGCGGGGTAGCCTTGCTCGACATCCGGGACGTCGTCACTGCTCACGTCGTCGGTGTCTCCCCCCGAAGCGTCCGTCTCGTCCTCGACGTCGGGCCCGAATGGCACAAACTCTTCGGCGCACGCGCTGCCGCTCGTCGCGAGCGCGAGTGCGGCGGAAGAGATGAAGAAGTGTCGTTGCAAGCGGTTCATTCGGGGTCCGGTCGTTCGTGGGGCGTCCCTGCTATAGTGATAGCGGGCGAATCAGGAAAGGCGCTGGTCCCTATTGCGGTCAGCGCAAGGTTCGGCGGCGAAGAACTGAATCCAACTGGCGGTTGGGAGCATCCTCTTGTGCGATGCGCGGCCTTTGTCGCGTTGAGCTCGACCCGCGATGTGGTGCGTGGCAAATGCCCGAGCCCCCTTGCACAGCGCAATTTTTGTGCTACCGATATATCGCGCTTCTTTTTCTTCCTACTCGTAACGATCGAGCCCCAAATCGGAGCTGAGATCACGAGGAGACGACACTAATGAACCGAACCATCCTTTCGCTCTCCGTCTGCGGCGCTCTCGCCGTCACCGCTTGTGGCGAGGATTCGCCTTCAGTCGATGGCGTCACCGCAGAGGTGCCGCAGAACATCTTGGACAACTTGCCTGATGGTGTGACCATCCCAGACGGATATGATCTCACGAACCGGGACGCTGTTGACCTCGACGGCGACGGCGTGAACAACGTCGACGAGCCGGGCCTCGGCACCGATGTGTTCGACGAGGACAGCGATGATGACGGTCTCTCGGACGGCGAAGAAGTCGCAGCGCAGACCGACCCGCTGAACAGCGACACCGACAACGACGGGATCTTGGACGGAGACGACGATGACCCGCTCGCAGCGCCCGCGCCAGAGTGTGTCTACCCGACCGCAGCAAGCTCGGTCGATTTCCAGCAAGTCTTCCCAGACTACGTGTGGAACGCTGTCTACGCAGACGGGGAGGAGCTGACCTTCGACATGCGCGACTTCTACTGCGATGACGCTGCATGGGGTCAGTACGACACCGTCGCATTCGTGACCAGCACCGGCTGGTGCCCGAACTGCCCGGCGTTCATCGGGTACATGGACGCGTTCGCGAGCATGCTCGAAGATCGCGGCATGCTCTTGGTTTTCCTGGAACTTCAGGACGAGCAGGGTGCACCGACGGATACCGCTGCGGCGAACCCGCACTTCAACCGGTACACGCCGAATGGCTCGGGCATCCGCGCTGGTGATTTGGACAACGTCTACGTGCCGAATGGCGTCTTGGAGAGCCCGATCGTCGAGTTCTTCCCCTCCGCATTCGTTGTCCGCCGTAGTGACATGATGGTCATCGCAGACGCGCGAAGCTCGCAGAACAGCTACCGTCTGCCTTTCGCAGAGATTGCGGACGACCCAAGCGCAGATTGGACCAACGCGCCCGCCCCAATCGTTCAGCCGGAGATCGAGGAGCCGGAGCCCAACTGCACGGAGGACGATGAGGAGAGCGTGGAGAACGGCAGCACGCCCGACACCACCTCGGAGTTGAACGCTGGAGACGTTGTTGAAGGCGGCATCTGTACCGACCCGCTCGACTTCTACACCATCAACATCGAAGGTCCTTGGGAGCTGACGCTAGAGTTCGACAGCAGCATTGGCGACCTCGACGTTGCGGTCTACGGTGATGACAACGTGCCTATCCGCGCCGAAGGCGGAGCGCTGCGAGGCTCGGAGTCAACTGACGACAATGAGAGCTTCACAGACGAAGGCGTACAGACCGTCGCGGTCTACGGCTTCCAAGGAGGCACGACGACCTACACGCTGACCGTCACGGCTATTCAGTAGTCGACGTCAGCGGTCGTTAGATCGCGCACGATTTCGAGGCGCTCCCGCATTCGCGGTGAGCGCCTCGCTTCGTTTTGTGGGGCACCAGCGCTATGGGGCGTTGGTGGGAACAGGTTTCGCCCAGTCGTCCGTGAGCGAATCTTGCGACTACCGCGTGTGCTCGTCGCACGGGTCCAGCGTGGGGACCCGTTCGCGCGTGTGGCACTGTAACCGCTCAGCGTCCTTGATTTCCGCGCGCGGGTCGTGCGTGCGCGGGTCCCGTTTCGGCGTTCGCGAAGAGGGGCGAGTCTGGCCAACGCGTTGCACTACTCCTGCAGCTTGGCCTCAAGCAGCACGCGCGCCATCTTCATGAAGTCGTGCTCGGTGACGAGGCCAAGTAGCCGATCTTCTCGGACGACAAGGAGGCATCGAACGTTGTCCCGCTTCATAATCTGAATCGCCTCGAGGCTGGTCGTCTCGGGCGGGATGGTTGCCGGTGAAGCGTTCATGATGTCGCGCACGGGCACGAGCGAACCGCTGCCTTCGGGGAGGCCATTGGCGACTAAAGACAGAAGGTCAGCCGTGCTGACGAGGCCGACGAGCCTATGGTCGCCGTCTTCGACGGGTACCTGGCCGACTTTCTTCCAGGTCATGAGACTCGCGACGAAGTCGACAACCTCATCTTCATGTGCCGTGACCAAATCCTTGGTCATGAACTGCTCGACCGTCATGAAGTTCTCGCGCCATCCACCGGCCTCCGTCAACTCGGCGATCGACCACTCGTGAACGGGTTGTTGAGAGATTTGGCGGACGAGCATCGCTCGCGAGAGTGCGCGCAGTCTCTCGACGCGGCCGCCTTCTTCGCCCATCGCCTTGAGCGATTGAGTCATCCACTTGGCTCCGGTCATCCGGCGCTCGGCTCGCGCTTCGATGATGTCCATGTATCGGGTGACATCCTCACTATCGATTCCAGACCGCTCGAGCCCGAGTCGTGCCCGCGGGACGAGCTCCTCTCGAATCAACTCGTAGGCAGGGCGGGCGCTGCCATCTAGCCAGGTGAGCTGCGCTTCAAGCCCGTGCCGCGACGCGTTGAGGAAGTTGTTTCGCGCATCTCCAAAATCCATGAGCTTACGGACATCGCCATACTCGGCCGACACGCCACTCATGAGCCCGAACCAGAACGCCGCGTTCGCGACCTCATCTGCCGTCGTTGGACCGGACGGCAGAACGCGGTTCTCGATACGGAGGTGCGGCTTTCCGTTCAGAATGCCGTAGCACGGGCGGTTCCACCGGTAGACGGTCGAGGTGTGCAATCTCATCGCGTTGAGCTGCGGAACGCCTCCGTCTCGGAGCACAGCTAGCGCGTCTTCCTCCTTGTCGGTCGAGAGGATGACGCGGAACCGCGCGATGTCTTCGCGGAGTATCTCGAGCACGGAGTCGTCTACCCAGCTTGAGCCAAAGCCGACGCGTGGCTGCACCTCGCGGAGACTCTCCGTGCTTCGTCGCGTGTCCACCGCCTGTTCGAAGAGGGCGATGCGCGTCTCGGCCCAGAGCTCCTTGCCGAAAAGAAGTGGCGAGTTGACGGCAGCGGCCAAGACCGGCGCCGTGACCAATTGCGCGATGTTGTAGAGTTCTGCGAACTCGTCGGGAGCGACCTGGAAATGCACCTGGAAGCTGGTGTTACAGGCCTCAAGCATCACGCTGTTGTGCTTCACGCGCAGCTCATCCTTGCCCTTCACGAAGAACTCGTAGGCTTCTCCGCGCATCCGCATCATTGCGTCATTGAGTGCGTAGTAGCGCGGAAAGGGCGTCATGTTCTCGAGCGACATGTCGGACAGATCGAGCGTGGGCGCCACCCCACACAAAAGAACATCGGCGTTGTGCTTGGTCGCCGCTTTGCGGACCGTTCTCATGACATCTTCGAGTTCGCGCTCAAGCGCCGATAAGCAGCCGCCTTCGAAGACCAGCGGGTCGAGGTTCGCTTCTAGGTTGAAGCGGCCGAGTTCGGTCGTGAAGCGTTCATCGAGATCCTCGAGAATGGCGAGGTTCAGCGGAGCAGGGCGCATCGCTTCGTCGACAAGGAAGAGCTCCTGTTCGGCCCCGATGCGGCGGATGCCGGTCTCGAACGCACCGGTGTCGAGCATCTGCTCAAGCGCCCGCATATCCGCGAGCAAGTGTTTCATGAACGCACGAAGGCGTTCGGGCTCGTTCTGCTGTTCGTCGACCTGCACTCCCATCGCGCGCTCCGAGTTTGAATGGCGTGTGATAACCGTATCGGATGGGTGCGAGTTGCGCCACTGCGAGCGGGCTTGGCCCACGAGCGCAGTGCCTTTGCAAGACCTAGCCATCACTGAACATTGCATGGCCACGCCGAACTCCGCAGCGGCACACCAAGTCTGGCGTCGCTGCCAGAGAGTTGCTATCGCTCTGCAGCGTTTTCCCGAATTGAGTTGGAGTCAGTCGATGCGAGTTCAAAACCTGTGGTTGTTGTCCGTTCTGTTTCTTGTTGCGTGCGGCGACGAAGGAGAAATTCAGTCGATCGATGTTGCAGGCGACAGCATTGAGGACACGACCGTCGCTGATGCGGACGCTGGCGCTGACGGGATCTCCGAAGATGTGGCGCCGGATGTTGTCGAGGACGTGATTCCGGACATTGTTGAGCTGTCGTGCGACCCGCCCGGGCCGATTGACGATACCGTCGACCGGACGGCTGACGGTGCCTGTGGTGACGACTGGGTGGTCTTCACAGAGGGGAACGTCCAGCTCTCGACCGGTGAGCCGGTTGAGTGCGCGTTCTCGCAGCTCTGTGTGCGACTTTCGCCGGCAAACGACCTCGTGTGCTTGTCGCCGGTGCGGTCGGGCACAGATGGCACGTTCCGCGTTGAAGTGCCGAGCTCAGCGCGTTGCGTCACAGGCGGTTCCATGCGTGTGTTGGTGCCGAGCGCCGACGTCGCGACGAGCTACTGCCACATCTCGACGACGACGGAAGATGCCATTGTGCAGGCGGGAACAGTCATCCTCTTCGAGACCACACCGGTAGCCGAACTGGCAGACTACGGTGACGGAAGCGCATCGAGAGACGTCACCTTCGAGGGCGGCTTGGTTGTCTCCGTGGTGCCGGAGTTGTTCAACCCCTTCAACGAAGCCGATGCGCAAGAGCAGTACGAGTCTATCGCATCGACGATGGTACCGGTCGACGCGGAAGGCGTTTGCTTTACAGGAGAGAGCGAGCCCCTCGCTATCTGGGCCTTCTCGCCCGAAATCAACGTACCGGACGATACGACCTTCGACGTCACCTTCCCGAACAGCTCTGCGCTCGCTCCCGGCTCCACGGTGGATATTTTCGTGCTCGGCGGTTTGGGCACGACTGGTCCCGAGGGCGAACTCATCGACGAGTCGGAGTGGGAGGTCGTCGGCATGGGTACTGTCTCGGAAGACGGCGAGACCATCGTGACCACGACAGGTGGGCTCGTGGTGTTCACCTTCCTCGGCTACGCCCCATCGGCGGCGGAATAGAGGACGCACAGTCCGGCAAGTCGAGCTTACCCGGTTCATCCGGGCGTTCTGCGTTGAGCGCCGGCGGGTCGATGCCTAGAGCACGACTCGGTTTCGGCCTAGGTGCTTCGCTTCGTAGAGCTTGGCATCTGCTACGGCGACGAAGTTGTCGACATGATCCGGGTGGGCCTGCCCCGACACAACGGGAGAGTCCATTAAGTCAGCCACGCCCAACGACACCGTGATCCGGACGCCTGACCCGACGCCGACATTGAAGGGCGTGTTGGCGACGGCGTCGCGGACTCGGGTTGCAAGCTCAGCGCCCTCGAGCACGTCTGTGTCTGGGAGGACGATGAGAAATTCTTCGCCTCCGATACGCGCCAAAACGTCCTCTTCACGCAGGGTTTCGCCAACTCGTTGGACGAGCGCGACAAGCGCCGCGTCGCCGGCAGCGTGTCCGAAACTATCGTTCAAGTTCTTGAAGTGGTCGATGTCGAACATCACGATCGATAGCGCGCGGCCTCGTCGGTCAGCCCGCGAGAGCTCTTTGACGAGTACCTCCCAAACATGCCGGCGGTTGTAGGCGCCGGTTAGGGCATCGGTGTTCGAGAGCTTCGCCATCTTGTCGTGATAGCGGAGTTCAATCTGACTAAGTCGAAGGAACTTCAGAACGGACTTGCCGATCTGTATCAGGTCGCCATCTCTGAGTTGCACTTCGCCCTGGATGCGCTCTTCGTGCACGATGACGCCGTTCTTGCTTCCGGTGTCGCTGACATAGAAGTGCTCCCCAACTCGTCGGATGCGGGCGTGCCGTCGTGAGACACCCACATCTTCGATGACGATGCCGCAGCTCTCTTCGCGCCCGAGGTCGACGAAATCGTCCGCGAGCAAAAACCGGCTCCCAAAGACGCTGCCAGCGAGGCCCACAAGGCTCGCTTGGAGCCTGCCTCGGGAGACATCGCCGCTGTTGAGAACGATCGTCGTGGTTGTCGTTGAACCGGACATCGGTGGAGATTCGGCGTCGGAGAGAATCGGGTAGTTGGATTGTGCCCGTTACGGGCCCGCGGGACAAGTCAGGCGCGGCTTCGTTCCAAAGTTTGCTCCGAGGAGCTATGAGGATCGTCATGTCAAGAAAGTGATGCAAGCGCGGCCTGTGTAGGATAAGTCCTTACCTATGAAGAACCCGCCGCACAGCGCGCGAGTGCGCACCCAGCCAGCGCCGGTGGAGACGGCGTGGCTCCGGGATGCGATAGCGGTCGCCTTTTTCGGCGGCGTTATCGTTGTGCTCGCATCTGCGGGAGGGTTCGTTGCGGCGATAGGCTGTGTAGCGGTTGCGGCGATTCTTTTGCTGATTCACCGCTCGCGAGAAGGGGAGCGGCGCGCGTCACGCGTCGCCGGTGATGCCGTTCAACGAGACGAGCGCGCTGTCGTTGAGACCGCGCCCGTGGCCCAGCGTGCGATCATGCAAGCGTCGCACGAAGACGGCAGCGCTGCCGATGTTGTGGAGACCGCGATGCGCGCTGTCGGCGTCGGCGTCGCCGTTATCGGCGAGGATCTCCGCTTGCGTCGCGCGAGCCCAACGTTGTGGCAGCTGGCTACCGAGTGGCCGACTCCCGAAGCGTGGTGGGACGCGTGTCGAGACGAGCTTGAGTCAACCCAGGGCGGGCTCAAACACTTCCACGACGCCTTACAGGCAACTCTGAATTGCGATGTCGCCGACCCGCAGGGTGCGCGCTTTGTCTTCGAGTTGACGGAGTCCTCGACGGACGCGCTCCTCGATGATCCCGCAGGACGCCTCGTGTTCGTGCGCGATGTGACCGATCAAGTGCGCTTTGAAGAGTCGCTCCGGGAGTCCGAGGCGCGCTACGCGTTGGCGGCTCGCGCGGCGAGAGATGGCCTTTGGGACTGGGACTTGCGGACGGGGCACGTGTACTACGCGCCCCGTTGGAGGGCGATGCTGGGGTTGGACAGCGGTGAGGTGCAGCCGAACGCCGATGCGTGGTTTGGCCGCATTCATCCAGAGGACCTCGCGGGGCTTGAAGCGGCGATCCAAGCCCATCTTGAGCAGCAAACCGATCACTTCGAATTCGAATACCGCATCCTCGGCAGTCACGGACGATATCGGTGGATGTTGAGCCGCGGTGTGGCCGTGCGGGATGCAGATGGCGCGGCGACCCGGTTGGCAGGGTCTCAGTCCGACATCACCGAGCGACGCCTCGCGGAAGAGAAGCTGCGTCACGACGCTCTCTATGATGCTCTGACCGGGCTTCCAAACCGCGGCCTTTTCATGGACGTGCTCGGCCGCGCGATGCGGCGACAGATGCGGGATGCGAGCTACGGATTCGCGGTGCTCTTTATGGACCTCGACCGCTTCAAGTTGGTCAATGACAGCCTCGGGCACCTCGCGGGCGACGTCCTCCTCCAGCGATTCGCTGAGCGGCTGATCACATGCGTCCGATTGAACGACACCGTCGCTCGACTCGGCGGTGACGAGTTCACGATTCTGCTCGAAGAGACCACGGACATCGAAGAAGCGGAAGCCGTTGCGGATCGAATCCGAGAGGAGATGGACGTGCCCTTCCGCCTCGAAGGCCACGATCTTTTCTGCAGCACCAGTGTCGGCATCGCGATGAGCGCCTCCGACTATGAGAACGCCGCGGCGATCTTACGCGACGCCGATACGGCGATGTATCGCGCAAAGGCGGCTGGGAAGAATCAGGTGGTCGTATTCGACAGAGCCATGCACGCCAAAGCGCGTTCCCTGTTGAAGCTGCACTCCGACCTCCGTCACGCGGTGGAACGTGAGGAGTTGGAACTTCAATACCAGCCGATCGTACACCTGCCCTCAGGCAATCTCTCGGGTTTCGAGGCCTTGGTGCGTTGGCGACACGCCGAGCGGGGGATGATCTGGCCGGACGAGTTCATCCCGGTCGCCGAGGAGAATGGGCTCATTGTACCCATGGGGGAGTGGGTGCTCGAAGAGGCGTGCCGCCAGGTTTTGGAGTGGCAGCAAGAGATTCCTCGTGAGGTTCCGCTGACCGTGTCCGTGAACCTCTCCAGTCGCAGCGTCTCCGACCGACACCTTCCCGAGACAGTGAAGCGAGTGCTTGAGCGTACGCAGCTCCCACCGGCAACGCTGAAGCTCGAGCTTACAGAGAGCGCCGTGATGGCGAATGCGAGTCAAGCTGCGCAGGTCGTCGTCGAACTCAAACAGCTCGGCGTGCAGGTGCATGTCGACGACTTTGGCACCGGATACTCGTCGCTCAGCTACCTCAGACAGTTCGACGTCGATGCGCTCAAGATCGACAGGTCCTTCATCACGAAGATGGCGTCCGGTGCAGAGCCCGATCCGATCGTGCGGGCCATCGCAGGCCTTGCGCACGGGCTAGGGCTGGAAATCGTCGCAGAGGGCATTCAGACGCGCACGCAGTACGAACGCCTGCGAGAGCTCGGCTGCCAGTATGGGCAAGGCTATATGTTTTCTCGTCCGTTAGACCCCGACTACGCCCGCGCGTTAATCGTCGAAAATCCCAATTGGAGCCGTCCGTGAAAATCAGCGAAACCGGGGACTTTACGGAGTTGTCTCAGTTCGACCTCGACCCAAACAGCGGGCGAGTGCTCCCGAAGGCGTTCTGTGTAAAGAACCAGTGCGTGTTGTTGGGCGAAGTCCATCCAAACGTCGACACGCCGGTGAAGCTCGGCATGGTTGACGTCAACAACGACGAGGCCATCGCGTTCGTTGAAGAGCGCACAAACCGCTCGGTCGAGCCGGTCAGGCTTAACAAATACGAGATCGAACGAGCGCTGATCGAGTTGTATGAGCCACGCATTGGCCATCAGGGTGCGCGAGTCGACGTCCGCGCGATCAAAGCGGGTGCCGATGCATCGGCGACGGACATGGTGAACAGCATCCTCTGGGACGCCGTGAAGCTCGGCGCTTCCGACGTCCACATCGAGCGCTACGCGGACGACGTCGATCTGCGCGTGCGGGTCGATGGCATGATGCACCAACTGTTCACACACGTGCACCCTAAGAACCTCCCCGAGGTGAGCGCGCGTATCAAGGTGCTCGCATCGATGGACATCACGCAGCAACGGGAACCCCTAGATGGTCGTGCGCGGATTGTGTTTGTCGATGGCGACACGGAGCAAGTCATCGACTTTCGCGTGAGCGTCCTGCCAGGGCTCTACGGTCCAGACATCGTGCTGCGCGTGCTCGACCCGACGCTCGGACTGCTCTCTTTGGAGGACCTCGGCTTCGATGGAGCCGAACTCGAAGCGTTTCGAAATCTCGTTGAGAACCCGGAAGGGCTCTTGCTTGTGGTCGGACCAACAGGCAGCGGAAAGACGACGACGCTCTACTCTGCGATCGAGCATCTTCGGCAGTTCTCAAAGAAGATTATCACCGCAGAGGACCCTGTCGAGTACTACATCGACAAGGTGAATCAGAAGCAGGTCTCTGATCAGGTGACGCTCGCGGAGTTGCTGCGAGCGTCGCTTCGGCAGAACCCGGACGCGCTTATGCTCGGAGAAATCCGTGATCGCGATACCGCCAGCACAGCGATGATGGCTGCGGCGACCGGTCACTTGGTGTTGAGCACGCTGCATACATCGGATGCGATTGGCACCATCGTACGCCTTCGAGGTCTCGGGATCGACGACTTCGACCTTGGCAGCTCCCTCCTGGCGGTTGTGTCGCAGCGACTGGTTCGCACGATCTGCATCGAGTGTCGTCGATTGCACGACCCATCGGAGGACGTCGTGCGTCGCTTCGATGGGCTCCTCGATGACGTACCAACGTTCATCGGCGACGGCTGTGCGGCGTGCAATGAGACCGGATACAAAGGCCGAACGGCGCTCTACGAGTTGCTGGTGCTGGACGAAACTCTGCAGGATATGGTGCTCGACGGGGCGCACCGCGTAGCCCTCCGCCAGCAGGCAGAGAAAAGGGGGTTCCGCTCGATGCTGCATCACGGGCTCGACAAGGTCGGCAACGCTGTCACGACTCCCGAGGAGCTGCTTCGCGTTATCCCATACCGTCAGATTGCGATCGCAGCTCGGTCGGTGCGTCATCGGTAGGCGCCGTGCCTAGGACGCGTGTCAGCAACCAGCTCGCGTCTTCGATGATAAGATAGACCGCCGGAGCGATGACGAGCGCGATGACCGTGACGAAGAGCACGCCGAACCCGAGGCTAATGGCCATGGGAACTAGGAAGCGCGCCTGCACCGAGGTCTCGAGAAGCATCGGCATGAGACCGAGAAAGGTCGTCAGGGACGTCATCAGGATTGGGCGGAAGCGTCTTGTTCCCGCCGCAATGCACGCGTCCATCGGCTCGAGTCCTTCCGAACGGTAGGTGTTGGCTGCTGTGACAAACAGCAGCGTATCGTTCACCACGACTCCCGCGAGGGCGACGATACCAAACATGCTCAGCATCGAGACCGCATACCCCATCAAAATATGCCCGGCGATTGCGCCGACGACACCGAACGGGATGGCGATCAGGACGATGAACGGCTGCGCGTACGAACGGAAGGCGACGGCCATTAACGCGTACATACAGAAGATGGCGATGAGCATTCCGCGTCCGAGAGCGGTGACGACGTTCTTCTGTTCCTCTTGCTCGCCGCCGACGCTCCATCGCAGCCCTGGGGTGTCGTCCAACAAGCCGTCACGATGAAGTTCGTTGATGATGGCGACCGCTTCGTTTGCCGTCGTGACACGCAGACTGACGTCCGCCGTGACGGAGATGACGCGCCGGCCATCAATGCGCCGAATCGAGGTGTACGACCGCGAGCGCTCGATATTCGCGGCCTCGCTTAGGGCGAGCTCCGCGCCGCTAGGCGCTCGCACCATCATGGTTTCGAGGACATACTCGGACTCTCGCTCGGCGCGTGGCAAGCGCACGTACACTCGGACCTCGTCTCGCCCGCGCTGTTGACGGGCCGCTTCGCTGCCGAAGAACGCCGCGCGCACCTGTAACGCTAAGTCGCGTGCCGTCAGACCAAGCGTTCGCGCTTCTGGTCGTAGCGTGAGGTTGAGCTGCTCCTTGCCTGGGCTGACGCCGCTGTCGATGTCGATGACGCCATCGATTGTCTGCAGTGATCCCGCCAGGCGCTCCGCGGCCGCTTCAAGGGTCGTGTTGTCCGAGTGGCTGAGCTGAATGTCTATCGCGGAGCCCGCTGACGGACCCGTTGAGAACGCGAAGCTCAGGAACTCGGCGCTCGGGATGTCGCCAATCCGTTCTCGCCACTCTTCGGCGAACTGCGAGGCCGTCACGCCGACGTCTCCTCTCAGAATCGGGCGCTGGTCAATGGAGACCAGCTGGACCGACACGTAGGTGGTGTGGCTCCCTGAACCGCTGTTAGAGGCGCCACGGCCCACAGTGGCGTAGACGCCTAGGCTGAGGTCTTCGGCGCCACCGTTGTTCTCGAGCACTTCTTCCGCGGCGCGGACCAACTCTGCCGTCCAAGCGCCCGTTGTCTCCGCTGGCGTTCCAAAGGGCAGCCGAAGGTCGACTGTGATCTCATCGCTCTCTACCTTTGGCAGGAAGGTGAAACGGACAAAGCCGGCTCGGACGACGATTACGGCCATCAGAAGAACGCAGAATCCTGCGGCCAGCGTGGCATAGCGTCCCGATAGGAAGACTCGCGCTGATGGGGGGTACGCCGAGGCGACCAACTTGTCGAACGCCCCGCTAAAGCGGGTCTGCACCGCCACAACAAGCCCGAGTAACCCTCCGACCTTTCCGTCAGCTCCACTCTTTTGATGAGCGAGGTGAGCCGGCAAGATGAGCAACGACTCCACGAGAGAGAAGATGAAGACCGCGATGACGATCAGCGGAACGTTCCGCATGAACTTACCGCTCACGCCCGGGATGAAGAGCATGGGAACGAACGCGATGATCGTCGTCATGACCGAGAAGATGACGGGTTTCGCGACCTCGCGTACCCCGGCGATAGCCGCGTCCAGCCCTTGGTAGCCCTGCTGCTGTTTGTGAAAGATGGACTCGCCCACCACAATGGCGTCATCGACAACGATGCCCAAGGTGAGGATGAACGCAAACAGCGAGATCATGTTGAACGACACGTCTAGTGTCGGCATCAACAAGATGGACCCGAGGAAGGAGATCGGGATGCCGAGCGTGACCCAAAACGCTAAGCGCACGTCGAGGAAGAGGCCGAGCAGCAGCAAGACTAAAACGAGGCCGTAGTACGCGTTTTTGACCAGCAACTGGACCCGGTCTCGGAAGACATTGGATCGGTCGTTCCAAACCACCAATTCGATGCCCTCCGGCAGAGAGGCTGCCTCGTCATGAAGGTACGCGTGTACAGCGTCGGACAGTTCGATAGGCGTCTGATCACCAGCACGGTAGACGCGCACGCGAGCGGCGGGGAGGCCGTTGTAGGTCGCGAACTGATCGGTCTCTGCGAAGCCGTCGATAACGGTGCCGATGTCGCCGAGAGTGAGCATGGACCCGTCGGGGTTCGCGGACATGACGAGCGACTCGAACTCCTCTGCGGTGTCGCGACGTTCGGTGGTGCGGATCAGGACTTCACCTCCCGGCGTTTGGAGGCCTCCAGCGGGCAGGTCGACACTGCCTGCTGAGACCGCGGCCGCGACCTGAGGCAGCGTGAGTCCGTGCTCTCGAAGGTGTTCCTGGGGAACTTCGATGCTGACCTCCAGCGGGCGCACTTCGGTGACCTCGACGTCGGTGATGACAGGGTCGAGCAGGAGGTCGTCGCGAATCTCATAGGCCCAGTGCCGGAGCGTAGCCTCCGGCTGTTGACCATAGACGATGATCGAGACGGTCTCCTCGCGTGACTGCAGCAGGCTGACCGTTGGCTGTTCGACGTCGACGGGGAACGATGTGACAGCGTCGACCGCGTTCTTGATATCCGCGGTCGCGACGTTCTCGTCCACGTCGGTCATCAGTTCGATCGTGACTCGCCCAACGCCTTCGTTCGACGCGGAGGTGACGCGCTTGACCCCTTCAATGCCTTGCACCGCCTGCTCGATGGCGAGCACGACGCCTTCCTCGACTTCGGTGGGGCTCGCGCCAGGGTACACCGCCGTAACGTTGACGATAGGAGGCACGGCGTCCGGGAACACCTCTTGCCGTGTCTGGGGGATCATGAAGAGCCCGCCGACAAGCAGGAGCAACATGAGCAGGTTCGCTGCTACGCTGTTTCCTGCCATCCAGGCCAGTACCCCACCGCGATCGACTTTGGGGAGGTCGCCGGCACCGACTGAGTTACTCATTCTCGCCCTCGCTCGCTGGTGCATCCTCAGATGGTTTGGCATCCGCGGCGTCGCCGGCGGCAGGCTCTGCGGATGTGTCTCGGTTGAGCCGCACGCTCATGCCGTCAGTGACGCCGCCCACGCGGTTGGTGACGACCAGCTCTCCACCGCGCACGCCGCTCGTGAGCACCACGCGCTGGGGCCCGCTTAACCCGATCTCGACCTCGCGGAACTCCAACGTTCGTTCCGGCGTCACGACATACGCTTGGCTGCCTTCGCGAAGCCCAGTTCGCGGAATCTCCACGCCTTCGAACGTCTCGTTGCTACGGAAGCCGACATCAACGAACGCCCCCAAGAGCAGTGGCCGGCGTGCGTTTGTTGGCCGAGTAAGTTCTAGCGGGTCCATCACTTCCACAAGAAGCACCGCCAAGCGCCCCGTGTCGGCCAGCTCGCCGCGAAGACGAATCACCCGGCCCTCACGCTCGACTTGCTGAGCGCCGACGCTGAACCGCACGGTTACCTGACTGCCAACATCACTGTTCAAGCCAGGAACCCGCACGCTGCTTAGCTGTTGAGAGGGGATCGGCACTTCGATCCAGAAGGCGGATGTGTCCACCAAGGTCGCGACAGCAGCGCCCGGGCCCACGAGTTGGCCGTTTTCAACCGACTCCGCTCGTACGAGCGACGCAAAGGGAGCTTCAAGTCGCGTTCGTCGATAATTCAGCTGTGCGCGTCTTAGTCGGGTTTCGGCGGCCTCAAGTGTGACGCGTGCGGAGGCGAGCTGAGGTTCACGCGTTGCCAAGGCTCGGCGGTTGTCGACGTTTTGAGTGCCGCTGGCCTCTTCGAAGAGCGCCCACTCTCTCTGAGCGATGTCTTGGCGGCCGCGCTCGAGTTGAAGCTGTGTCTCTGCTTGCGTCACCGCGGCCTCCGCCTCAGCAATGGCGAGTTGGTAGTCAGCCGGATCGACGCGGAGGAGTGTTGCGCCTTCTTCCAGCAAACCTCCGACGACAAGCTGCGAATGAACTCGGGTTGCGGGGCCGCTGACGAGCGCCTGCAGGGCGACCTGCCGAGCAGGAATGACCGTGCCTTGAGACTCGTAGGCGACGGCCTCGGTAACCGGGACAGCCTCGGTGACCTCCACCAAGAGCGCAGCGCGCTCCTCTGCTGGGCGCACGGGTCGCTCACGAGACTCTAGCAGTACCTGCCCCACGGCGACGGTTCCCACGATCATCGCGACGGGTAGCGCGGTGTTGAGGGCGAACTGAACGACTCGATTCATGGGGCTCGATCTGCGAGCGCGTCGCTGGCCCAAGAGCCGCCGAGTGCGCGATGGAGTTGGATACGAAACGACAGCTGCTGCCGCGCTGCGGCAAGCTGCGCCCGTTCAAGGCTCTGAAGAGTTGCGACGGCGCTCAAGACGCGAAGGTAGTCTCCACTTCCGAAGCGATACTGTTCTTCGGAGAGCGAGAGCGCGCGCTCTGCGCTCTGCATCTGTTGTTCAAGCGCGTCGATGTAGGCCTGCTGCGCATCGGTTTGCGCGGCTGCGTGTTCGACCTCCGAGATGGCCGTCAGGAGCGTGTCAGCCCACGTGAGGAGTGCGACATCGAGCACGCTCTCGGCTTGGGCCACTGCGGCGCGGCGCCGACCACCGTCCACAAGGGGAGCCGTGACGGATGCCGCGATGTTCCAAAATAGCTGGTCGAAGAGGTTTCGCACGCTTGTGCCCTGGCTCGATACGGAGGCCGCCAGCCGAAGAGAGGGCAATCGATCTGCCACTGCAGCCGTTACGCGAGAATCCGCAGCCGCTGCGCGCGCCTGAGCCGCACGCACGTCCGGCCGGCGGGTCAGCAGATCAAGCGGCACGCCCAAAGAAGGGGCGAGGGGCAGAGCGGGCAACGCGGTCGGGGTTTCGGGGGTTTGAATGCTGATTGGCCCCCCTTGGAGGGCACTGAGCGAAACCGAGGCGCTGGCAAGCTGCCCTTGAAGCTGAATCTGCTCTGTGACCAGCGCGTCGCGCTGTCCCCGCTGTTGTTCGATGTCCAGCGCGCTCGCGGTCCCGATAACAAATCGACGCTCTACGAGTTCAATAAAGCGCCTCTGTGTGGCGAGCTGCTCGTCGAGCAACGCGCCCCTCGCGCGCAGGTGGACAACGGTAAGCCAAATTTCGGCGACGCTGGCGCTGAGGCTCATCGCGATAGCCTCGGTGTCGGCTTCGAGCGCGCTCACCTCCGCGCTGGCTGCGCGCACGCCTTGGCGTGTTCGACCCCAGATATCGACCTCATAGGCGGCGGCCACCGACGCCTGCAGCTGGCCGGCTGTCGCGGCGTCTAGCGGTGGCGGCGCGAAGCTGCGCGCGCGACCTGCGGAGAGCGTGGCATCGATCGACGGAAACCAGCCTGAGCGGGTCTGGCGAACGGCAGAGGTCGCCTGCGCGATCCTTGCTTGCGCCGTGGCGAGCGTGAGGTTGCCGGCGAGGGTCGCCTCAACGGCCTGACTCAAGCTCGCGTCGCCGAAGGTCTGCCACCACCCCTCTTCAGGGCTCGTGAGGGTCGCGTTGCTCGGTGACGCATACGCATCTGCCACTTCGAGTGGCGTGCTCGGCAGCGCCTGGCGACTAAGCCCGCACGCAGCGAGCAAGACGGAGATAGCGGCTAGGCCGAGAGCCTGGTGAATACGCCACATGAATCAGACGAGGAGAACGAGAGGGAAGTGTCAACGCGTATAGCCCCTGTGGAGCGCTTAGAAAGCACCGAATCTCGTTCGGCACTCCGACCTTCGAACGCGGAGCGCAGCCCAGAATGCTTCCGTTACGTTGACACTGGTTTTCCCAGCGGTAGGCTGGCCGGGTATCTTACTCGATATTGCCGAGTCTCCGTTGCATGATTTGCCAAAACTCCCCGGGTACGAAGTTATCCGCCTGTTCGGTCAGGGCGGCATGGGTGAGGTCTTTCTGGCCGATCGCCTGAGCAGTACGGGCGTGACCGTGCGATGTGTCGTGAAAACGATCAAACAGGGCGTCGGCAGGGCGGAACAGTTTGAGAGTCTCTTCCTCGACGAAGCGAGGCTGATCAGCCACTTACGGCACCCAAACGTCGTCTCGATTCTTGATGTGGGTCGGGCTGACGGGCGCTTGTACCTCGCCCTTGAGTGGGTGGACGGTTTGGATGCGGATACCCTCCAAGACTCCAGCCAGAGTCTTCGGGGCGACCTGCCGCATCGGCACCTCCTCTACCTCATGCGAGAGACGTTGCAGGGCCTGCACTACGCCCACACAGCCAAGGGCCCGGACGGTCAGCCGCTCAACGTTGTGCACCGCGACATCTCTCCCGGTAACATCCTGATTTCGCGCCACGGAGCGGTGAAGCTCGCTGACTTCGGCGTGTCCACTAGCGGTGCCGGCCACACAGAAGGAGCGGGCGATACACTCGCGGGTAAGCCGCACTACTTCGCGCCCGAACTCTGGCGCGGCTCGACGGCTAGCGTGCAGACCGACGTGTTCGCGCTCGGCGTGACGTTTTACGAGCTCTACAAGGGGTCTCCGCTGTTTTCCCGTGACAAAGACCTGCGGGGTCTTGCGTTCGAGATCTGCGAGTTTTCGGTCGACGAGATGATTGAGGCTGACCTGTCGCTCCCCGACGGCTTCGAGCACATCGTTCGGCACTCTCTGCATGATGACCCTGCTGTGCGGTACGCGTCCGCGCTCGAGTTTCTCGAAGACGTGAACGACTATGCCTACGAGGCGGGCGTGCGCTTGCTTGACGCGCACTTCGCAGCCTACGTGGAACGACTCTTGGCGCCCGACGCAGAGAAGGCGTCTAGCATCTGGAAGCAATGAGTGAGGGGTCCGCAGCGCGCGTAGCCCTCGTAACCGGCGCGAACGACAACAAGGGCATCGAAGAGCTGGATGTTCAGAAGGTGCGCGACGTTGTCGGCCTCCTTTACGGCGCCTCGGCAAACCTCCGCCTCTACGGCGAGTTTCACCCGCAGACGACCGGATTGGTCACCCGCTGCAACACAGCCCTCTCCGCGGTGTTGGAGTGGTTGGGGCCCTTGACGCTCGACGCCAGCACAACGGGTTTGGCGTGGCGCGGGAAGTCGGTTGCCGAGGAGAGTGACGACAAGTCCGGCCTCGGTCGGCACCTGCACAGTGAGGGGATCTGCACCATCACGATGCGGCCCGGCATCGAGGATGAAGAGCTCTCGCGCTTCCTTCAGGTGCTACGCGTCAACCTGTCTTTGCCAGAGTACGAAGAAGAGACGTTGGAGTTGCTGCTCTGGCAGTCTGAGCTCCCCAATGTAGCGTTTCGCGCGATCGGAGCGCTGATGGACGCCGAGGCACTCTCGGGCCAGAACGATGATGAGGCCATTCGTCAGGCCGAGCGCTTGAA
Source organism: Bradymonadia bacterium (assembly GCA_047610025.1). Taxonomy (GTDB): domain Bacteria; phylum Myxococcota_A; class Bradymonadia; order REDH01; family REDH01; genus JBLFZA01. Next base: position 9,921 of record JBLFZA010000004.1, on the reverse strand, counting down.
GTCGATGATGAACCTCACGCCGGAGGACCTCACGGCGGGTCGCGCGCTGATCGATCGACTCGATTCCGGGCGTGCTCCTGGGCTGGGCGATATCGTCGATCAGTGGGGGCTGTCCGAGGACATTGACGCGTTCTCGCTATCGGACGACGTTTGGAAGACTCGATTCCTGCTCACAGCGGGGGAAGATTTCGACGCCCTGATTGAGGTGCGAGACTTTGTCGCTGATGAGCGAGCGTCACAGCTTCTCGGGCGCGTCGCTCGAATCATGCTCGCTCTGACATTGTCACCGCGGGACGAGTTACCCGCGAAGGACGCCGCGAAGCTCGCCATGGATGCGGTGCGCCAGATCTATGTGCTCGGCGATCCCATCGGACTCTTGGAAGTGCTGGAACATGGGCATCAGCGCGCCGCCGAAATGCAGGACCCCGCGGCCGTTAGTCGAATCCGCGCGTTCCTCAAGCAGGTGTTCTCTGCCACACGCGTCGCGATGATGATGCGTCATCTCAACCCCGCGCTACCGAAGGACTTGGCGGCAATCGACAAGCTCGCGGCGCTCCTACCCGACTCCGCCTTGGTGACCTTGTTCGAGGGTGTCCGCACTGACCCATCGGCGGCGTCTCGAGCGGTCTTGGTGCGGGTGCTCGAGCGCGTTCGGGACCGCGTTGATGCTTGGATGACGGGCATTGAGAGAATTCCGATGGAGCAGGCCCTGCCCATCGTCTTCGCCCTGCAAACCGCTGGCGAAGAGCGCGATTGGCGATTTAGACCATTGGTGTTGCGCCATCCGACGGCTGCCGTCCGCGCGGCAGGCCTGCAGTGGTATGGCTCCCAGTTGCCAGAGGCGGACGAAGACCTGGTGGTCGCGTGTCTGTTCGACAAGTCGCCGAACGTGCGTGACATTGCGGCCAGTGTGCTCGCGTCGCATCGGCCGAAACGGGCCATCGAGCGTCTGGAGACGGCGATGCGTGCGCCAACCTTTGGCGCGCTCGACCCGGACCAAAAGATAGATATCTGCGTTGCCTACGGCCGAGTGGCAGGGCCGGCGAGCATCTCATTGCTGAACGAAGTACTCGGGACGAGGACCGGCTTGCTTGCGGACTCTTCCGTTGAGGCGACGCTCGTCGCTGCGGCAGCGGGACTCGCAGGGTTGGGCACAGCGAACGCGCTGCTCGCGTTGGAGAAGGGCGCGCGTTCTCTTTCTGGCGCGAGACGTCACGCGTGCGGTCTCGCGCTCGACTCCACGGGAGGACGCCGTGGGTAAACAAGACACAAGTGCGGAGCAGCCGGTTGCTGCGACGGTCGCGCAGCAACGCGATCGCGCTCGGCGAAAGGCGACAGTGCAGTGCGCGCGGAGATTCTTGGTGCACATGGACTCTCTCTCGCGCCAACTAAAGGTGCACGCCGAGAACAACTCGGCCGTACGAGAGTCGCTCAACGCGCTGATGGCGGACTTCGACCTGCTCGTCCCACAGCAAGGAGCCACGACCATCGTGTTCGTCGAAGGGCACTGTTTCGTGAATGGCGTCTGGGTCAGGTCGTCTGGGCGAGCGTGGCAGGCCTCACTCACGATGACGGAGCGGCTCTTGAAGCGAAATGCTCAAGGTGCACGCCTCGCCGCCGATGCGTCGCCGGCCGCGCTGCTTGCGTTCGCGCGATGGCTGAGAGAGTCCGACCTGCTGAAGGAGCCTCAAGAAGAACGCGTGGAGACGATTGGCGTTCCGGGTGTGCTTCTTCTTCTTCTGCCTGAGGAGGTGGAGACGACCGCCGACCGCGCGGAGTTTCGCGACGCGGCGCAGGATATCTTCCGCGACGCGCTGCTCGCGTTGGACCGGCGAGCGTCCCAAGAACTCACCGTCTATCAACGCCGGCGCCAACGCGCTCTGGTTCTGAAGCTCGTGCAAATGGCCGAGGAGACGCCGGAAGACCTGCTGATTCTGACCACGGTTCGCGACGCGACGCTCCCGTCGGTCGCGCACAACCTGATGGTCGGTGTGCTGGCGATCGCGATGGGACGACTGATGGACCTGCGTCGTCGCGATCTCGTGCGGCTCGGAGTCTGCGCGTTGAACCACAACATTGGTGAGTCGCTCCTCCCGATCGAAGTCGTCGATCCGCCTGCTGAGGCTGTGAATGCCGTCGAGGAGCACGCGCAGACTCACCCGCTCATCGGGATGAAGCATCTGCTCGAGGTCTACGGGTTCGAGATTCCGATCGTGGAGCGCGCGCTCGCGTCGGCGGAGCACCATCTGTCGTTCGACGGCCGCAAGGGGTTCCCGATGTTCGGCCATGAGGCGCCGCACGTGTTCTCTCGCATCATCGGGATCGCGGACACCTTCAATTCGTTGGTCGCCGAGCGGACGTCGCGGCTTGCCTTCCCGCCCGATCAAGGGATGAAGCTCATCTTGCGGAAGTCTGATGACGTGCTGGATCCGCTTTTCGTGCGGCTCTTCGTAAAGATGATTGGTCGCTACCCGCCGGGCTCGCTCGTTGAACTCGATACGGGAGAGTACGGAGTGGTTATCGGCCCTGGAGCAGGGCTCGATCCGCTCGCGCGTCCGAGGGTGTTGCTGCTGACCGACGAAGACGGCCTTGAGATCACCCCTCCGACCGTCGTTGACTTGGGCGAGCGTCACTCTCGGCGGCGCGCCTGGTTGAGGACAATCGTGCGAACCCGTGATCCTCGTCAGCTCGCCTCCCCCGTGTCTCGCTACCTTTTCGCCGACCGGCTGGAGGAGCCACCGGCGAAGCTCGACAAGGATGACAGCTCCGTTCGTCGGCAAGTGCCGGACTCCGAGGCTGCGCCTGGCGCAGCAGAAGGCTGAGAGAGCCTAGTCGCTCAAAGCGTTTCGGGAGAGCCCGAAGAGTAACACCGCGGCGGCGGCGTTCACGGAGTAGCTGTCCACTCCGCGCGGCATTTCGATCGAGACCTGGCGTTGGCAGTCGTCGACGTCGTCGTCTGTGAGACCGTGCGCTTCGCCGCCCATGACAAGAGCCCAGCGGCGCGGAGCGTTCATGGTGTGCAGGGGTTCTCCATCGCTTACGACCGCGGCGAAGAGGTCCGTGCCCGGCAGCGCCTCACGGAGCGATCGGAGCGACGCGACTTCGTGAACGGGGAAGCGCAGCATCGAGCCCATGCTGGTTCGAATAGCGCGTGGGTGCCATGGGTCTGTTCGGCCCGAGGCGACGAGCCCGTGAGTGCCGCCGGCGTGTGCGGTTCTGGCGAGCGCGCCGACGTTCCCGGAGTCGTGCATATCTGCGAGGACCAAGAGTCGAAGGGGGGAGTCGCCGGGCTCAGGCAGCGGCGCTGGAGCAGGGCGGCGCAACAGGGCTACGACGCCGCCGAGGTCACGGAGGCCGCAGCAGGCCGAATACTGGTCGTCATCGAGCGACTCGATGGGGGTGCCGCTGGCGGTCGCGAGCTCCACGACGCTTGCGACGCGTGGGTCGCTGTCGTCGCGGCCGTGTAGCACCGCGAGATTCCCGAGCACGTGCCCCGCCGCGAGCGCCCGCTCGATGACTCGGGTCCCTTCGAGCGAGATGAGGCCGCTCGACGCGCGGCCTCGAGTCGTCCAGGTTCGTTTTACGTCACTGACGAAGTGGGCCATGGTTCTTCGGAGTCTGGGAGAGACGGGTGTACCATGCGGCTGCTAGGTGTGCAGCATGACGAATAGCTGTCTGTACGGTAGCGTAGAACCCAACGCACTCGCTCCACGCGAACTCCATGCGACGACCACTCTCGGCGCTCCGCTCCCCGAACACTCCCACGTCGAGTCGACAGTTGGCTGCGCAGCGAAGCGCGCTGCGCGGTCTTGCCGTAGTGGTAAGCCTGTCTCTCGGTGCTTTGGCGTGTGAGCGCGAGTCGCCACCAGCGCGTTTTGCGGCGGACGCGGAGACTACGGCACCCACGCCGCCCCAGCCGCAAGCGCGTGCAGCGACCGAGCCCATCGACCCTGCACAGGCTCTGGGTGGATCAGCCGTCGGTCCCGAGCCAGAGGCCGAAGGGTGGACGGCGTGTCGGTCCGCCCCGCTCGCCCGCGTTCAACGCTGGCGCGTGCCGGGAGTAGAACCGGCCGTGACGCTCAGCGACCGCTTGGAGGCGGGGTGGGCTACGCGACCCGTTGATCAGCTCGCAGCGAGTGGAGAAGAGTCTGCGGTTGGCGCGTGGGCATGTCGCCGCGCAGCGGACGGAATGCTCGAGGTTGCGTTCCTCGTGGGCGTTCACGCGATGCGGGTCGGGCCCGTGTTCGGATTCGACGCGGCCAACGACACCGTCGTTCCTCGGAATTGGCTCGCCAGCGTTTCGTTGAGCGAGGACCCGGTCGTAGAGAGTGGAAAACGGCGCAGTGTCGCGGAGTCTTTTGCGTCCCTCGCGGCGTGCGTGACACCGGCAGGAACTCCGATGAGTACCGGGCTGTTCATCTACCTTGAAAACCTAGAGCGTTTCGGCGGAGCCGGGTCGCCGCTCGGGTGGTTGGTCGTTCCGAACGTCCTGAACGACGGAGAGGACTTCCGGGACGAAGTCGGCTTTCAGCGCGCAACGAGTAACGGGCCAGAAGCGATCACATTCGAGGTCGCTCGCGAGGGTTGTCGGCCTATCGGAGAGGCAGCAGAGCGCGTGATGCAGTTCGCCGGTGGGGTCCGCAGAGATGAGATGCGACAGCTGGAGCGGACGCTGCCGGATACCGCGTCCGGATCGGAGGGCACGCGCTCCGCGCTGGAGTTTACCTTCGCGTCGGACCGGCTCGCGGTGCTCGACGACTGGGTTACGTTCCACTCTACCAATCGACCCTACGCGTCCGGCGGCTGGCAGGCGGTCGGACCAAAAGACGACGGCAGCTACGATGTGGGCCATCGCTTCACACTCGGCGCTGACGAGTATGTACTCGCCTGGAACGCGAACACGCGGCTGAGAACGCTTAGCCCGTTGTCACCCCTTGCAGACATGGCTGCACGCTCGACTCCATTGTTGACGCTGGTCACGCGAACCATTGCGCCCGCCCCGCAACGGGTGAACGCGGTGTCGCCAGCTCCGGTCGGGGACGAGACGCTGAGCCCTGAGGTGATTTCGCAACGGATCACCGCCAGCCAGGGCGACATCACACGCTGTTATGAGCGGGAGGAGCGCTACGGCCGCGGCCCGCAGGCTGTGCGTGCAAACTGGCAGGTGAACCCCGACGGCAGCGCTTCGGGCGTTAGCCTTAGCGTGACGGGCGAGGCATCACGCCGCTTCGAGCGCTGCGTTCAAGTGGCGATTACCGGCGCTCGGTACCCCAGGTTCGATGGCCCGCCTGTCTCAGCTCGCACGGTGTTCACGTTCGCTAGGGAGTAAAGACCCTACCTCGTTGAGCGAGTGCCATTGACTGATGTTCTTGGCTAGCCGATGGCGCGCTCAACCTCGGGGAGCACTGCGTCGAGGGCGTTGGGCTCAAACGGCGGAGTAAGTCCAGCAGAGGCTGCCAGAGCGCGGAACGGAGCGCTTCCGCCCCGTGCGCATAGTTCGATGTACGACGTCATCGCGGCATCGGGGTCGCGTTTTGCCCACGACCAGAACTGCAAGGCGCAGAGGCCGGCCAGCACATAGTCGATGTAGTAGAAGGGGACTTGGAAAATGTGCGCCTGCTTGTGCCAGAATGCGCCCTCGCTCGCCGCCGGTAGCCCGTCATAGTCGCGCCATGGCAGGTAGACCGATTCGAGTCGCATCCACTCCGCTTTCCTCGCCTCCGAACCGCTCTTCGGGTTCTCGTAGACCCAGTGCTGAAACTCGTCGACGGCGCAGCCGTAGGGGAAGAAGAGCAGCGACTCCGCGAAGTGCACGTCTCGGAACCGATCAGCGTCGTCTCCGAAGAATCGGTCCATGTATGGATAGGTCAGATACTCCAACGACATCGAGTGAATCTCGCAGGATTCGTAGGTGGGGCAGAGGTAGTCCACCAAGGGCTGGTTGCGGCTGGCGTAACATTGGAATGCGTGTCCGGCTTCGTGGGTGAAGACGGAGACGTCGCCTTTCGTTCCGGTAAAGTTTGCGAAGATGAAGGGTACCTCCTCGGCGAGGATGCCGTCACAATAACCGCCGCCCGCCTTCCCCGGCCGAGTCTGGAGGTCGAGCAGCCCCTTGTCCTGCATCAGCTGAAAGAAGCTCCCCATCGAATCATCCAGCTCGTCGAACATCGACTGTGCCGCGGAGATCAGCTGGGCCTCATCGCCGACTGGCTTCGGGTTGCCACGCGGGTCAATGACGGGTTCGTCGACGTAGCTAAGCCGCTCGGTACCGTGTGCCGCGGCTTGTTTGGCACGAATGCGCGAGCAGATGGGGACGATCTTGTCTCGCACGAGCTTGCGGACGCGCTCTACGTCTTCCCGCGTGTAATCGAGGCGGTGCATCTTGTTGTATCCCAGCGTGACGTAGTCGCTGAGACCCATCTTCTGAGCCATACCGTGACGGAGCGAAACCAACCGCTCGAAGAGCTGGTCAATCTGGCCCGCATTCTCGTCAAACCAGCCCCAATACGCAGTTGCCGCGGCTTGTCGCGTCTCGCGATCGGTGTCTTGCGCCAGCGCGGCCGCGCTTGGCAGATTCATCTTCTCACCGTTGACGGTCACTTCTGCGCCCGCCATGAGGGCAGAGTATTCAGCGGACAGCGTGCCCTCCGTGACGAGGTCTTCCTTGATGACCTCGTCGAAACTGTTGGCGTCACATTGCCACAGCTGGAACGCCGTTTCGCCGAGCCGCTCAGTAAGCGCTTCTCGAAGCGGGTGGCTGAGCAACGCACGAATGATGTGTGTGTCGCACTTGGTGACTTCTGGGCCGAGTTCGTCGGCGAGCGCCATTCGGCGTACGTTCCGCTCGTCCTTCGTGTCTTGCGAGAAGCGGATGTGAAAGACAGACGCCCAGGTCCCCATTTCGCGTCGTACACCCTCCCACGTCGCGACGTGGGTCATGACCTCGTCGACGGTCCCTGCCTGCGCAACGGCTTCCGCGATGCCGGCATAGCGCGCGTCGATGATTTCGAGGGTGGGTTCGGAGACATCGTACGTGGAGAAGTGCTGCACAGGCTCGCTCGAAGAAAGGCGGAGTAGGTGGGGTGACTTTCTGGCGCGGATGCCGCTCCGTCAAGGCTTGCGATGGGCGCATTCAGCGCGCGGTCAGCTTGGCACCAAACGCAATCGCTCGCATCGAGAGCGAGGGTAGCCAGCGTTTTGCGCGCCACAAGAGCTTGCTGTCGACCTGAGGGAGATGAAGAAACTCACCCCGCCGCACGCCAGAGAGCACTCGCTGCGCGACCTGAACGGCGGTTGTCTTGCTACGTTCAACGAGCGCTTGACCGGCCCGGTTCGAGCTCTCGTCGTCGCTCTTCATGGACGCGCCGATGTTCGTCTGGAAGAAGCTGGGGCAGGCGACGCTGACCGTGATTGGGGTCCCGACGAGCTCGCCGGCGAGCGTCTCAGAGAGGGCGACAACACCACTTTTGGACACGTTGTACGCGCCCATCTTCGGCGCCGTCGCGAACGCAGCGAGCGACGCGATGTTAAGAATGTGCCCTCGATCCTGCGCGAGCATGCGGGGGAGGAACAGATGGCAGCCGTACACGGGGCCTCTGAGGTTGATGTCGAGACACCTACGCCAGTGGTCGAGGGAGCCTACTCCGACGGCGCCGGCTGTGCCGACTCCCGCGTTGTTAATGAGTAGGTGACACGCGCCCTCAAGTTCGAAGACTCCGTCTGCGAGCTGCTTGATGTCCTCTTCCTTGCTGGTGTCACAGCGCACCGCGCGGCCGCTGCCTCCTCCCGCGTTCACCAAGGCAAGAGTCTCCGCGGCTCCCTCGGCATCGATGTCGGCGACGACGATGTGCCAACTCCTAGCGGCAAGAGCGAGGGCGAGGGCGCGGCCGAAGCCACCGCCACCGCCGGTGATGACAGCTACGCTATTGGGCAGGTCGAGTTGCATGATCGCGTCGGGGGTGAAAGGTCCCAGACCCTCGATCCTTCCGGACCGACACACAAGTGTCGCGGCACAGGTTCGTTAACTCGCCCGCTTCTCAAGCCGTTCGAACTCTTCTTCCGAGTCAGCGAAGCGTTCTTGAATCTCAAGTATCGTATCGAGCCTTGCCATTAACGCATCCACAACACGGGGTTCGAACTGGGCACCGCGCTCCTCCGCGAAGAGGGCGAGCGCGCGGTCGAGGGGCCATGCATCTTTGTAGCATCGGCGTGAACAGAGCGCGTCGAAGACGTCCGCGACGGCGACGATGCGACCGAAGACGTGGATCTGCTCGCCCGACAATCCGTGAGGGTAGCCCTTGCCGTCCCAGCGCTCGTGATGTTGGCCGGCGATAACGGAGGCTGCTCGGAAGACCTCCTGCTCCGAGCCGCCGAGCATCGTCGCGCCGATCTGTGCGTGCTTCTTTACGTGGGCAAACTCCTCGTTGGTGAGCTTCCCCGGCTTCTTCAGAATCTCATCGGCGATGCCGACCTTGCCGATGTCGTGAAGCGGGGTTGCCGTATACAGCAGCGCGAGGTCCTGCTCGGGAAGACCGAGCTCCTCACCGAGGACGCGGCTGTACTCCGCGACTCGCCGCACGTGGTTACCCGTCTCCTTCGACCGGTTCTCAACGACCTCGCTGAGCCGGTAGATGATCTCGCGAAGCGTCGCCTCCATCTCGTCGCGAAGGAGCAGGTTCTCGTAGGCGGTGGAGACGTTGCGTCCGAACAACTCGAGCAATTCGCCAATTGACTCATCACCCGCGAGGTCGCCTTCGACAAACACAACGTGATGCGTTCCGGTACGAGTCGCGTAGTTCCCAACGAAGTGGTCCGAACCTCGTTTTCCGCGCGGTCCCGCTGGCGGGGCAAGAATCGACTGAATGGCGGTTTTGCGTGGGATGTCGGTTACGGCGCCGCCGACGAAGTCGATGTAGCGCCCGGTCGCGGCGCGCACCGTCGGCGCCTCTGAGCCGTTGCTGATTGCGGCGATGCCGGCGCTGGCCTCGCTACCGCCCAGCGACAATATCCCTTGCAACTGTTCGAGCACGGACTCGGCGAACCGGTCGATCGACCGCTCTCTGAACACTTGAGTCGACGCATGAAGGACTCGTTCAAGGCCTTCGCGGTGCTGCGAGAGCGCTCGGATGTCGCGAAACGAACGGAGCGCAGTGTACATGGTTGTATGCAACTTGTTCGCAGACAACTCTGTCTTCTCGCGATAGTCATTGATGTCATAGTCACGAATGACCGTTTGCTCGGGAGCATGCCCTGGTTGGCCTGTCCGCAGCACGATGCGCACGTCCGCGTTTCCGAGCGTATTCCGGATGAAGTGAACAGTGTCGAGGCCGGCGGTGTCGGTCTCCATAACGACGTCGAGCAGCACGACCGCGAAGTCATCGCGATCCGTCATCACCTGGCACGCCTCAGCACCGCTGTACGCGTGAACGAAGTTCAGCGCGCGCCCGTCGAGTTCGAAATCTGCGAGCACCATCTTGGTGACCGCGTGTACGGCTTTGTCGTCGTCGACGACCAAGACAGACCAGGGAGGTTGTGCGGCGGCTTGCGGGGACTCTCTCGCAAAGACAAGCTCCTCGGTGAGCGCCGATTGGTCGTCACCGCCGGTGCTCGGGCTCGTCAATTCAGACTGTGCACCCGATTGAACCCCTGAACGTTCATTCCTTGACGGCTCCAGATCCTGGCTCGTGGACTCGCCTGTTTGGCTGCCGCTCGCCGAAACATTCAGGCCTTTTCCCATGTCGATCTTGACCGTTTGTTTCTCTTCAGCAACGGTTAGATTTGCTCGGACGGAACGAACATCGAGTTCTAGCGTGTCGTAGATGTCGAAAGCGATAGGGGTCTCTGCCTCGTGGGTCGGCAGTGACGAGACGAAGGCCTGCGGCGCAACCTTGTCAATGTTCGCGGCATCCCCGCTCGACGGCC
>JBLFZA010000003.1:0-48793 GCA_047610025.1 Bradymonadia bacterium | reverse complement strand
CCGCGGCTCCCGCGCAGCCAGAGATCGGCTGGGTGAAGTTCGCAACGAACAATGGGAGGTTCCGCTGGTCACCTACACGAAAGCCATCTTCCGAGATGTAGACAACAACTTTTGGAACCGGCACTTCTTCTTCCTGCTCCTCATCCTCCTGCACCGTAGATTGCGCATTGCGCGGGCTGGAGATGTTGATCACACCCGCCTTCAAGAAGACGGTGGAGAGCAACAGAAGCGGAATAAGGATCATGACCATGTTCATGATCGGAGCTAGGTTAAGCTCCTGCTCCTCAGATTCTACCGGGCGACGACGACGTGCCATGAAAGACCTCGCAGAGTGACCCAGAAGGGCCCAAGTGGGAGAAACAGAGCCAGGTGAGTGTGGACGTAGCCCACAGCATCACCTGACACCGCATCGCCGAGATTACTCGGTCTTACCCTTGTCGTGTGCCACGAGAAGGTTCTCGAGACGCACCGAGTGCTGATCGATTTCTTCCACGATGCGCTTGCTGACTCCCGAAAGGAACAGGTGAGCGAGCATCGTTGGAATAGCGACAACAAGACCGAACGCCGTGGTGTTCATCGCGAGAGCGATACCACCAGCAAGAAGGCGCTGACGATCCTCTGGCGCTGCCGTCTCAAGAGCCGCGAACGCCTCAATAAGACCGACAATCGTTCCAAGAAGTCCGAGAAGAGTCGCAATGTTCGCTACTGCGAGCAACGCCGGGGTACGGCGCGTCACAAGTGGAACGACTTCGAGCGTTGTCTCTTCAATCGCGTTCTGAATCTGAACCTCGCCCTTGTTGGCGCGGGTCAAACCAGCCTTCACGACGCGCGGAAGCGCGGCGCTCGGAGCGGCATTGCACAACTTAATCGCACGATCGATGTTCCCAGCCATCACCAATTTCTGGATCTGGGCCATGAAAGCCGTCGCGTTGATGTTGTACTTGAAGAACAAGAAGATCAAACGCTCGATGATAATTGCGATCGCGAAGATCGACATGACGAGGATGAGGTACATCCATACGCCACCGTTGCGAAACGCATCTGCAATCTGGCCCATTTTCAGCTGGCTCCTTCAAGGGAACATAAGAAGAGTAGGCCACGCCCGAGAGCGCGTGCGGTGATCACATAACCACCAACTAGCCTGAAACTTAAAACCGGACGTTTTGTACTACTATGCGGAAGGGGCATCAAATCTTTTGATAACCAAGGAATCGATGTCCGACCGCGGACAGGTTCTCCCACATCCATCTGCCGATGTCTAGGAGGTCGACTGACCTCACACGCATCAACTCAAACCCGGCTCCAAGGCAGCCCAAAATCACGAAAGGCCCGCCGTCTCTTTCGAGAAAACGAGCCCGCCATACCCCGAAAACGCCCTAAAACGCCGGCTCTTCGACTGTTTCGTACAGACGGTCCAGGAACGTCTCCTCTGCGTCGAGCGACTCGTAGTTCAAGTTGCTCGGCGACAGGATGTAATACGCCTCGGGCTTCTCGATCTCGCCACGAATGATCTCCGCATCGTCGAACACGATGATCCCCGTGTTCCCATCACGGTCCTGAGACCACGCCAACGGAGCCCCCACCGCCGCGAAAACGGATGTCAGTAAGATCGTCGACAACATCTGCGTGAACATCTTCATCACTTCTCCCACCCATCGTCGTCGCCCCAGTCATCATCAGAACCGGAGTCGTCGCCCCAGTCATCATCAGAACCAGAGTCATCGTCAGAATCAGAGCCGGAGTCATCACCCCAGTCATCATCAGAGCCGGAGTCGTCGCCCCAGTCATCATCAGAACCGGAGTCGTCGGAACCAGAGTCATCGGAGCCTGAATCGTCGCCCCACTCCTCTTCTGTCGGAGCCGGACGGTTCCGCTCTTCCTCAGCCGCACGCTCCAGCTCTCGCTCGATCGCCAGCAAGTCCGCCGCTTCCGAGGCGTAGGCGTTCACGAGGTGGTCGTTCGTGACCGCGCCAGCGCGTTCACGAAACTCCGTGAAATACGAAAGAGACTGCTCAAGGCGTTCGATGCGGGTTAAGCCATCCATCTCCGCGTCCAAGTACAGGACCCCTAGGTTGAACCACGGTTCGGCGTAATCGGGGTCGATCTGCGCCGCCTCCTCGAACGAGCGCTTCGCAGCCGAGTAGTCTTGTAGCCCCTTCTGAGCATCACCAAGATTCAACCACGCCTCGGCATAGCGAGGAGCAGACTCGATGGCTGACGTCAGGTCTGCCGCGGCACCCTGAAAGTCGCGGCTCATCAGTCGAAGCACGCCTCGGTTGTTCAACGCCTCTGCGTGGTTCGGCACCCGATCGAGCACGCGCTCAAACTGTGAACGAGCGCCTGGCATGTTACCGTCGTCCATCATCAGGACGCCGAGCAGGAAGTAGAATTCGATGCGACTAGGGTCCCGACCGATTGCCTCGTTGATGATGTACTCAGCGAGTACATCGCGCCCCTCGGCACGATGCGCCATCGCCATAGCGAAGAACACGTCCAAGTTGCCCTCGTCCTCCAGAAGGATGCTACGACCGTCTCGGATCACACCGTCATACTGCTCGCGTGCCAGCGCGACGTACAAGCCGACCGCGCGCACCTGAGGGGCTCGGGCGCTGGAAGAGAGCTGAGCGTCAACGAGCCGTTGCGCTCCTGATACATCCCCATCACTTATTCGCAGGCGAACCAAGGCCAGCAACGGCTCCGCCAAAGCGGGGTCGGCGGTTAGCGCGCTCTCGTAATAGTCGATCGCGTCCGACTCCCGCCCTTCAAGATACGCGATGACGCCGAGGTTATAGTTGGCGTACCCGGCCCCACCGAGACGCTCAAGCAAGGGCAAGAGTTCCGATCGAGCGGCATCATAGTCGCCATCATTGGCCAGCGCGACGGCCTCCGTGACCGTGTCGCGGATCGCGTCGATGTCGACTTCCTCTTCGACCTCTTCGACGGGGCCTCCGTTCGCACTCGCGATCGGCGCCACACTTGCCGAAGTCACCTCGGGGGCGACCTCGTTGGTGGGCACCACAGGCGCATCAGGAGTCGCCTGCGGACAGCCGCTGAGCACGAGCAAAAGTACCGGGACGCTGTATCGAGTGAAACGCATCATTCGGCTTCCTCCCCGAACACATCGATGTCAGCGGAGTCCAACTCAAGAGCTGGCTCGTCTTCGACAACTGCCGGTGCGGCGAATCGTTGTGGTGTGAAGACCTGTTCGGCCACGTGCTCTTCAGCATCGCGGAATACAGGGTACTGCTCGCCGCGATAGCGGTTCAACTGAGCGGTCATGTCGATCGTGCATTGGTTCGTGACACCGAGCTGCTGCATGATCGGGTACCCGGTCTCCCATTGCGCGATGGCGCGGTCTTCGTACTGCGTAGCGAAGTCTTCAATGAGGATGATGTACTCGTCTTCTGCGTCAATGTTTCCTCCGAAGTCCGGTACAGGAAGCGAGTAGAGCAGGTCGGCCATTCGCTGGAAGATGCGTCCCTGCCGGTAAAGCGCGCACACCGTCCAATCCGCGGAACCAAAGTCATCGATCACGGTATTGAATTCGATGAGCAGGGGATCGATTCCTTCCATGCGATCGCGGAGGCCTTCCTGCTGGTCCGCCACCGTTTCGCCTAGGTCGATGTCGTCCCACTCCTCGTAGGAGATCAGAACATCCGAATAGATAAGCTCTGCGGCCGCGTACTTTGACCGGTCGTCCTGTGGCAATCGAACCGCGAACTCTTCGAGCATGTTGTCTGCAGCGCGGCCCGCATTGCGATTGTCGCCCGACTCTTGGTGGGCAACCATCGACCGTCGGAACGTGTCGATAACCGCGGCGTCAATGTCGATCAGCTCTGAATAGCCTTGTCCGTAGTTGCGACGGAAGTCGCTGAACACATCGCGCATTTCATCGTCGTCGCCGATCTCATCGTACATGACGCCTGCTTGGTAAAGCAGCGCAGGCGCACGCGGGTCGTCCGGATTATCTCCGATAAACTCGAGGTACGCTGCGGCAGCCTCTTCGAAACGGCCACTTGCCCGCAACAGTTCGGCGGCATCGACGAGCGGCGGAGCGAAGCGCTGCTCGGGGTCTTCCCAACCCATATCGTGCAGCACGAGGTACGTCTCGATCGCGCGGTCGAAGTCGAAGAAGCGCTTCGAGTTGACCGCGATCCGCACCAAGGCGTCATCCACGTAGTCGCTTCCGCCATAGTCGTTCACGATACGATCGAATTGACGACCCGCGAGTTCGAACTTCTGAAGCTGCTGCTCGTAGATGAGACCCGCATTGAACAAGCCCAGGGGCGCCGTCTCTTCGTTGTCGGAGTATTCATTGGCGAGTCGCACGTACTCTTGCGCGGCGCCTTCGAAGTCTCCGGTCGCGAAGAGCTCCTCAGCACGCTGCGCCATCATGCCCATGCCGATACGATTCACGTCGCTAGCGATCGCGTCACGGAGGTCATCCGTGATGCACGCGCTGTACTGAGTGCTCATCCGCTCGCTGATCTCCAAGAACCCGTCAGTGTCTCCCGTCGCGCGGTACGTTTCCAGCAAGAAGCCGGCCGCGTAACCGGTCTCGATCTGCTCTTTGCACTCTTCCAGAATCGACGTGAAGCGCGTCCTCGCGTCATCGTAGTGCCTGTAGTCGTAGAAAAGCTTTCCCGCTTGGAAGGCCAAGCGGATTCGCGTGTTCGGGTCATCTTCCGCATTCAGACCGAGGTCTAGGTATCGGTCGATCGCCCCGGCCCACGCGATCGAGAGATCGGGAATGGGCTCGTCAGCGGGCGCTCCACGCGGCGCGTCGGAGTTATCCGCGGTCGCCTCTTCTGGGTTCCAAACATTCTCACCACCGTAGGCCGGCCACGCGCGGCCCTCGAGACGATACCCGTCGATTTCACGCTCAAGTTCGTACTCATACGCCTGGATAGCGCCGGCCGCCGCGTCTTCGCGGAACTCGGCGCTCTGGTCCGAGTCGCGCACGGCCCCAAACGCTCCCGCAGCTGGCAAGAACTGCATCGAGCGGAAGAGCGTCTGCGCGTAGTACATCTGGCTCTCGTACGCTTCCGGCTCGTTGGGATATTGCTCAAGGAGATCTTCGTAAATCCGCGCTGCGAAAGCGTACTCTTCCATCGCGGCCTGCTCCAAAAGCCCCCGCTCTTCCGCATCTGTGGTCGTCGACGCGCGTGCGCTGGTTGCTTGCGCGCGCAGGTAATAACGGGCGGCGCTGTCGATCAGGCTCTCCTTCGCGACGCGCTCCGCTTGCGCCATGGCCTCCGTATTTCCTTCGCGCTCTTGGCATTGATACCAAGGGGTTCCTGGCCCAAAGGTCGCTCCTAAATCCCGTTGGGTATTGAGAGCGAGTTCGTTCATGCGTCGAGCTTCATACGCCGTGATCATGAGCTCAGTGCGACTCAGGTTCTCGGGAGCGCACTCGTCGCGCGTCATGGCGTACTGCAAGACGTCGATGGCCTGCTCCGTCCGCCCGTACTCAAGGAGGATGCCCGCGAGCTGGTCGAGGGCTTCGTCGTTGTACGCGGTATCTTCGCCCAAAAAGTTCAGAACGCGCGGCATTACGAAGTCAGCGTCCTCGTTACCATCGCCGTCCCAGTCTTCCTCCGCGATCGAGATCGCGACATAGGTCAGCGCTTCCTCACGCACGCCCTGGCCAGCGTCGATACCTGTCTGGTCGTAGTATTCAAGCAGCCCTTGGAACTGCTCGATCCCGAGATTGAAGTTCGCGAGCAGATAGTTCGACCATCCCATCTTGAAGAGGATCTTGTCGTACCATCGGCTCTCGCCGTAACTTTCTGCGCGCGTGTACGCGGCGAGAGACAGAGCAAACTGCTGATCTTCAAAGTGGTACTCGCCGATCCTCAAGTAGACCTCTTGAGCGAACTGCGATTCTGGCACTTCGGCAACGAGCCGCTGGAAGTACGCGATCCCCTCGTCGAACTCGCCCATCTCGTCGTAACAGACCGCCAGAAGGTAATAGACGCCGTCCTTCTGACGATAGTCGGGGAAGCGTGCCAGCAGCTGCTCGAACAAGCGGATCGTATTCGTGAAGTCCTTGTCCGGCGGGTCTGGCTCTTCCGCTTGGCCGAGATCGAAGAGGTCGTACTGGCGATCGTACTCCCTTAAGTCGACGAGGTGTTCCGTCTCGGACTTCTCGTAGTAGAGTTCTGCGAGCCGAAACATCACGTCCGGCGTGTATCGCTCGTTTGACGGGTAGCGACGCAAGAAACGCTCGAATGCCTCAATCGCTGCGAGTCTCTGGGCGCTCTCTTCTTCTCTCTGCGCTTCAATATTATCGTCGTAGTAGTTCTGCACCATCCCGCGGCGGCGGATGTACTCGACCCGCACGATGTCGTTCATCGTCGTGCGATAGTCTCTCAACTCCCCCTCGTAGATGGAGAGCGCGGCGTTGTAGTCTTCGCACGCGCGCTGCGCCTGAGGCGTCCCGTCGCTGCAGCGGAGTTCAAGCCCCGCGTCAACGGGCGCAGTGACCTGTTCAGCCGCTTGGTCGGGTGCCGTTGGGGACTCGTCCGATGCAGAGTCTGCCCACTCGGGCGCGGCCTCGGGTGGTGATCCGTCTCCGGAACCGTTCGGTTCCTGAGCGGACACGGTCGTGCAGAACATCGTCGCGGCTAGCGCGGCGGGGATGAGCAGCGAAAAGTGTTGTTTCGTTGCCATCATCATTCGGCCAGGATCTCCGCAAAGTCCGCCTCAAGCACCTCAAGGCGTTGACGGCGTTCGTCGAACAGCGCTTCGATACTGTCCGTAAGGTCTTCCTTTTGCCGCCATGCCACGTCGATAATACCGAGGTTGGCACGCAGGCTGATGTCGCCAAATCTATCGCGGACATCGATCAGCGCGGCTTGAGCGACATCGTCTACCATCGCGGCGCTGACAGAATCACGGAGGTCTACCTCCTCTTCGAGGTGGTCAATTCGCGCGCGTTCCGCGTCCAGCGCAGAGCGGAACTCGGCCGTCTCTTCTGCCGCGGCGACATCCATGTCACCAAAGAACGACTCCAAGGTCGAGTTCAGCTCGGCCAGTCCGTTGTAGAGCCCATCGAAGCGGCTCCACTGCGCACTACCTTCGCGAGCCCCACGAAGCGCACCGGCTTCTGCTTGTAGTGCTGAGATGAGGTCGCGCTTGATTTGACGCTCGCTCCGCGCGACGTCATCCCCGACGCTGACTTCAATCTGCCGCACGTTGATCTGCTGCTGCAGCGCTTGCAGCCGCGTCTGTTCGCGGGTCAAGTTCGACTCAATGGCGTCCAGTCGACCGTCCTCTGCCGCGAGGGACGAAGTGGGCCGCTCCCCGGTTCGTACTTGCTGGCGCAACACGCGGCGCAGCGATTCCACTTCCCGGAGCCCATCTTCAAGCTCGAGCTGCGCGCGGAATGTCGCCTCGGAGATCTGGGAGAGTTCTGAGATGACTCCGGCTTCGCGTGCATCGATAGCAGCAAAGTCGCGTGGCATCGCCTCGAAGCGTTGTTGCAGGAGAATGCGTTGCTCCCGCCGACGGTCAGCTTCCGAGCGCGTCGTGCCGCTCAACGAGCTCTCTACGAGCGACCGTTCGCGTTCCACCAGCGTCACCCATGCGGCGATGCTGACATTCTCAAGCGCCAGCCCTTGACGCCAGCCGTCTCGCAGACCGGGCAAGATATTCACGGACGACCCCTCGCTGAGGGCCGCGTCGAGGCGAACGATCTCGTTGCGACTGAACTCGATGTCGTCACGCATGCGCGCGACATCTTGTCTCGCACCGATAGCGCGGTCGAGCTCGTCGTTGCTCTCGAACCAGGCTTCCGCCAGCGGCGGCAGCGGCAACGTTCCTTGCTCAGCGTCGATCAGGCGTGCGAGCAGATCGGTCTCTCGCTGCACATCCGCGAGAACTGCATCGAGTTCTTGTTCGACGGGCAGGTAGCGGTTGGAAACAGCTTCGAACTCGCTAACCGCGGCGTCGTAATCTTCCATGCGCAGTCGAACGTCGCCAAGCAGCAACTGCGACTCGGGGAACGAGCGCCCGTTCGGGTCATCGACCAGCTGCATCACACGAAGCTGGTGCACGGCTTGCGGCAAGCGTTCCAGCTGAATGAAGGACCAGCTAATCTCATAGAGGGCGTCCCCGATTCGCGCGGAGTCCCGCGGGACAAGTGCGTACGCATCTAGAGCCGAGGCGTAATCTTCCTGCTCGTAGAAGACTCGTCCTTTGCCGAGCGCCGAGAGCGCGAAAAGGTCGTCCGTTGCCGCGGTCACCGCGAGAAGCTCGTCGAACACGGCTAACGCCGCGTCGTACTCGCCTAAGCGGGAACGGCAGACCGCAATGAAGTAGCGGGCGGCGCCAAAGTTCTCTTCGCTCGATCGAATGCCACCAAACGCCGAGATTGCGTCGCCGTAACGCTGCTGAAAGTACAGGGCCTTTCCGCGCTGATACGCGAACCCTGAGTCACCGTTGCTCTCAAGCTCTTCGTAGAGTTCTTCGAGTCCTTCATAGTCATCGAGGATGCTGGCGAGGTCGATCAGCCGACTCGCAGCGTCGGTTCGCCGCTCGGAGGTCGGCAGCGACATCACCAGTTGGAAGTATCTCCGCGCGCGCAGGTACGTTCGGGTCTGGAAGTAGCTGTCCGCAAGGAAGTAGGCGGCCTCTGAGTACTGCGCGCGATTGTTGGAGCTTTGGTCGCCGACCACAGGTTCCAGAATCATCGCGGCTTCTTCGTACTGCCCGAGCATGTGACGAACTCGTCCGTCCGCGAGCGCTTGTGCGAGATCGCTTGCCGCGGGCGGAGCGTTGATCCGTAAGTAGCCACCCTGCAGTGTGGTGACTTGTCCCCGCCACTGTTCGACATCCAACTCAGTGCGCTCAAGCAGGATGTTGGGGTCTTGGCTGTATGCCACGCTGCTCGTGAGCCCGAGCAACGCTGCTACAGCCGCCCCGGCGCCCAAGCGGGACACCGTTGCGAATCTCGCTGCCATTACTGTGCGCTCTCGTCGTCAGCCGTGGCGACCGCATCAGGGTCCGTCTCCATGGCGCGCCGTTCGATTTCGATGCTGGGACGCTCTTCGTAGGCCGCGCCCGCACTCGAGTCCTCGAAACCGCGGATGTGAAGGTCCATCGTCATGCCATTCTCGATCATCACTTGGTCAGAGTTCTGCACCGTGATGTCGTAGCCATTCATGTACGAGAAGACGCCAAAGCCATTGCCACGATAGACGAACTGCACACTGAGGTTGTGTAGACCCGGCGACAGCGCCGCGTCGAAGATGCTCGCGCCTCGCAAGTCACTCAAATCAGCGGTGCTCTGATTCGCGGCGTAGATTTGGTTCCCATCGAGGCCAACGGTCACTCGAATCAGGTCGAAACGACCGCCCGTGTCGTCACTGACCCGGATGACGGCCCGAGAGCCCCCGATTGGGTCGTTCAGGATGCGTTCGCTCAGCTGCCGCAGGCGCGCCTTGGAGCTGAAGATATCCTCCTTCAACTCGTTCAGCTCATCCTCGAGCTCTCGGAGCGAGAGGTCGTAGGTCGCGTCTCGCTGTGCAGTCGGTCGAGCGGCTTCGGGCTCCGGCGGCGCCTCTTCGACGACGTCCAGATCCCCAGCCTCCGCCGCCGCTCCGTCGACGGAGGTCTCCACAGCGGTCTCGACGGGCGCAAAAGCCTCGTCCTGAGCGTTGGCATCCGAGCCGAACGCCAGTAATACGAGCATACTCGTCAGAATCGTTCTGAGCATTGTTCCCATAACTTTCGATCGCATGTCGTCGACTCCGCCTCGGCTGAATTTGTGCGGCCGCGCGTTCCGGTTCATTGTCGGCACTAATGGCAAACAGCTACAGGACTCTAAGCCTAGTGTCACCATGCTTTGGCACGCGTCATCGTTGAAGTCGCCGTTTTCCCTCGTCACGTCAACTCCTGTGCATCCGATTCTCACTCGCCTATGCGGCACCGTTTTACCGACCGCCTTCGTGGCTTTCGCGTGTGGACTACCGCAGGTTCAAGCGCCGATAACGCCACCGACAACAACCCCGGGCGTGCACGTCTCGCTCTCGGTCGTTCCTCCGGAGAGGGGCGGTTCGGTCTCCGTCGTCTACGACATCGTCCCGTTCGACACAGCCTTCACGTCCGACGTCCGGATCGCCTTTCCTACAAGATGGGCCGGGCGAGATGACTTCGCGGACGACATCCTCGACGTTGACGCCTCCGCCGACGGCAGCCCGACGCGCGTTTCCGTCGACGCCGATGGCATCGCGACGTTCGCGACCATTGGTGCTCAGAACTTTCGCTTGAGATACCGCCTCGACCCAATGTGGGGCTTTGCCACGCAGGACAACCGATTCCGCGCGCTCTTCGATAGCCGACGCTTCTACAGCCCCGGCCACGCGCTCTTCGCGCAGCCCTTAGACGGCCTCGCCAACCTCACAACCGTCACGCGCACAACCGATGAGTGGGAGCTCCGCTCGACCGCCAACGTACAAGACGGCGTCGTCGAGTTCGACGTGCTCCTAGACGCCGCCTGGATTGCCGGCCAGTTCCGTGTAGGTCAGCTCAGAGATGTCGTGGTTTACGCCGATCGGGACGTCGCAGTCGGAGCGACCGCGCTCGCGCAGCTCGCTGCTGACGTGACCCAAGCCCAGGCGTTCTTGCTCGGCCCCGAGCTAACCAGTGACACGACCGTCGTCGCCCTTGCGCGTCCCGATGCCCCGGGAGTCACGGGTGGTTCCGGCCGACGAGGAGGATTTGTCCTGGAGCTCGGCACCTCTGTGTCTGAGATCAACGAGACCCTTATCGCCTTGGTCGCACATGAGAACCTCCATCGCCTGATCGGGCATACGTTGCAAATGGCCCCAGGCGAGCGATACGCGACCGCATGGTTCGCCGAGGGGGTCACGGAGTATCTGGGGCTTCAAACCGCTGCGCGCGACGGCGTTCTGCCCGACAGTGTCTTCTATCGGCGAATTGGCGAAGCGCTGCAGGCCTACGAGGGCAACCCCGCCCGCCACCTCAGCGTGGCGGAACGTGCCTCGCGCTCGTGGAGTGATCCCGATTGCCAACGCCTGCCCTACGACCTGGGCTTCCTGATCGCGCTGTCTGTCGATCTCAGTCTTCGCGCAACTCAGACCGGCACCTTCGAGGGGTTCGTCGCGTCACTACGAGCGAACTGGCAGGACGAGGCGCTCACAAACGCCTCGCTCGCTCTCGAATTGGCCGTGTACTCCGATCAAAGTTGGGACACGTTCTTTGAAGACGTCGTTTACGGCCCAACTCCACCGCCAATTCGTGCTCAGCTGCGCGAGCGAGGCATCACTGTCGTCGAACGCATTGAGCCGGCGCCCTATTTCGGGTTTCGATGGGCGCGGGTCGCGGACGGACGCTACCGCGTCACATTTGTCGACCCCAGCTCTCCGGCAGAACAAGCCGGGTTGCGGGTTGGCCAGGACCTCGCCTACGAACCCGCGATGCCTGAGCGAGGTCGCTACGACGACGTCGTGGTGCATGTCCTGACGGGCTACGGGGTGCAGCGCGTCAACCTACCGGCGGCGCGAGGGCAGCGGCGCGCGCTTGCTCTGGTGGCCGACAGCGGTGCATCGCAGCTCGACGACCTCCTCAGCGGAATTCGCCCATGAAGCGACCCACCGACGTCACGCTCGAAGAGCTTCGCACACTGCGTGACGAAGTGGTGAACGATCCATCCGTCCCGGAGCTCCTTCGCCGTGTTCTGGCAGCTGGCGCAGGTTTGGAGTCCATCGTGCTCGACGAACGCGGTCAGTGGCATCATGACGGCGAAGTGTTCGTGAACGAACGACTCAGCCGGCTGTTCCACCGGAGCCTCCGTCGCACCTCGGGAGGCACATGGTTGGTTGAGGTGCCACCCTACAGCTATCCTGTGACGGTGCTGGGATTTGGTGCGTTCATCGATCGCCTCTCCGCAGTAGCGCCACGGGCAACAGGCCGCGACCGCGTGGGGCGCTTGTCGCTCGTCGATTGGAGCACGCTGACGGTCCACGACGACACGACGCTGAGCGTCGTGAACAGCCGAGGACAGCGGGCTCGGCTCGTTGGTCCCGCCTATCAAGATGTCTTGCACCAGATTGAAGCCGATTCCGAGCAGAGACTCTGCCTTCGGCTTAGGCCGGATCTGTGCGTCACGTTGAACGTGGCAGAGCCTATCCGGTAGATTTATTGACGCTCTCGCAGCGACGGTGTGTACTCCCCGCAGCTCGGCCCGATGCGGTCGCCCTGAGAACCCTGTGGAATTCGATGAGCCAGAAGATTCTCGTCGTAGACGATAGCCGGACGATTCGACGCGCGGTAGAGCTGATCTACCACGGCTCGTCATACGAAGTGGTCGGCGCGTCAACGGCGTCTGACGCACTAGCTGCGCTGTCGCAACACCGCCCTGTAGCGGCGATCATCGACTATCATTTGCCCGACCAAAGCGGCTTGGATTTCTGCGCGGAGCTCCGCCAGAATCCCGCGATGAAAGACGTCGCGCTCGTGGTTCTCGGCGGCAAGCACCATCCATTCGACCCGAAGCGGGTCGCCACGGTTGGGGCTAACGCGTACATCATGAAGCCGTTCAAGACCGACCCGTTTATGGAAGCGGTCACCAACGCGATCTCGAACCTTCGTGGCCGACCGTCGCTCGCGACCCCAGGCGCGATCCCAGCTGTACCGTCGGTTCGCGCACAAGGTGGGCCGCCGCCGCCGCCGCCAGATTCGCGCCGAGCCAGCCCACCGCCACCGCCACGACCTGTGGTGCAACCCGCTGCTCCTGTGGCGGCCGAAGTAGAAGTCGAGGTTGAGCAGATCGTCGCCGCTAAGACGACCGCCGCTGCGCAATCCGAAGTGTCCACCGGCGCGCGTCCGGTAGAGATGCCACAGCGTCCCGCGGCAGTAGCACCTACGGCCCCAGCGCCCAGCCCACAGCGTCCAGCGGCGATTGCCCCAGCGCCCAGCCCACAGCGTCCAGCGGCGATTGCCCCAGCGCCCAGCCCACAGCGTCCAGCGGCGATTGCCCCAGCGCCCAGCCCACAGCGTCCAGCGCCCGGTTCACAGCAGGCAGCTGCGGCGTCCACGGAGCAACGCGCCATCTCGGCCGCGCAGCCGGGAGCAAGCGCGAGCGTTCCGCCTCAGAGCATCGCGGTCGAGGTGAGCGAAGAGATGGTCCGCGACGCCGTCCGACAGGTCGTTCCCGATATCGTGAGGCAAGTTCTGGCAACCCTGCTCCGCGAGACCATCGGGCCCCGTGTCGAGACGTATGCGCGACGCAAGATCGACGACTTCGTCGAGAAGGATCTGCCGCAGCTCGCCGACGAAGCGATCGAACGCCAGCTCGCGGCGTTGACCGGCGAAGACGGGGATTAGCCCGACGACGCGAGGTCGGACCCGTTGGGAGTCTAGCTGCCGTTGCGGTCGCGCCGTAGCTGCGTTAGGCGTGCGCGCTCCCCTTGTGTGAGCGGACACATGACCGAATTAGCGACAGCGTACAGCCCGGCCGAGGTCGAGGCGAAGTGGTATAAAATCTGGATGGACGGCGCGTATTTCCACGCCGACGAGAAGAGCGACAAGCCGCCCTTCACCATTGTTATCCCGCCGCCGAACGTCACAGGCTCGCTCCACATGGGCCACGCGCTCACCAATACGATTCAGGACGTCCTGTGTCGTTGGAAGCGGATGTCTGGGTTCGAGACCCTTTGGCTGCCGGGCACCGACCACGCTGGCATCGCAACGCAGACGGTCGTCGAGAAGCAGCTCGCCAAGGAAGGCCTGCACCGCAATGACCTCGGCCGCGAGGCTTTCGTCGAACGCGTGTGGCAATGGAAGGAAGAGTACGGCAGCCGGATCAGCAACCAGCTGCGTCGCCTCGGGTCGTCACTCGACTGGGAGCGAGAGCGCTTCACGATGGACGAAGGGCTAAGCCGAGCCGTGCGCGAGGTCTTCGTGCGTCTGCACGAGGAAGGCCTGATCTACCGCGCAGAGCGACTGGTCAACTGGGATCCTGGCAGCCAGAGCGTGCTGTCGGACCTGGAGGTCGAGTCCAAAGAGGAGGACGGCTTCCTTTGGCACATCGCCTACCCCGTCGAGGGCACAGACGATAAGCTGATCGTCGCGACGACGCGTCCAGAGACACTCGTCGGAGATACGGCAGTCGCCATCCACCCCGACGACCCACGCTACGCCCATCTGCACGGGAAGCGTGTTGCCCTTCCGCTCACCGATCGCACGATCCCGATCGTCTGCGACCCCGACGCCGCCAACATGGACTTCGGTTCAGGAGCGGTGAAGATCACGCCAGCGCACGACTTCAACGATTTTGAGACAGGAAAGCGCAACAACCTGCCGATGATCACGATCCTCGGCAAGGACGCGTGTATCAACGAGAACGCGCCCGAGAAGTACCGAGGCTTGGACCGCTACGACGCGAGAAAGGCCATGCTGGCCGACCTCGACGCGCTCGGCCTGCTCATCAAGACGGAGCCCTACAAGTTCTCCCCGGGTCGCTCCTACCGTTCGAATCAGATCGTGGAGCCGCTGAGCATCGGGAAGCAGTGGTTCGTCAGCATGACGCCCCTTGCAGAACCCGCAATCGAGGCGGTTCGAGACGGCCGTATCGAGTTCATCCCCAAGAGCTGGGACAAGACATACTTCAACTGGATGGAGAACATCCGCGACTGGTGCATCTCGCGCCAGCTTTGGTGGGGGCACCGCATTCCCGCATGGGATTGCGCCGATTGCGGTCAAACGACGGTGTCACGCGAAGATGCATCCGCTTGCTCGTCCTGCGGGTCGGCGAACATCGTTCAGGACTCCGATGTGCTCGACACGTGGTTCTCTAGCGGGCTCTGGCCCTTCTCGACGCTCGGCTGGCCCGATGACACGGAGTCGCTGAAGAAGTTCTACCCGACCACGGTGATGGAGACGGGCTTCGACATCATCTTCTTCTGGGTCGCTCGGATGATCTTCTTCGGTCTGCACTTTATGGACGAAGTGCCGTTCAAGACCGTCTTTCTGCACGCGATGGTGCGGGATAAAGCAGGTCAGAAGATGTCGAAGTCCAAGGGCAACGTCATCGATCCACTGCACCTTATCGATGGCATGCGTCCTGAGGACGTACCCGCAGACGAGTCGGCTCAATATGCGATGCTGCTCGAGGACTTCCCTGACGGCATCGCGCCGCAGGGAGCGGACGCGTTGCGCTTCACGCTGGCCATTTATGCGGCAGCCGGGCGCGATATTAAGCTCGATGTACGCCGTGTAGAGGGCTATCGCGCGTTCGTGAACAAGGTCTGGAACGCGACGCGCTTCGCGCTCATGAACCTGGAAGACTACGAGGCGAAGCCGTTCTCGCTTGACGGGCTGACGCTCTCACCGGCGGACGAGTGGCTGCTCGCCCGACTCAAGCGCTGCGCGGCGTCGGTGCAGGAAGATCTCGAAGCATTTAAGTTCAGCGATGCCGCCCAAACGCTCTACGAGTTCGTGTGGCACGAATTCTGCGACTGGTATCTCGAGCTCGCGAAGCCGCTGATGTACGGCGATGAGACGTCGATCCCCGGCAATCGGGAGTCGACTCAGGCCGTGCTCGTGTTCGCGATGGATCAGTTCCTTCGCCTGCTGCACCCGTTCATGCCCTTCATCACCGAAGAGGTGTGGTCGGCGCTGCCGAAGCCTGCTGATTCGGCGCCAGCGCTGGTCGTCGCCGAGTGGCCGGACGCGTCCACGATACCCACCGCTGGGGAGGGCATCGCAATGCAGCAGGGAATCGGCGTGATCACCGGCATCCGCCGTGTGCGGGGCGAGTCGAATTTGCCTCCCGGCGCGCGACTCCCGCTGGTCATTCTCTATTCGGATGACCCGGAGCAACGCGCCTCGCTGGAGTCCATGGAGGGCTACCTAAAGAAGCTGGCGAAGGTTGATGGGTTGCAGACGCAGCCGACCTCCGCCGAACGCCCCTCGCCTGCTGCGACCGCCATGATCGACGGTATTGAAATCTGCATCCCTCTCGAAGGGTTGATCGACTTCGACGCTGAGCGCGCACGCATTCGAAAGCAGATCGGTAAGGCCGAGCTCGATATCGGGAAGTTTGAGAAGAAGCTCGCGAACCCCAAGTTCGTCGCCAGCGCTCCGCCTGAAGTCATCGCCAAGGATCAGGGTAAACTCGACGCGGCACGCGAAAAGAAGGCCGCGCTTGAGGCTGGTTTGGAGCGAATGCAGGGGTAGCGGCGTACCATCCGCCTTTGCAGGTCCCCCTCCACGTGGCTCACCCATCCCCACCCATTGTCTTTCGGGCCTATTCCCGCTGGGCGAACGCTCCCGCGAAGTCCACTTTGCGTGGGGATGTGCGTGACATGATCGTCGCCCTGCCGCTTGCGTTCGCTCGTCGTCTTTCCAGCATCACCGTCACCAACAACGTCAGCAGCTGGGTGTCGATCCGGAGGTCTGACACCCAGCGCGTGAAGCTCAGCGTGCATTGGCGGCTGCTCGATGCTCCCGACGTTGTCGCGGAAGCCCTGGTGTTGTGGGACAGCGCAGGAACACTAGGTGATGGCATCCAGCAGGCGATCAATGTCCGCGCGAGCGGCGTGGGCACTGCCGCGCCGCGCCTTGCGGGCGGAGTGGGATTAACACGTGAACTGCGGCACTACTTTGGGCGCGCAGCGGCGTTTCTTCCCAGCGATTGCGTCATTCCAGAGGTCACGCTCGGTTGGAGCCACGCGCGAGATGGACGAAAGCGATCCATGCGACTCGGCAGCGCCAGCGTTGAACACGCGCAGATCGCGATTCACCCTGCTCTAGACCACGACCAAGTCCCGGAGACGGTGCTTGAGATGGTCATGTATCATGAGCTTTGCCATCTACTTCGCCCCCCGTTGAGCGTCGAAGAGGCGCGCCGAACGCGACAGCATCGTGTACACCACAGATCGTTCCGCGCGCTTGAGCGGCGCTATCCCCACCTTGCAGAAGCCGAACAGTGGATCCGAGACAACCTCTCGTCATTGCTCTCCTATTAACGCTCGTGGCCTGCACAGGCCGTGGCGATAGCCCCGACGCCACTGCGCCCGAGAGAGCGGGCGTCACTCCTGCGAGTCTGCCGACATCTAGAGCAGCTGCGGAGAGTGCGGGGCTGGTTGGTACGGACGTCTCTGCCGAGCGGATCGTACTGGAGGACGTTGGCCCTCCCGCTCCGACGATCGCGTTCACCGCGGGGCTGAAGGGCTACACCGAGCCTTGTGGATGCACGATGGACCTGATCCTCGGAGGCATCGACCGCGTTGCTGGAGTGACAGGAGAGGTGCGCGCGATGGCGACATCGTCGCTGGTTCTCGATGCCGGCAACCTCCTCTTTGAATACCCGGACATCAACGAGAACGCGGTCGCACAGGAGCGGCGCAAGACCGAGGTGATGATCGCTGCGCTTGGCGCCATGCAGACGCGGGCGACAACGATCGGACCGTCTGACCTCGCGCTCGGTATCGACTTTTACCTCTCCGTGCTGGGGCA
Source organism: Bradymonadia bacterium (assembly GCA_047610025.1). Classification (GTDB taxonomy): domain Bacteria; phylum Myxococcota_A; class Bradymonadia; order REDH01; family REDH01; genus JBLFZA01. The sequence continues at coordinate 31,309 of JBLFZA010000003.1, read as the reverse complement.
AACGCCCATTGATGTGCTCGGCGCGAATGTAACGCTGAACGGCGGCGCGCCGTTTGCGCTTCCTTGGGCGGCGTACGCACTTGGCGAGTCACAGGTCGCCGTCATTGGCGCCGCCTCCGTTGAGGCGTTCATTGGGAGAGACGATGTCGAAGTCTCACCCGCGCTCGACGCCATCGGCTCCGCCGTTGAGGAGATTGTCACGGCTGGCCACCCGACCACAGTGCTTCTCTTCCAGGGCACGATTCAGCAGGCGCGAGCCGAGCTGGCGGGTCTTGGCGGCGTTGACTTCATCATTATCGGGCAGCCCCGACAGACCGACGAAATGGAACGTATCGGTGACGCATGGACCCTCGAAGCCTTCGACCAGGGACGATACCTCGGCCGCTTGAAGCTTCTGACAAGCGAACGCGAGGGTGAGCTAGATTGGCAGTCTGCGCGCGCGGGAAGTGAAGAAGAGATCGCGCGCTTGCAGCGCGTCATCGAGGGCATCGAGGCACAGCTGACACGTATGGAGCTGCCGGCCGGGGAACCCGTCCCGCCAATCGTCCAGCGCCAACGCGACCGTATCACCACTCATCAAGCGGAGCTGGCGGCTATGGAAGGCAGCGCCATCGATTTTGAGCGCGGTCCACGCGTGTTCTACTTTGAACCCATAGGCCTTTCGCCTGGTTACGCGACCGACCCCTCTGTCACAGCCGAGATGATTGAGTACAATCAGGCGTTACGCGCGCTGAACCTGGCGGGCGGCTCTCCTGCCATACCCGCAAACCCTGGTGAGCCAGGTTATGTGGGGCAGACCGTATGCGCGACATGCCACCCTGCCGCGGCGGCGTTCTGGGCCACCAGCGAACATGCTGGCGCGATTCAGACGCTCACTTCTCGGGGGAAAGAGTACGACCGCAGCTGCATTGGTTGCCACATGACAGGATACGAACAGCCAGGTGGCTCCTCGCTCGGCGAATGGCGGGGCCTAGAGAACGTGCAGTGTGAACAGTGTCACGGCCCTGGCGAGTTTCACGCTCGCGCGCCAACGGAATGGTTGAACGTGCCGAACGGCGTCCACACGGCCACTACCGAGCAGACCTGCATCGGTTGCCACAACGAAGAGCATTCGACGACCTTCGAGTACAACACCTACCTGCCGCGTGTGCTCGGCCCTGGTCACGGGCATCCGCAGTAAGCGCTGGTGGCGGCGACACTCGAGCCCGAAGGACGGGTCAGCGAATCCGAGACGAGCGCAACAACACTTCGGACTGCAAGCGCTCTTCAGGGGACATCGCGAGCACGCCGATGTTATCGGAGTGATTCACGACTGTTGCGGCCTGCCCAATGCGCTCCATCTCGGCAGCAAAGCGCTCGGTTCTCGCGCGGGCCAGAGGGATGCTCTCAGCGAGCTCCGGGCGACGATTCGGGTCAAACCAGGCGGCAGGCACAGCTTGCTCCACAATGATGACATGTGCGCCAAGAACAGACTCGACGGGCCCCACAACATCGCCTGGCGGCGTAGCAAACGCCGCGTCCGCGAATTCGTCGTACACCTGTTCCGCCCCACCCCAGCGAGAATCACCGGAGTACCGATGCGGAAACGCAAAGCTTGGGTTGATGACGAATTCAAAGCCCGCCGGTAGCTCAGCCCACTCCTCCACGATCAGGTCAAAGTCCTCTACGCCGACTCGCCGCCCCAGCGACATGACGCGGTCGTAGATGTTCGACGCGATCGCGCGCGCCTCGGCACGCTGTTCGTCGGAAGGCTCGTCGGGCAGTTTGACCAGCAATTGAGATACCGTGCGCAACTCGGGCGAGCCGAACAGCGTCGAGCGCTCGTCGCTCTCGGCCCAGGCTGCGACCTCTGTTGGGTCAGGCACGCGGAGACCGTCGACATCCCAAATGGCGCCGCGCATCCACCTCCACGCGAGCGCTAGGCGGCGCGCGTCGTTGGCGATCACCCGAGTACTCGCGAACGCCTCGGCATCGGTAGTCGCCAGAATTGCGTTCAAGTCGACGAGATCATCGACGGCCTGCTCCACCGTTAGGGTTGGGTAGAGGCGCAACCACGCCGCGACGTGGCCCACGGTGACGTTACGTTCGGCGACGGTGGCAACAACATCGGCATCAACGGCAAGCTCCCCAAACACTTCCGACGTCGCGTAGGTCGTGTCAGAGGCAACTACGACGTCCGAGTCGGCGCCATCACCGCAGCCGACCGCAATACAGGCGCTGCAGAGCAACAGAGAGATCGTTCGGGTGAAGGTCATCGTTCTTCGTCCGGGTTGGCCAGAAGCGGGGCGCGCCAGAAACCCGTACTCGCGCGGAGCAGCGACAGCGTCAAGAGAGCGAGCACGAAGGGGAGCAGCAACGCACCGCCTGCGAGCAGTCGCACACCCGATGTCGCCGCCACAACGGCGAGCGTCAAAAACAGGAGCGATGCGATTCGCGCTAGCGTGCTCATGCGTTGCCGGCCGCGCTTAGCATCGCCACAACCCAAGCGAGCCCCCCTGAAACGACGAGCCACAGCGCTGGCCGGGTCATCGCCCTTACCCAACGCGCTGACTCCACCGACGCACGCTGGCGTTCGCGCTCCTCACTCGTTCGGCGGTCGATGTGGATGTCGATAAAGCTGGTGAACAAGGCGACAATCCACCCAAACGCCAGCGCTCCATGTGCGAGCATCAAGCTGTCCGAGCCCACCGAATGTTCGGTCGGCATCAGCTGTTGAAGGAACAAGGCGGGGACAACAAGCAGCGCGACAGCGAGAGCGGAGCGGAGCTGTTCCCAACCCTCGGCCCTCGGCTCTTGCAGAATGCTCTCTCGGTCGACTGCGCGGGACGGGACGCGGCGCGCGAGCCAGACGGAGACACACAGGATGTAGGCCATCATCGAGAGCAACCACGTAAACGGCCGCCCCCCTCCGACGAGCAGCGCGCGCGTATCTGGGGCCAGAATCGCGACGGTAGCGGCCGCACCGCCTAAGACGCCGGTTAACAGCGCAACCGCGCTGGCTCGCCAAGCGCCCACCACGAGGGAAGCACAGGCGCACACCCAAATCGTCGCTGACGGCCAAAATCGCTCACCGGTCACCCAAGCTGCTGCAGGCGCAACTGCGCTCTGCAGCAGCAGAAGCGCGCCGGCAGCAGCGACTAAGCGACCCCACGGCAACGGGTTCACGGGCTGTCAGCCTCGCGAATCTCCCAGCGTAACGTGCGCTCACGCCCATCACGGAGGACCACGACGGAGAGTTCATCCTGCTCGGGTAAGCGCTCCCAAACCCGCAAAACACTTTCGGGCTGAAGCACCGTGTCGCCGTTGATCGTGTGCACCGAGTCCCCAACTTGCAGGCCCGCACGCTCAAGCCACGCGCCGTGCTCACGGAAAGTGAGGATGCGATAGCCGTACGCTTCTCCTTCTACGTGCACGGGCTCGAAGGTGATCGCTCCGATAATCTGATGGGGTGAGCCGGCGACAAACGCCGCTACGGCCTGGCGCTGAAGGGAGCCATCCGAGTTCACGCCTTCTGGCTCGGGCTCGACCACGACGACTTCCAGTCGAGGTCGCCCGTCCGCGGCCGTCGACTGAGCCTCATTTTGGCGTGACGCCTCCATAAGCTCGTTCAGGGCCACGCGATTCGCTTCGCGTTCCTGCTCCTCGTTGGCGTCGTCGCGGCGACTGTTGGGCTCCCAGGCGCTTCCGGACTGAGGGGGAGAACAAGCGCCTAGGCCCAACACGAGTAACGCGATGAGCAGGCCGTTCTCACGGCGAAGGGGCGAGGGTTTGCGGCGCGAGGTAAGCATGGCAGATGCGGCGGTTGCAGGCGTTTCTCTTGCTAGACGTACTACCCTGTTTGTGCCAGCACGGCGGAGTATTTCACCCCTTTATCCGACGTCCTATGACCGAGTATTCGCCGAAGTCCATCGAGCCCAAGTGGCAAGCCTACTGGGAAGCGAACGACACCTTCCGCACGGGGACGGACAAGTCGAAGCCCAAATACTACGCGCTCGACATGTTCCCGTACCCGTCGGGCGCGGGTCTGCACGTCGGCCACGTGCTCGGCTACTCGGCGTCCGACATCGTCTCGCGCATGAAGCGCATGCAGGGCTTCAACGTGCTGCACCCGATTGGCTGGGACGCATTCGGGCTGCCTGCGGAACGAGCGGCGGTGCGAGAGAACGAGCATCCGGCTACCTTAAGCACGCGTTACATCAGTAACTTTAAGGGGCAGCTCAAGCGCCTCGGACTGAGCTATGACTGGGATCGCGAGCTGCGCACCACGGACCCCGCGTACTACAAGTGGACGCAGTGGATCTTCTTGCAGCTGTACAAGCGCGGGTTGGCTTACGAGGCCGATACGCCCGTCAACTGGTGTCCTGCACAGGGCACCGTGCTGGCGAATGAAGAGGTCAAGGACGGCCTCTATGTCGAGACAGGCGACCCCGTTTATCGCAAGAACTTGCGGCAGTGGCAGCTTCGCATTCCGCAGTACGCGGAGCGCTTGCTCGCAGATTTGGATGATCTGGACTGGTCCGATTCACTGAAGGAGATGCAGCGGAACTGGATTGGGCGCTCGGAAGGCGCGACCGTGCGATTCGCAGTTCACGCGTCGGACGAGGAAATCCAGATCTACACGACGCGACCCGACACACTGTTCGGAGCGACCTACATGGTGCTCGCCCCGGAGCACATTCTCGTCGACGCGATGACGACGCCGGAGAATCGGGACGCCGTGACGGCCTACGTCGAAGCCGCCAGCCGAAAGTCGGACTTGGAGCGCACCGATCTCGCAGACGGCAAGACCGGGGTCTTCACGGGCGCTCACGCGATCAATCCGGTCAGCGGCGAGGAGATCCCGATTTGGATAAGCGACTACGTGCTCGTCTCGTACGGTACCGGCGCGATTATGGCGGTGCCGGCGCACGACGACCGCGACTGGGAATTCGCAAAGACGTTTGGGCTGCCCATTATCCCCGTAATCTCGGGCGGCGACGAGGAGGCTGCGCACACCGGTGACGGCGTCTTAATCAACTCGGGGCTTCTCGACGGGCTCGATGTTGCGTCGGCCAAGGATCGCATCATCGCGTGGCTCGAAGAGCGCGAGCTCGGCAAACAAACGGTGAACTACCGCCTGCGAGACTGGTTGTTCTCGCGTCAGCGCTATTGGGGGGAACCCTTCCCGCTGCTGCACTCGTCGACGGGCGAGGTCGTGCTGGTCGACGAAGCGGATCTGCCCGTTACGCTGCCGCACCTCGATGAGTTCAAGCCGACTGAGGACGGCCAACCGCCGCTTGCTCGTGCGACGGACTGGCTGGAGGTCGTCGACGAGGCGACGGGGGAAACCTACCTGCGCGAGACCAACACGATGCCGCAGTGGGCCGGGTCGTGCTGGTACTACCTGCGCTATATCGACCCCCACAATGAAGAGGCCTTAGTCGGCAAAGCAGAAGAATCGTACTGGATGCCAGTCGACCTCTACATTGGCGGCGCAGAGCACGCCGTTCTGCATCTTTTGTACGCCCGATTTTGGCACAAGGTGCTCTACGACATCGGCGCAGTGTCCACGAAGGAACCGTTCCAGCGCCTGTTCAATCAAGGCATGATCACCGCGCACAGCTTCACCGACGAGGCGGGCAAATACTACTACGGCGCGGACGTCGAGAAGCGAGACGGTGGGCTGTTCTCAAGGTCTGGCGATCCGATCTCGACGCAGGTCGAGAAGATGGGGAAGTCGAAGAACAATAGTGAAAACCCGGACGACGTCATCGAGGAGTTCGGCGCAGACTCTCTGCGCCTCTACGAGATGTACATGGGGCCGCTCGACGCCAGCAAACCGTGGCAAACACAGAGCGTTAAGGGGATGCATCGGTTCCTTAGCCGAGTGTACCGACTGGTGGTGGGCGAGGAAGGCCTCAGCGCACGACTCGTCGACCGCCCCGAGATGCCGAACGAAGCGCGAGCTTCAGCGATAGTCACCAAGAAGGTGAGCGAAGATGTACCGGGGCTGCGCATGAACACCGCGCTCGCGACGCTCATCGAGTGGGTCAACGGACTCTACAAGGCGGACGATGTCCCGATCGCGACGGCCAAGCGCTTGGTCTTGCTCCTCTCTCCCTTCGCGCCTCATTTGGGCGAAGAGCTCTGGGAGGCTCTTGGAGAGAGTGGCAGCACATCCGCAGCGGCATGGCCCAGCTACGACGAGGCGATGCTTGTCGAGTCGACGCTGACGCTCCCCGTGCAGATCAACGGCAAGACACGAGGGATGCTCGAGATCCCGGCCGACGCAAGTCAGGACGAGATCGTCGCAGCGGCGAAAGCACTCGACCGCGTCGCTGCGCAGCTCGACGGAAAGACGATCGTGAAGACGATCGTCGTGCCAGGCAAGATCATCAACTTCATCGCGAAGTAGCGCTCTCTCTTGTCACTGCGGTGACGAATGAGTACGGAGCAGCGGCGCTGCGGGGCCTCTCACAGCGCGAGAGAATGCGGAGACGCGAGCCCCTCCAAGGCGACGATGAATTCATCATCGATTGGAGGAGCCCCTCTGCCCAGTTCGACCCCAAATTGAGAGACGGAACCGGTGGCAACCAAGGCACGCGCAACGGGAAGCAAGGCACGCTCACAGGCAACCGGTCGTCGACGACGACGCGGAGCCGACGTCGAGGAGGCGCTGTCTACGCCCACGGAGTCTGCAACGGCGAAACCAGCCAAGAAAGCTGCGCCCAAGAAGGCCGCGCCCAAGAAGCCGGCCGCAAAGAAGGCTGCGCCGAAGCGAGCAGCGGCCAAGAGCGCCACACCCGTGAAGGCCGCGCCGAAGAAGGTCAGCGCAAAGAAACCAGCCGCGAAGACCGTCGCGCCAAAGAAGGCCGCAGCAAAGCGATCGCCCGCGAAGAAGGCCAGCTCACCCGTCAAGTGGGGCGGGCTGTCCGCTAGTGATCTGCTAGAGTTCTACCGCTTCACGTACCTCTCTCGGCGTCTCGACGACCGGGAGATCAACATGAAGAAGAAGAACCAGATCTACTTCCAGATCTCCGGTGCTGGTCACGAGCTTCCCTTGATCGCAGCGGGTCGCCTTCTCAAGGCCGGCTATGACTGGTTCTTCCCCTACTACCGGGACCGCGCGTTGTGCCTGACCATCGGCATGACCCCGACAGAGGTGCTCATGCAGGGCACCGGCGCTGAAGCAGACCCGAATTCGCATGGGCGCCAGATGCCGTGTCACTGGGGCCACAAGGAGCTCAACATCCCAGCCGTGTCATCTTGCACCGGCACGCAGTTCCTGCACGCCGTCGGCGCTGCCCAGACCAAGAAAATCTGTGACGCGGTAGACGGCCTCAGTAACGGCGACATCGAATACTACGACGACGAGATCATGTACGTCTCGTCCGGCGACGGGACGACGTCGCAGGGAGAGTTCTGGGAGTCTCTGAACACGGCGTGCAACGAGCAGCTGCCCGTTCTCTACATGATTGAGGACAACGGCTACGCGATCAGTGTGCCCGTCGAAGTGCAGACGCCCGGAGGCTCGATCTCGAAGCTGGTGAGCAGCTTCCCCGGCATCAAGATTGTTGAGTTCGACGGCTGCGATGTCGTTGCGACGCATCTTGGGGTGAAGGAAGCGATCGACCACATCCGCAGTGGCAAAGGCCCGGCGCTCGTCCACGCACATGTCGTTCGGCCGTACTCCCACTCGTTGTCGGACGCCGAGACGATGTACCGGCCCAAGTCAGAACTCGAAGAGGACGCTCGTCGCGATCCCTTCCACTCGTTGCCTGCGTTCATCCTCGCCGAAGGCGCGGCGACCGAGGCTCAGCTGCAAGAGATCCGCGACGAGCTTGACGCCGAGGTGCTCGCCGCAGCGGACGCTGCAGTGGCGTCTCCGCCGCCGCTCCCCGAGACCGCGCTCACCCACGTGTACAGCGAAGATGTCGATCCGACTTCGCACGACTTCGACACCGAGCACGTCCCGGAGTTCACCGGCAACGACATGACGATGGTCGACCTCATCAACGCGACGTTAAGCGCGGAGATGGCAAGCAACCCTCGTATCGTGGTGTTCGGCGAAGACGTCGCCGACGTTTCCCGCGAAGAGCACATCGAGGATGTGAAGGGTAAAGGCGGCGTGTTCAAGGCCACCGCTGGTCTGCAGCGCTCACATGGCGGAGCGCGCGTCTTCAACTCGCCTCTCGCGGAAGCCAACATCATCGGCCGCGCGATCGGTATGGCGCTGCGCGGGCTGCGGCCAGTCGTCGAGATTCAGTTCTTCGACTACATCTGGCCCGCCTACATGCAGCTCCGCAACGAGCTGTCGAACTACCGTTGGCGCTCGGCTGGCGACTTCTCGACCCCGGTGGTCGTTCGGGTTCCGATCGGCGGTTACCTCACGGGAGGCGCGCCCTACCACAGCCAGTCCGGCGAGGTGCTCTTCACGCACATCCCTGGTTTGCGGGTTATCATGCCGAGCAACGCCCGCGACGCCGCAGGGCTCCTTCGCACCGCGATGCGCTGCGACGACCCGGTCATGTTCCTCGAGCCGAAGCACCTCTACCGCCAGACCTACAACAAGAGCCAGAACCCCGGTGATGACTTCATGATCCCGTTCGGCAAGGCCGCGACGGTGCGTGAAGGGACCGATGTGACGGTCATCACCTACGGATGCTTGGTGCAGCGCACCGTGAAGGCGGCTCGTGAGGCTGAGAAGCAGGGTATCGACGTCGAGATCATCGACCTCAGATCACTCTCTCCTTACGATTGGGACGCAATCGTCGAGTCGGTCAAGAAGACCAATAAGGTCATCGTCAGCCACGAAGACCACTTGGCTTGGGGCTACGCCGCCGAGATCGCGGCGCGCATCTCAGATGAACTCTTCGAGTATCTCGACGGCCCCGTGCGGCGCGTTTGCGGGAAAGATTCGTTCGTCGCCTACGCACCTGTACTCGAGGATGAGATCCTCCCACAGGTTGATGACGTCCTCTCGGCGATCGTCGATCTTCACGCGTACTAAACATGGCAGACGCGTTTAAGGCGGTTGTGCTCGCCGCAGGCAAAGGCACACGGATGATGTCGGAGCTTCCGAAGGTCATGCACCTCGTGCAGGGCCTGCCTATGCTGTCCGCCCCATGCGATATCGCGGTTGCTGAAGGCGCGGATGAAGTCGCCGTTGTGGTCGGTTATGGCCGTGAGCTTGTGGAACCATTCTTGGCTAGCCGCTACGGCGAGCGGGTGACGACTCACATTCAGCACGAGATGAACGGGACCGCGGATGCGGTTCGCAGTGCCCTCCCCGCTTTCGCGAACTACGATGGCGGCGTGCTGATCCTTTACGGTGATGTGCCAAATCTGCCAGCCGCCGATGTGCGTAACGTCATCGCCTTGCACCGAGAAGGCGGGACACCGCTGACGATGCTATCGGCCATCGACACGACCAAGAACGCCTACGGACGCATCGTCCGTGATGATGACGGGCGGGCGCTTCGCATCGTCGAGCACGAGGACGCCTCGGAGGCCGAGCGTCAGATTCAGGAAGTGAACATCGGCGTGTATCTGGTCGACGGCGCTTTTCTTCGAGAAGGCTTGTCTCGCATGACCACCGACAACGCTCAGGGTGAGTTCTATCTCACCGACCTGATCGAGATGGCAGCGGAGCGAGGTGCGCCTGCCCGTGTGTACATCGCGCCCGATATTGACGCTCTGCACGGGGTCAATACGAGCGCCGAGCTCGTACGGGCTGACGAGTACGCGGCCGATCGAGCCTGAGCGGCGGCGGCGTCAGATGAACCTCTTCGTTTTCCTGCACAGGAAATGACGGAGTGGCGGGTTCTGTTATGATGGTCACACGCTATCTGAGCTTGTGAGGACGGTATGTGCGGCATTGTTGGTTTCGTGGGTTTGCGCCCGTGCGCGGAGATCTTGATCGATGGACTTCAGCGATTGGAGTACCGCGGATACGACTCCGCAGGCGTCGCTATCCACAACGGTGATGAGGTGCTCCGGGTGCGCGCCGAGGGGAAGCTGCGAGAGTTAAAGAAGCGCCACGCTCTGAACCCCATCGACGGCAACGTCGGTATTGCGCATACCCGTTGGGCGACACACGGCCCGCCGGTAGAGCGCAACGCGCATCCACACCAGGTGGGCCGCATCACGCTGGTCCACAACGGGATCATCGAGAACTACGCCGACCTCAAGCAAGAGCTGATGGATGGAGGGGCGGCGTTCGAGACCGACACTGACACTGAGATCCTCGCGCATCTCATTTCCCGCGCGCGGGAAACCAGCGCCACGCTCGTCGACGCCGTGCGCGACTCTCTCACGAGAGTCCGCGGCAGCTACGGCATGGTGGTGATGGACGCGCTCGACCCGAGTCACTTGGTTGTCGCACGCCTCGCGAGCCCACTCGTCGTCGGTGTCGGGGACGGCGAGGCCTTTGCGGCCAGCGACGTCCCAGCAATCATGAACCATACCCGCGACGTGTTCTTTCTCGAAGACGGCGAGATCGCAGTGCTCCGCGCCGACGGAATCGAGCTGTTTGATGAGAGCGGGGCCAGCGTAACGCGAGAGACGACGCGCATCCTCTGGGATCCCGTCTCCGCGGAGAAGCAGGGGTACAAGCACTTCATGCTCAAGGAGATCCACGAGCAGCCCGCACGAATCGTCGACGCCCTTCGTGGTCGCATTCGGATGGAGGACCATAAAGTGGACTTGAGCGAGGTCACGCTCGAAGCAGAGTGGGCCCAAAACATCGATCGTATTGTCATCCTCGCATGTGGCACATCGTGGCACGCTGGCGTGACGGCGCGTTATGCGATCGAGGAGTTCACTCGCATCCCAGTGGAAGTCGATCTCGCGAGCGAGTTCCGCTACCGCAATCCCATCGTTACCGAGAGGACCCTGGCGATCGCGGTTTCGCAGTCCGGAGAAACCGCCGACACCCTCGCGGCAATCCGCGAGGCGAAGCGGCTCGGAGCACGAGCGATCGCCGTGTGCAATGTGATGGGCGCGACGTTGGCGCGAGAGTGCGGCAACGTGGTCTACACACAGGCAGGCCCCGAGATCGGCGTCGCCTCAACCAAGGCCTTCACCACGCAGCTCGCGGCGCTCTACCTGATCGCCATGCAAATCGGTCAGCTTCGCGACACGGTGACCGCGGCGACCCTTGAGAAGAGACTGGACGGGCTTCGCGCACTCCCGGGAGCCATTGAGACGGCGCTGACGCTTGAAGCTCAGATTCGCGCCTTTGCGCCTGACTACGTGCACGCGCGAGGCTTCCTGTTCCTCGGCCGTGGTTCGATGTTTCCGGTCGCCCTTGAGGGCGCGCTGAAGCTGAAGGAGATCAGCTACATTCACGCGGAAGGCTATGCGGCCGGCGAAATGAAGCACGGTCCGATCGCCCTCATCGACGCGGATCTACCGATCGTGGTGCTCGCACCGGATGACGCCCTCTACGAGAAGACGGCGGCCAACCTCGAAGAGGTCAAAGCTCGCGGCGGACGTGTCATCGCGATCGTCACCGAAGGGGACACGCGCCTCACTCGCTTCGCCGAGCACGTGCTAGAGATACCGGCGTGTGACGATATCTTTGCCCCCATTCTGGCGGTCGTGCCGCTGCAGCTGCTCGCCTATTGCATCGCCGATGCAAAGGGCACCGACATCGACCAGCCTAGAAACCTCGCGAAGAGCGTCACGGTTGAGTGAGAAACGGACAGGGCGGTGGACAAGGCGTCCCTCGCACCTACATTTTCCGAACGGCATTGGTAGAGTACGCTGAGCGTATCAGAGTTTCGGGCATGACAAGGAGAAGGTCCGGATGGAGCAGCAACAGTTTGAGCGCACAGTCCTCCAAATGGTGCAGCAGCAGAGGATTGATCGGCTGACCCCTGCAGCGGTCTCCCAAGCAGTGGGTCTGAACCTCAAAGACGCGGAGCGCGGGCTCGATCGCATGGTGACGACGGGCGGGCTTGAGCTCGACAGCGACGACGACGGCAACCTGTTCTACTTCGTACCGGGGCTCGGAACCGCGGGCGTTTTTACTCAGGGCTTGCCCTCGACGTACCAGACCGAGGCACCGGGCTCTTCACCAGCGTCCGACTATCCGCCGAACCCGTCTAATCCATACGGCCAACCCTCGGGAGGCCCCGGTGGCCCAACCCAAGGGTACGGCTCCGGCGGAAATCAGGCGTGGAATGCGCCCCCTCCGGCAAGCGGCTATGGTGGTGGGAACCCTTACGCGGCGCCTCCACAGTCTTATGGGCAGGCGCCGCCGAACACAGGCTACGCCGCGACAGCGGCATATGGGGCGCCGACTGGGCCTCCGCCCGCTGGCGGCGGATACAACGCGCCCCCCAATAGCTATGCACCAGGCGGCCCGCCGCCGAACCCCTACGGGGGCGCACCTCAGCAGCAGCAAGGGTACAACCAACCTGGGTACAACCAACCTGGGTATGCGCCGCAGAGTCCGCCACCTGGTTACGGCCAACAAGGATACGGGCAGCAGCAAGGGTACGGACAGCCGAGCTACGGCCAACCGCCGGGCTACGCGCCGGGATATGGACAAAACGCGATGGTGCCGGTTTCGCAGACACCGGGACGGTCCCCCGCGGCGGCGGCGCTGCTTGGGTTCTTCCCAGGTGCAGGCCAACTGTACAACGGGCAGGTCTTCAAGGGCATGATGTTCTTCTGCGCGACCGTGCTCACGCTCTCGGCGCCGCCTCTGTTCCTGCTCCCTATGATGTGGGGCATGGCCGACGCGTACCACACGACGCGACGCGCCAATCAGAACCAGCAGTACGCGATGCTCCCCGACCACACGTAGTGATGGGAACGTCGCTGGGCGCCCTCAATGAGGCGCAACGAGCCGCCGTCATGCACCGCGGTGGCCCACTTCAGATCCTCGCGGGAGCTGGGACGGGGAAGACGCGTGTCATTACCCACCGGATCGCCGCCTTGATGAGCGAAGGGGTGGATCCGCGGGAGATCTGCGCCGTTACCTTCACGAACAAGGCAGCGAGAGAGATGAAGGAGCGCACGATTGCGCTCGCTGGAGCCGCGGCCGAACGCGCCACCATTTCAACCTTCCACTCCCTCTGCGCGCGATGGCTTAGGCAAGTGCCGCGCATCGCCGGACGCTCTGTCGGCTTCAGCATCTACGACTCTGATGACCAGCTCTCGCTCGTAAAGGACATCGCGACCTCACTCCGGCTCGCGAATGATGCGCAGGCGTGCCGCACGCTGCAGCGCCAGATCGAGGCGCTTCAGCATGAAGCAAAACGTGTGGAGCATGTGCAAGAAGCCGCCAGAGGTGCGGATAGCGAAGAACTCGCTGATGTGTTCGCTGCCTACACCGTTGCACTGCAGCGCGCGAACGCCTTCGATTTTGGCTCGTTGATCACCGCAATGGTGCATGGGTTGGAAGACACCCCCGACGTGCACGCCATGATGCAGCGACGTGCCAGCGTATTGGTCGTCGACGAGTTTCAAGACACGAACCCGGCGCAGTACGCGCTGGTCCGTCTGCTCGCCCCAGCCGGGTCCAATGTGGCCGTTGTGGGAGACGACGACCAATCGATCTACGGGTGGCGGGGAGCAACGGTCGACAATGTCTTCGCGTTCCGAAACGACTACCCGCTCTGTAAGACTATCGCGCTGGAGGAGAACTATCGGAGCCCGCCTGCCGTGCTCGCCGCCGCCCACTCGATCGTTGAAAAAGTGGCCACCCGCATGGAGAAGGAGCTCTTCACGTCACGCACAGATGAAGCCCCGGTGCTCTCGTTCGTGGGTCAGGATGATAGCGAAGAGGCTGACTTCATAGCGCGAACGATTGTCGAAGAGCGCAGCGCTACAGACTTACCTCTGCACGACTTCGCGGTGTTCTTTCGCACGAACGCGCAAGCACGTGTCCTTGAGGAGCGGCTACGCCGCGGCGGTATCGAGCACGACATCGTTGGAACGGTTAGCTTCTTCGCTCGCAAGGAGGTGAAGGATCTGGTCGCCTACCTGCGACTGGCGCTCAACCCGACCGACGACGTCGCGTTCTTTCGCGTCGTGAACGTGCCAGCGCGCGGCCTGGGCAAGACCACCATCTCCAAAGTGCGACGCGAGCGCGACGCGAGTGATTCGCCGTCGATGCTTGATGCCAGCCGAAGTGTGCTGGCAAGCGGCAAACTTGCGCCGCGGGCGAACTCAGCGCTCCGCGCGTGGGTATCACTCGCAGAGCTGCTCGCCGACATGGCGCAAACCACAAGCCCGGCCGAGCTGCTCGAGACCGTGCTGAACGAGACACGGTACGTCGAACTCGTGCTGGAGAAGGACGACAAGGCCGAAGAGCGTACCCAATCTGTGGAGGAGCTTCGGGCCATCGCAGACGACGCATCCGGACGCGATGAGGATCTCGCACAGCTGCTCGAAGCACTCTCCCTAGACGCCGAGAATACGACGAAGCAGGCCAACGCACCGACGACTCGCGGCGTGCAGCTCATGACCGTTCACGCGGCCAAAGGCCTAGAGTTTCCCATCGTGTTCGTGACCGGTCTTGAGGATGGACAGTTCCCGTTAACGCGCCAGCAGGACACGCCCACACAAGAGCAGGCAGACGAGGAGCGCAGGCTCGCGTACGTCGCGTGCACCCGAGCGCAGCAGCGGCTGTATCTCACGTCCGCACAGCGTCGGCGACTGTACGGGCGATGGGTCAGCACCGAGCCATCCCCATTCTTGCTCGACGTCCCGGCAGCTATCATCGAGGCCGTGGCCTCGTCCTCCAGCAAAGATCGGAAGTGGGGCGGCGCGTCTCCAGCCCGCAAGTCGCGCGAGCAGTCCTTTGACGAATTCGACCAGCGACCCTGGCAAGAGCGCGCTGGCCAAGAGATGGGCGAACGTGTGCCCGAGGAAGGCCTCGTGTTCGACTCCGTGGAGCCCGTGTCCATGGAAGGCCCAAGCGATGTCGGCCGCGCCGTCACTCACCGCCTGTTTGGTCACGGCGAAGTGCTCAAAAGCGAAAGAGCCGGGGACAAGACCCGGCTCACAATTCGATTTCCTGCAGTCGGAGAGAAGACCGTCGTGCGGAAGTTTGTCGAGTTCCTCGACTAGCGAAACGCCGAGTCGCGGGGCAAGGCCCTAGCGGAGTTCTTCTTCGATCAAGGCGCCGATGGTGTTGACCGCGAGGTCCCAGGCGGCTTGGTCCAACGCCAAGTTCAACGAGACTTCGATGCCGCTGGCAGACGCGCTCACGCCGTTCAGCAGCGACGCGAGCCCCAGGCCCGCCACTTCTGGCATGCCTGCCAACTGTGCGACTTGTGCGGTGATGTCCGTCGCCAAGCTGCCCGCGGCTTCTTCGTTGTCCATCGTGAGGACCGCCGCTGCGGCGATTCCGCTAGAGAGGTTAATCGACCCTCGAATCATACTGCCGGCGCGGACCTCGCTCGGTGCGGAACCGGCAATCCAGACGCTGCCGCCTTGGTCGACCGAGCCAATCTGGTTGAGAAGGCTGCTGCCCGGGCCCCCACTTCCGCTCGCGTGGTTCGCCACGGCGACCGACACGAGGTCGTAATGACCAAGCGCAAGCAGGCCGTCCGTGAGAAGCGCGACTGCACTTTGGCCCTTGCGGTACAGGTTCGTGCTGCCCTCGACGAGCGCGTAGCTCTCGGTTGTGAGGTGCGCGACCAGCCCGGCACTTGGGTAGGTCGTCTCCACGAGCACCAACATGCGATCGCCGGCATCGTCCGAGACGTCCGTTGAGGCGAGCACAATAGTCGATGCGGTACTCACCGGATCGAAACCCTCAAAAGTGACGCTGCTCATCGCCTCGTTCGAATCGCTATTAGCGCGAGCGATCGTGAGGGCTTGCTGAAAGAGAGAGGTCGAACGCAGCTGTTCCACGTTGACGCCAACCACCGCTTGCGCGCTATCCGGCACAAGCGACACAAGGCTCGCTCCATTACCAGCCCAAGCCGGCAGCGCGACGAAGACGACCACAGCCGAGAGGACAAAGGAGGCGGCGCGGGAAAGGCAACGGTTCACAGACATCTCGCTATCGGAGTAGTTAAGGACACCCGGGGTGGGCAGGAGCTCAGACGTGGCGGTGCGCTGTCTATTCACCGTCGCGCTTCCACGCGCGGATGGACTTGCTCTCGTCGAGCACTAGCCGGCGCCCCTCGACGATGAGCTAGCGCTCTTCGAAGAACTTTGCGTTCGAGTCGACGTAGTTGACCCACTTCTCGGGCACCTCTTCGTCTTCGAAGATGGCGTTCACGGGGCACTCCGGCTCACACGCGCCGCAGGAGATACATTCCTCGGGGTCAATGTAGAGCTGAATCTTCTCGCCGTACTTGACGCGCAACCCTTCTTCCCCGTTCGCATCGCGTTCCGTGCGCATCTCATCGAGGGGAGCAGGGCCGTGAATGCAGTCAACGGGGCAAACATCGACACAGGCGGTGTCACAAACGCCCTCGCAGGGCTCGGCGATAATGTAGATCATAAGGTTGCACTGGTAGCGTGGGTATACGCCGTTTCGATAGCGCTTCGCGTGCCGAGTCGCAAGGCTAGGACGTCGTTCGGTTGGGGCATTTCCGTATCAATCCGAGGGGATGTCGAGCCACTCGAACACCGGGTACGGCCAGCCATCACCCGCGGGCTCCACGTCGCCGGTGCTCCGAACAGTCCCTGGCTGCGGGTCGCGAAACGCACGCCCTTGGAGCGAATCCGCGGTGCCGTCATCCGAGAACACCACCGCCACACGCGTCCAGCGACCGCTTAGCCACAGCTCCCACTCAGGGCAGTCGCACGCCGCTGGATTGGAGCGCAGCCGTGTCTGCAATTCATCGATTCTTGCGGCTTGATTCGCCGCGCGTCCGCTCGCACGTGCCACTCGGCGCGACGCGATCTCCTCCGCAGACGGCGGCGTGGACCGCACGAAAAAGCACCCTGTCGATCCCGTGGCGAGCACGCTGACAGCGAGGAAACTTGAGAGCGTCAGTCTTCGAATCGTCAGGGCCACAGTTCGTCCTGCGCGCGGAGGCGTCCATCTGAATGCCGGAGCACGAGTGGTGCATCGACCCTAAGGCGCAAAGCGCGGCCTCGCCTTGCGGTCAAGAGCAGCGCGCTCGCCTCAGCGTGTGGACTGTCGTGAATCCACTGGACGCGTTGCTCGGCAAAGCCCGACTCAGAGGCAGCGCGCATCAGCTCTACAGCAACAGATGCCGGGTACGAAACCACCAGCGCACCCCCATCGACGACCCGAGCAACCGCCGCCGCACAGAGCGTCTCGATCTCGCCGTGAAGCTGCTGTCTCGCGCCTGCTCGACTTGGGTTTGGGCTGCGCCGGCTGTGCCCCGGTCGATAATAGGGGGGGTTCATCACGACGACATCTGCAGAGCGCGTGTCTGCCGCGACCTCTCTAACATCGAGCACACGCAACTCGACTCGGGCGCTGAGGTCGTTCTCCTCGATCGTCGCCCGCGCGCACCCAGCGAGCGTCGGATCGCGCTCGATCAAAAGAACCCGTGACTGCGGGCACAGAACCGCCACGCCGCACCCAATCACCCCGCTTCCTGCACCGACATCGATCACCGTCTGCGGCTGCAGCGAGGCAGCGCGATGGGTAAGAGCCACCGCCTCGAAGTTGAAGCGGTAGCCTCTTCTCGGCTGACAGACGCGAAGCCGACCACCGAGTGACACATCTACCGTGCGCTCTGACACACACGCCACGTCGCTCGGGCGCTCGGTCACAAGCGACGAGGCCGATCCATCCGGTAGACGGCCCAGACACCTTCGCCCTCGCGATCGGCGACGCCGCTGCGACAGAGCTCCTCCACCATCCCCTGAAGACGAATCACACCGGCTGCGAAGCGGACGACGTCTCCCGGGAAGTATCCCAAATCACGACGACAAACCTCGGGAATGCTCGACGGATGTGGCAAGGCGAACGGTAAGTTCGTCATGAGATTGTTTATCGCGAGCCCTGCGGAGCGGAACACGCGTTCGTAGCGTTGCTCAATCCCACCATGCGCGGGAAAAACCGCGCGCGGAGTTGCCTGGCTGATGTGCTTGAGGCTCGCGATGTACGCCGAGGCATCATCGGGCACCGGCTCGAGGGCCAAGCTCACCGTTTGTCCAACGAAGAGCCACTCGAAGTCGGGTTCGTAGAAGCAGACGCTGGCGTGGTCGATGCCTGGAGCTGCAACCACTTCAAGGGTCAACGCCCCGGCGCGAATACGGTGTCCGTCCCGCACTGCCAGCTCATGCGCCCCGCTCCAGTCCTCGGCGGCATAGCGCTCGCGGAAGAACTCGACCTGCTCGTGATTCCATTGTGGGTTAGCATCCCCGTCGACGAGCTCATGTGCGACAGCGCAGACGCGCTGCAACCAGCGCTCATGGCTGTCTCCGGCGTGGGCTAACGAGACGACGGACGCGTGCTCGAAAAGGCCGATGTTTCCAACGGTCTCTGGGCGATGATCCGTCAGAAGCACTCGCCCGACTTGGCGCGGAGAGACCCCGACCTCGGCGAGCGCATCAACGAGAGTATCCCGACCGCCAGCCAGACCCGTACCGATCACCGCCGGCACGTCTCCATGCAACACGTATACGTTGCTCGGAAACCCGAAGGGACGAGAGAAGTCGCCGGCTGGCAACGCGATCTGAGTGACCCGCTCATCGAAGCGGAAGATGCCGACCATCGAGGACGTTATCCGCGGTAGGAGAAAGTCAGTTCGTGATCACAGATAGTGTACACGTCACCCTCATCGATGACTTTGTTCTCAATCCGTTGACCGTCGAATTCAACGCCGTTGGTCGAGCCTAGGTCTTGGATGAAGAACTGGCCCTCGTGAAAGATCACGACCGCGTGCTTTCGGGACACGTTGCCATCTCGGATCATCAGATCTGTTCCCTTGCTGCCTCGCCCAATCACGAAGCGTTCCAGCTGCACAGGGTAACCCGTGCCCCCGTAGTGCAAGAACAGCGAAGGCATCACAGCGGCTGGGGCCGGTGTGGCGCCAGGCTGAGGTGCTGGAGGCGGGCTCGATACCGAGGGCGGTGGCGGCGGTGCGGGTGCGGATGCGGATGCGGGTGCGCGCTGACTCGTCGGCCGATCATCTGAATTGGCGACGCTCACGCCAACCGCCTTGTTTAGCGGCGGCCCCGTCGACTGAGTGACGTTCGGTTCAACGCCCGTCGACAACGCCTCGCGGAGCGCATGATTGATCACGCGATCGATCGTCGCGTCCTCAGCAGTCGCGAGCTCCTCGAAGGCCCGCCACAGGTCCTCTTCACAATAAAAGCTGCGAAGTGTTTTGCGCCGGTAATCGGCCATGAGCGCATCTCACGATGGAAAGGGAGCGAAGAATCGGACTGTACCATAGCCGCGTCAGTCGTCGGAAGCTCCGTCGGGCGCATCGGGGGTCGTGTCATCAACTCGCCTGTCTGGACCGTCCGCGATCGCCGTGCCTGGCAGACGAGGCGTCCCGAACAGCTCACCTCCCAAGTGGTAAAGCGCCGGGATCACGATCAGGGTCAAGAGAGTGCTGAACGAAAGCCCACCAATCACCACCCACGCCAGCGGGCGACGAATCTCTGCCCCCTCTCCCACCGCGAGCGCCATCGGCAGCAGGCCCAGAATCGTCGTTGTCGCGGTGATCAACACCGGTCGCAGGCGCATTCGCCCAGCCTCAACGATCGCCTCACTTTTACCAAGACCGTTGCGCCGGTTCTGAAGCACGGTGTCCACGAGCACGATCGCGTTATTCACAACGATACCGACCAGCACGATCACGCCGATAAAGACCACAACGGACAGCGGAGTGCGCTGCCACACCAGCACCGCAATGACCCCTACTAGCGCGAGCGGCACGCTGCCGAGAATCACGACGGGCGCGAGCAGCGATTCGAACTTTGACGCCATCACGACGTAGACCAAGAAGACCGCCAACAGCATGGCGAGCGCCAAGCTGCGCTGCGCGGTCTTCATCTCCTCGCTCTGCCCCGCAATTCGGATTGTCTGCTGATGTGCTGGACGGACGGACGAGAGCGCCCGATTCAGCTCAGCAACCGCCGCGGAGATATCCAACGCGTTCGTGCTCGCGGTGACGATCGCGGCACGTTGCCCTTCGATGTGTCGGATCTCAGAGGGGCCACGCTCCAGCACGAACTCGGCGACCGATCCGAGTCGCACAGGCCGCCGCTCACCACCGATCGGCATGACGCCCTGCCCGCCCATCGGAGTGTCCACCTCGACGAAGCCAACAACGAGGTCCTCGAGCGAGCGAATCGTACTGATCGCGTCTCGATTCACACGAACTTCAACGTCGATGCTTCGCTCGTCTGGACGAAGCTCCGTTGGCGATGTCCCGAGGACTTTGTCCCGAGTAGTCTCGGCGACCTGTCGGACGTCGAGTCCAAGCGCCGCGAGTCGGTCGCGCTGGAAGCGAACCTGCACCTCTGGGAACCCTGGCTGGATGTTCGAACGCACATCTCTCAGCGAGCCGACAGTCTGCGCCGCGGCGGCCACGGCATCCGCTGTATCGGCGAGCTGTTGGAGGTCCTCACCCTGGATCTCGATCGCTATCGGCGCTTCTAAGCTGAAGAGTGTCGGGCGCGTTAGCTCGTAGCGCACCGCTGGCTGACGTGAGAGCGCGGCACGCACAACCTCCATCACTTGCAGCTCACGCTCTGGAAAGGCGCCGCCATCGACGATGGTGACCGTCAGTCTAGCGGTGTGCTCACCCTGATCTGAGGCGTCGAGGTCGTCGTCGTTTCGGCCGACGAATGACGCCACCCGCAACACCCGTTCGTCGTCTGCGAGCGCGCGCTCCACAGCTTCCACGACCCGCACGGTCTCTGGCAATCGACTGCCAACCGGAAGGCGAACCTCTGCCGTGAACTCGCCCTGCTGAAGTTCGGGGATGAGCTGCAGCCCCACCGTTGGATAGGTGATGACCGTCCACCACATCGCGGCCCCGGCCGCCACGATCACAAGCCAGCGGAGTACGATCGTCGCGCTAAGAATTCGGGCGTAGGCCGCCTCGAGACCACGCAGCGTAGCTCCGACAAGCGAGTCGAGCGGTGACCCGACGAGCCTCAGCACATGCCAGAGCCCACGCAACACGCTGCGGACCAGCCAAACGGCGCCCCACAGCAACACCGTCACGACTCGCGTAACAAGGTCAATCACACCCCAGAGCAGCCCACGACTCACGACCCAGGCCAGCATCAAGACGAGCAAGAGGCGTCGTCCAAATGAACCGCGCGCCCAGATCCGCGCCCGACGCCAGTCGGAGCAAGTGCGCACCCAGCTGGCCAGGGGCGAGAAGAGAGACAGTCGCTCTGATGGGTCTCGCTCCCCCCCGCGGGTCGGCAAGACGAGCATCATCGGCACGAAGAAGAGCGCGAACGCGAGCGACGCCAGCAACGAGAGCACAACAGCGATCGCGAGGTCTCCGAAGAGCTGACCAGCGACGCCTTCTACGAACACAATCGGGAAGAACACCGCGACCGTCGTAAGGGTCGATGCCGCCACCGCACCGCCGACTTCCGCCGTGCCGTTGATCGCCGCGTCGCGGGCCGTTTCGCCGGCTTCTTGGCGACGGACAACCGCTTCGAGCACGACAATCGCATTATCTACGAGCATGCCGATGCCGAGCGCGAGGCCGCCGAGAGACATCACGTTGAGCGACACCCCCATCCAACGCATCGGAGCGAAGGTGGCGATCACAGAGAGCGGAATCGCGAGCGCAATCACCAAGGTGGGATACGGGCGACGCAGGAATACGAAGAGGACGAGCACCGCGAAGCCGCCGCCGTAAATGGCTGTCCAACGCACCTCGTCCACCGCCGCGCGAATGTACGAGCTTTGGTCCGACAAGAGCACGATCGATACCCCGTCCGGGGCCGCCCCCAGCAACGACGGCGCTTCTTCCTCCGCATCAGCCTCGTCCACATCTGCGCCGCTGCCCTCCCCGCTGCCACCGCGCTCATCAAACTCTCCGGCAACATCCGCGCCCACAATTCCGCTGCCCTCCGTAACGCCAACGGCGTCGGGACCGTCAGGGCCGAACACGGCGAGCTTGATCGCCTCAGCGACGCTCACGAGGTTAGCGTCGGCTTCCTTGAAGATCGCCAGCTCAATGCTCTCAACGCCATCGACTCTCGTGATGACCTCGCGGTCCCGAACGGTGGTCGTGACGGTCGCAACATCGCGCAGCCGAACCAAGCCGCTGGCTGTCACGGCGATGACGAGCGACTCGATATCCTCGATCTCGTCGAACTCATTGACCGTCCGCACGAGGTATTCGACGTCGCCTTCATAGAGGCGTCCGCCGGCAACGTTCACGTTCTCTGAGCGGAGGCGCTCTGAGATCGTGCCGATATCGATCCCGAGAGTGTCGAGGCGGCGCTCATCGACGGAGACTCGTACAACGCGCTCCTCCCCGCCAAACACGCGCACCATCGCCACGCCCGGCAGCTTCTCTAGGTCACGTCGCAGCTCATCTTCCGCATACGAGCGGAGGTTCGCGAGCGGCATGTCACCGGCAACCGCGAGGCGCAGGATTGGATCGAGAGTGGGATCGTAGCGCAGGATGCTCGGCGGCTCTACGCCATCGGGGAACTCTAAGAGCCCGATGCGCTCGCGCACCTTCTGCGTCGCGGTGTCCAGCGACGTATTCCACTGAAAGCGCAGCAGCACATCGCCGCCGCCAGCGCGCGAGACAGAGGTCACGCTGACGACGCCTTCAACCGTGCGCAGCAGATCCTCTAGCGGCTCGACGACCTCGTCTTCGACCTCCTGCGGCGCAGCCCCTTCATAGGCTGCCCGAACCGTGACCGTCGGATAGGAGAGCTCCGGCATCAGATCGACCGGCATCTGATTGACAGAGACGTAGCCGAAAACCGCGACAGCGAGCACGACCATGAAGGTCGCGACAGGCCGGTCAACGGCGATGCTCACCCAGCCAGGGGGACGGCGCACGCTCACGGAGTTTGGGAGTCCGAGGGGATAACGACCGTAGCGCCTGGGTCGAGGCCAGACTGGCCCACGACGACCACCCGGTCATCCTCTTCGAGCCCGCTGAGCACTTCGACCACGTCCCGGTCGTCGTACCCGAGTTCAACCATGACACGCTCTGCTGCGAATCGCGGGAGCCCCTCAAAAGGGTCGACCACCGGCTCTGACGGCTCCTCGTTTTCGTCCTCGACGGCGGAGGCGTCAGCTGACCCCTCCGGCTCGACAGGCTCCGGAACGACCTCGTCTCCGATGACAAAGACCCAGGAAGCGCCAGCTTCCCGGACCACCGCGCGCTTCGGAATCGCGAGCGCGCCTTCGCGCACGTCAGTGATGACACGAGCCTCCGCGAACATTCCGGGGCGGAGACGTTGGTTGTCGGGGGTCACTGCGGACTCAAGGGCGAGCCGAACGCGGATTGTTCCGGTTTGGGGGTCGACGGTCGGATCAATGCGGTCAACCCGCGCAGGCAGCGCCAACTGCCCGACGGCGGGCACGCCCACTTCAGCAGCTTGACCGTCGCGCAGCGCGACGAGCTCTCGCTCCGGGACGGCGATCGCGGCCTCCAACTCATCGACATTCGCGATCTCGAAGAGCAGCTGGTTAGGCACCACTTGCTCCCCCTCTTCCACCTCGCGACGCACGACCACGCCAGCTGCCGGAGCGCGCACACGCTGGTTACCGCCTTGCTGTTGCACGCGCCTGAGGTTCGTGCGTGCGCTGTCCCTCTGGAACACCGTCTCGTCGTAGGTACGTCGAGCAAGGTAGCCCTGCTCGAAGAGCGGCGTCAGCGACTCAAGCTCCCGCTCGAACCGGTCGAGAGACTGGCGAGCTTCCGCGAGCGAGAGCGCGTTCTCCTCGTTGACTACCCGAGCCAAGATATCGCCCACTGCCACGGTGTCACCGGCCATCACGTTGACGCTGCGCGCCGTGCCGGCCACCTCACTCTGTACCGACACCTGCTGTGCGCTCTCTAGCGTTGTGGTGCCGAGCACCGTTCGCCTCAGGTCACGCCGCACCACGGCAGCGACCTCGACGGGCACGGGTGGAGCGGCAGCCTCTTCTTCGCTCTCCTCACCTTCAGCCGACGGGCCACCTGAGCAAGCGGCGAGGGAGCCCCCGAGAACGAAAACCAAGAGACATAGCGCGACGCGCAGTTGAAGAAGTTCGATTCGGAGCATAGCGATGCTGAGCGAGGATCTAGGATCCGGAAGTCAATCTGCGAACGATTGTGCCCACAGAGGGCTTAAGTCTCTAAACGCAAGCGAGCGAGCCCTAACATGAACGCGATCCAGCGTCTTGCAATCGGCGCCGCAATCGGCGGCACATTGGTCTTCTTCGTCCAGCGCTCTGGGCCTCCGGTAGATGCCGAAGTGCGCGCCGCAACGAGTCATGAACTCGTCGGAACAGATGCCCCCACCTTTTCGCTTCCTCGCGTGACGGATGGCCAGACTCGCGCCCTCGCTGACTACCCCGGCGAAGTGGTCGTCATCGACTTCTGGGCGACCTACTGCGGACCGTGTCGCGAAGCCATGCCGATGCTCGAGCGCGTCCACCACGCCTACGATGGGCAGGGAGTCACGATGGTAGGCATTAACCTGGACGCGCCGGATCCGTCGCGCATGACGCAGGTAGAGGCCTGGGTCGATCGCTACGACGTCGCCTACGATGTGTTACTTGACCCCGGCAGCACTGGTCACGTCTACGGCGCACGCCGAATCCCCTACATCGTCGTCATCGACCCGACCGGCGTTGTGCGCGCGGTTCACCGGGGCGGAGGCACCACCGAAGCCGGGCTCCGCGCCACCATCGACGAGGCGCTCGCAGCCGCTAATCCGTCCTAACTCTGCGAGCCGATCGGCCGCATGAGCCACCTCACGTTGCGCATGAGCTCGGCCGCCAGCTCTTCGCTACTGTGGCTGCTCTAAACTCGCAGGCGAGCCCGGTGCATCACGCGTGCTGTCCGGTCCGCGGGATAACGACCGCAGCAGCGCGTTGGCGTCTGCAGTGCGAGAGTGCCCCGGGTACCGCGCGAGAAACTGGCGCAACGTGCGCCCGCCCTCGTCTGTTTGACCTCGCCGGATCTGCGCCGCGCCCATGAGGTAGGTGGCGTCTCCACGACGACCGTCAGAGGGGCTGCTCTCTTGCAGAAACCGAGCGAATCTTGTGACAGCGGCGCCCGCTCGACCCGCGTCGTAGTCGGACAGAGCGGCTGCGAAGAGTGCATCGCTGACCGCTACCTCGCCTGCCTCGGCAGAGTCCACTGCCGAGGCAGGCGAGGTAGCCGGTGGCGCGCCACTCCCGCTAGAACGCGAGTCCGCCCCTCGACGTTCGCTCCTCGAACGTCGTCCCGTGCTGCCCTCCGCTCGCGCCTCATCCGCAGAGGCGAAGTCCTCTTCGACCGCGTACTCTTGCGCACGTTCTGGCGCTGACTCCGCCCCCCCTTCCCCGAGATCAGAGTCAACTAGAACGTCATCGAAAAAACCTCCGCCGAGGCCACGACCGTTCAACCCGGTCACGGTGTTGACATCCCCACGTGCGCGGCCCTCCTCCAGAGTGGTCGGGCTAGCGATGCCTGCACGCTCCGCGTCGTCCGCGTCGATCGGCGAGAGAGCTCCACCTTGCTGCTCTTCCTGTGCCGCTGAGCGGGCCGCAGCAACCTGGTCGGAGGCTCCGCTCTCAGCGGCTCCTCGCGGGGTCCCGGAGAGGTCACGCAAGCCCTGCGCCTGTTGCACACTAGGCTCGGCAAGCGACACCTGATCCGTCGAGACGCTCCCTCGGTTCCTGACATCTGCCCCCCCGGTTCGCGAGCTAGTCGATCGCGCCGCGGGTGCCCTAGCTGACGTGCGCTCCTCCTCGAGCTGCGTCCGCAATGGCTCTCCGACCTCGCGCCCGGTTGCCGATGGCGCTTCCCGCTCCGTCAGTTCCACGTTCGATTGGCGATTTTCGCCCACGAGATCGAGTTGGTTTTGCAGGTCTGGGGCAGCAGCAGCCTGTGGCTCATCGGCCGGCGCTTCTGCCATGGGCGCGTCGACTGCCGGCGCGGGATCGGCCGAGCGCCGCACAGCTTCTTCGAGCGGCACGGGGAGCTGCTCGTCGCTGTCGACTCGCGCTGCGCCTGCGGCGGCGACCACTTCGGTCGACTCCGCTGGGGCTTGATTCGGTCCGGTCGCGATGCGCAACGACAGCCAGCCTGCGCCTGCAACAATCAAAACCGAAGCCGCCAGAGCAAACCCCTGGGACTGCCACCACGCCAGCTTCTCAGGGCGGTCCAACGCCAAGCGAGCCGCGCGCAGCACATCCTGACGGATCGACGTTGGGGGCTCGACATCCGGCAACTCCGCAACCGCCGCGAGCGTCTGCTGAATGCTCACGAGAGCCTGTGAACACGCCGCGCACTGCTCCAGTTCCGCCTCGACCTCGCGGGCGGTTCGCTCATCTAGCTCACCAAGATGGTAGCTGATGAGGTGCTCTTGGCAGTGACTACAGTCCATGATGCTCCGTGGCGGGTAAGGTCCCGCACCCCTCCAGAACGTGATGACCACGAGATCGGTCTGCAACACTCGGAATGGTAGACGTCTCTCTCATGTGCCGCCTCCTCCGACTTCGTCTCGCGCGACCTCAGAGAATGAGGTGCCCTCAAAGGACGCGAGGTAGCCTCGCAAGGTCGCTAGGGCATAGCGCATCCTAGACTTCACCGTGTTGTCAGAGATCTCCAGAATGCGCGCGATCTCGACGAAGCGGAGACCCTCGACTTGGCTCAACAGAAACACCTCTCGCTGCTCATCCGGCAACGCGGCGAGCCCCTCTTGCAGGTGGGCCAAGAACGCCTTCTTCTCGATTTCGCTCGTGCCTCCAGAGGCATTTGCGTCCAAGAGGCGGTCGACAAATGTCTCGCCCGCGCCATCCGCGACAGGCGCGTCGAGAGAGAGCGTGCGCCGGCGCTTGTTCTTACGCGCTTCGTCGATGCAGAGATTCCGCACGATCGCGAAGAGCCACGTACGAAATTTCGCCGTTGGCTTGTAAGATTTCGCGTGGCTGACGACCTTCATGAAGGCGTCTTGGGTGATCTCAGCCGCGCGCTCCGTGTCTCCGGTGGAGCGGAGCACAAAGCGGAACACCGAGCGCTCATGTCTGTCGAACACGACCTCGAACGCCGCGGCGTCGCCCGCGACGTAGCGGGCGAGCAAGGCGTGATCCTCGAGCTCGTTCAGTTCCTCTCTGGGGAGGGGCTCTTGCCCCCGCCGGAGGAACTTCAGGATGGACGCGATCAGCACCGCGCGTGCTCACGCCCTGACGCCATGCTGCGCGTGAGCTGCATCGGCGCCGTCATCGCTAGTTCGCGCGGGCTTGTATAGTCGCGACCGTCTCGTCGATAAGGGTCTGGAAGTTCATGCCCTCGCCCCACGCCGGTGCTGCTACGGGCTCTCGGCCGAGAGCCTCACGGGCAGCCGCCAGCCGAGTAATGGACTGTCGATCTCCGACAAAGGCGAGGCACCCGATGGAGAGGGCGCGGACGTTGAGGTTCTCCGACGCGATGTAGCGCTCGAAGACGCGACGCGCGTTGTCGCCGAGTTCTTCGAGCTTCGGCAGCACACAGACGATGTTGTTCGCCACGTTCATGAGCCCGTCGACCTGCACAGCGCCGCGATAGTAGCCATACTCGCTATCCGCTGGGAGGTTATCGAGCACGTAGGTGAGGCCGTCCGATCCATTCATATCGATGATGCTCTGGAACGCGCTCCACCGAGCGTTGCTCTCGTTAGTGAGCATGCCGCGGTAGAGTTCGAGGTCGCCCCCGGATGGGTTGTCGTTGAGAACGTCCAGGATCGCATTTTTGAGAAACGCTTCGGTGTCGTCGCTCATGATCTGCTGAGACATCCACTCTCGCATCACCGGAACCGAGACCATGCGGGCCATACCTTCAAGCATCTGAAATCGAAGCGTGTCGGACTCCGAGATGTTCCCGGAGTTCCATCGTTCGATGTAGGCATTTGCGAGCGGCTCGCTGTTCGCGAGCCATTCGACGTTTCGGCCTGTCTCTGTCCCAAAGCAGATGACGCGGTCGAACTCCCCCTCCCTGATCCACTCCGACATCTTCGCGATGATGGGGTCCTGACCCGTCACGTTCATGACGTCAGCGACGCGCACGACGCCGGCGTTTACTCGACAAGGATCCCATTGGGTATTCATCCAATCGATCAGCACGGCGTCGAAGAGCGCGCGGACTTCGGGAGATTCGGTTCCCTGGCGCAGGTGGTAAGACGCGTCACGCATCTTGTGCGACCAAGAGTCGCCTTGGTTGTAGAGTTCACGAAGGCGCGGTGCGGCATCCGTGAGGATGAGGTTCCGCCGTTCGAGGTCCTCAATCTCCTTCACGGTTCCACCGTTAAAGAGAATGCCGGAGCTGTGATCCCATTGCTCGATGAGCAGTTCGAGCGACTTGACGTGCACGTCGTGCGTCAAGTCAGAGTCGAGCAGATAACTGGAAAATCGCTCTTCCGATCCTGCTGTGTCGGCCCAGCGTTGAAGGTACGAGGGAGTCGGTTCGCACGCCCCAAGCAAAAGAAACGTCGTTGCCGCTAGCAGCCAGCAAGTCGTGCGGGAACGATCCCGCCGAAGCACTTGATCCATGTTGTGTCTCGATTTGATGCGCCATTAGGCGGTTAGGCCGATGAGGTTTAGGGAAACCCTCGCTCTGGGTCAACCAGCGACCCTGCCTCTCTGTAGGCTGTTCTGGGCGGAACATCGGCACGCAACGAGCGGATTTTGCGGGACTCTGACACAGAACCACGGGTGACATCCCCGATGCCGGGCGCTAGACTCTTTCCTCCGCGCACGCGCGCAATCTCGTGACCCAGATAAGTGAGTTCGCCAATGGCGATGTTCGACGCAGTTAAGAAGGGCTTCTCAGACGCGATGAACGTGTTTGAGGGCAAGCGCGAGATTACCGAAGAGAACATCGATGAGGCGCTGAAGCAGATTCGCCTCGCGCTCTTCGAAGCGGACGTCAACTTCAAGGTCGTCAAACGCTTCCTCGCGAGCGTCAAAGAGGAGGCGATCGGCCAAGTCGTGAACGTTCGGGCGAAGTCCGAGGGCGTGACGGTCAAGATTTCCCCCGGCGACGCGTTCACAAAAATCTGCCACGACGAGCTCGAAGCCCTCATGGGCCCCGTCGACACGTCGTTGACCTTCGTACAAGACCGCCTAGGTCCAACGATCGTCATCATGGTCGGCCTGCAGGGAGCCGGAAAAACAACCACGACCGGAAAGCTCGCGCGCTGGCTGATTCATCACCGCGAGGCGCGACCACTGCTCGTCGCCGCCGATGTCTATCGCCCAGCCGCAATCGAACAACTCAAGGTGCTCGGAGCGAGTCTCGACGTCCCGGTCTACTCCGAAGAAGGTGGCAACCCACCTGACATTGCGGAGCGAGCCGTCGAGCACGCGCGAGAGACCGACCGCAACGTTGTCCTGATCGACACTGCTGGCCGGCTAGCCGTCGATGATCTGCTCATGAATGAGCTTGAGGAGATTGTCCGTCGCACGCGGCCGCAAAATATCTTGCTCGTCGTCGACGCGATGATTGGGCAGGACGCCGTGAACACCGCCAAGGAGTTCAACGACCGGCTCGAACTCGACGGCTTCGTCATGACGAAGATGGATGGCGACGCCCGCGGCGGCGCCGCGCTGTCCATCAAGGAAGTCACCGGCAAGCCCATCAAGTTCGTCGGGCTTGGCGAGACGCTCGATGCTCTTCAGGAGTTCCAACCAGCGGGGTTCGCGGACCGAATTCTCGGCATGGGGGACATCCGCTCGCTTGTCGGTCGGCTCGAAAATGTCATCTCGAAGCAAGAGCAAGAGTCGAAAGAGGAGGACGCCGAGCGGATGCTGCGCGGCGACTTCGACTTCACCGATTTCCTCTCGCAGATTCGCACCATCAAAAAAATGGGGTCGCTGCGCGAGGTGATGGACATGATGCCCTTCGGCAACCAGCTACCGGCCGAAGCCGAGCTTGATGACAACGAGTTGGTTCGCATCGAGGCAATGATCCAGTCCATGACGCCAGGTGAACGCGCCAACCCCGACTTGGTCATGAAGCAGATTACGAGGCAGCGCCGCATCGCCCGCGGTAGTGGGCGAGAGGTCACCGAGGTCGCCGACCTCTGCGGCCGTTTCTCGATGATGCGTGGCATGCTCTCCCAACTCGGCGGCGGCGGAGGCGGTGGAGGCTTCCTCAACAAGCTTCCGGGCTTCAAGCAGATGAACCAGCTCCGCCAAATGAAGAACATGGACATGGGCTCTATGCTCGGCGACATGGCTGGTGGGCTCGGGCCAGGCGGCGGAGGGCAGATGCCCCCTGGCATGGCTGACATGTTCGGCGGCGGCATGATGCCCGGCATGGGACAACCGCAGATGCCCAAGGGCTTCGGCAAGCCGGGCGAGCGCCAGATGACCGACAAGGCCTCTACCAAGGCCGCGATCGATCGCGAGAAGGAACGTCGCAAGCGACAGAAAGCCCGCAAGTCCCGCAAGAAGCGCAAGTGACAGAGCCGGCCAAGTGGCCGCTGCGCTGCACGGCAAACCCTCAACTGCCGGCTGCAGCCTTCTGCGCGGCATGCGACCAGCCTTACAGCGGAGAGTTTATGGCGGTCCGTCCCGAGGGGCGAGCCATATGCGTGGCCTGCGCGCGCCGCGACGGCGTGCGCGTCCATGGTCAACGTCCGCCCTCGCCGGACACGGACTCAATACTTCGAGCAGGGTGGGCCTCGACACTCGTAGCGATATTGGTTTCTCCGGCGCGAACCCTCGCGACGCGGACCAACGCACCCGTGTTGCCTGCGGTCGCCTTCGGACTCTCAGTCACCGCCTTCGGATACGCCGCCACCTTAGGCTGGGCCACACTACTCGACTATCCGGGACTCGTGGCCTCCGCCCAGACGGCGTTCGAAGCGCTCGACGCAGCCAGCAATGCCGCGACTGCCGTAGGTCTAGTTTGGGCGCTCGTGCCAGTCGCGACAGTCCTCCGACTCTTCCTGAGCGCGCTTGCGCTCTACGTGCCGCTCGCGATGCGCCGCGGCAACAACGCAACCTGGGCCGACACACTCCGGACGGTGTGCCTAGCGAACGGCGCGCTGGTTCTCTGCGCATTACCTCTGGTGGGTCCCTTGGCAGCCGTGGTTGTGTGGATCGCGGCCGTACTCGGTTGGCTACGACTGCGTCACAGGCTCGGGCCTTTCGCGGCGATGTTCGTTATCATCCCGTCAGTGCTGGTCATCAGCCTTCTCGGTCCAACATCACTGGGATAGTCGACCGGTACGAGGGGGTAGACGGCCAATCGAT
>JBLFZA010000002.1:0-50699 GCA_047610025.1 Bradymonadia bacterium | reverse complement strand
TCTCCCCCTCTCTATGAGCGTGGGGTCGAGATCTTTGGCAGTTGGGACGCAGCGCTTGCCTCGACATTGGTCTACCTTCGTAATTTCGACGCGGCCTTGGGCGACGCTGACCACGGGCCAGCGGCCGAGGATGTGCCGTTGCCTGATCGCGTTGTCGGGCCGAACTCCCGCGCCCCCCTCTTCTTCGTGAGTCGCTCCGGAGCCATCCTCGAGTGGGACTTGGACAAACTCCCGGCGTCGAGAACCCCCCTCCTGCGCGACATCCCCGAAGCGCCGTCGGCGCAGCACAGTGCGGTCTGGGTCGTGCCCGGCGGCGAAGATTCCAGCATGCTCCTCATCACGTCGGCGGGTCAGGGCATGTCGGTCGACAGCCGCTTGCTGGCGAAGTGGGCATCCGATGCGTCGCCGCGTCAGCCGCGCCATCAGTTCTCAGGGCTCGCCGAGGACGAAGTCATCGCGACCGGGTTGCCGCGACGCGCGCTTCGGACCGCCGAGCGCTTCTATTCGGTGAGCGTCTTCGGCCAAATCAAGGCGTCCGATACCTCGGATTACGGGCGCCTCAGTGCAGACGCTATCTCCGCTCTTCTGCTGAAGTCCGGTGACGCGCTCTTCGAGGTGTTCACCGGCAGCAAGGCTACGACTGTGTTCGTCGCGAGTTCGGCCGGCAAGGCGATCATATTTTCCACGGATGATGTGCGTTCGCAGGGTCGAAAGGCCACCGGAGTGAGGGCCATTGGGCTCGACCCAGGTGCACGTGTCGTCGGCGCATTTGACACGGAAGGCGTCGACTGGCTCGTGCTGGCGACCGAGAGAGGTCTGTTGAAGCGAATGGCCGTCTCGGACTTTCGCCCACAAAAGCGAGGCGGCAATGGGTTGCAGTCTACTCGGCCCAGCTCCGACGACCCGGTCTCCGGAGTGTGCGGAGTGCCCATCGACGGCGACCTGATTGTGCTCACCAGCGCTGGACGAGTCGCCCGGTTTCCTGCCTGGTCAGTCCCATTCGCGGGTCGCGCTGCTCGCCCGGAGATGCAGTTGGCGCTGGAGGACGGTGAGACCATCGAGCAGGTCGTCGGTGTCCCGGCGGGTGACTTCGACACGTAGCGATGTGGTGCGCCCAACGTTCTTCGGGGCGGGGAGCTGTTGCCGCGAGAAGCCAGCGCCCCAAACGGGATGATTCGCCCTGTGCCCTCGTTACGGTGCCCTCGTTACGGTGCCCTCGTTACGGTGCCCTCGTTACGGGGCCATCGTAGTTGGTCATGTCCGGCAGGCGCGCGGGGAGGTCGATATGTTGGTGGATGGTGTCAACCAACGGGACTCGGGCGCCCATGCGTTTGAGGTTGCCGTAGAGCCCGCCCAACGTTCGATCGATGAACACGAGCTTCGCCGGAGGCTCGAAGGAGTGCAGTCGCTTCATCGCGTCAGGCAGCAGCCTCATAAACTGTTGTTGGAATGTCGCAGCGCTGAAGTCGAAGGGCTCGTCGACCAGGTAGAGCTGAAGGAATAGGTTTCTCCAGCGGCGGTAGAACTCATGCTCGACGGGTGGCCCGTTGGGGTTGCGCACGCCAAGCTCGATGAGCGCCTTCTCTGCTGCGTCATAATCTTCGACCCAGCTTGCCTGAATCAGCTGTGTGTACGGCGTGATCACCTCATCGTGGATCGCCTGTACGCAGCCGAAATCGTAGAGCACGACCGTACCGTCTTTGCGGAACGCGTAGTTCGCCGGGTTGGGGTCCGCCTGAATTGCGCGCAGTTCGAAGAGTTCGGCGGCGACGGCGTCAAGCAGTCGGCGTCCGAGCAGGTCTCGTGTGTCCTGGTCAAATCCCTGCTCGTCCAACTCGGAGATCGCGTAGCCGGGTTCGTAGGTCATCGTGAGCACGCGTTGCGCGCTCCTCTCGCCAACAACATCGGGGACGACGATTCCCTCGTGGTCGGCATGGAAAGCGCGGAACTGCCGCACGTTTGCGGCCTCTAGGGTGTAGTCCAGCTCTTCGTGAAGGCGTTCGCGCAGCTCCTCGAAGACGCGTCCCAGCCCCGCTCGGTGTGCCTTGTTCACGAGCCCGCTTGCCCGAAGCGCTAGCTTGAGGTGCGCGAGGTCGGAGTCCACCGATTCATCGACGCCAGGGTACTGGACCTTCACGACGACTTCACGACCATCGTCGACGCGTGCGCGGTGTACCTGCCCAATGGAGGCCGATGCGAATGGCGTGCGCTCGAAGCTCTCGAAGAGCAGTTCGGGGGCAGAGCCGAGTTCGCGCTCAATCTGCGCCGCGATCGCCTCATAGGGCATGGGCGGGGCTTTTTTCTGCAGCTTCGTGAGCGCGTCTGACAGCTCTCGCGGCAGAATATCTGACCCGATAGAGGCCATCTGGCCAATCTTCATGGCCGCGCCTTTCAACTCGCCCAACGTCTCCGCGATCCGCTCGCCGGAGCGCTTGTAGGCCTCGAGACGGCCTTCTTTCGCCTCATCTTCGCTTTGAAACGCTTCTTTCACGCGCGTCGCCGCGTAACGCCCGGCGACGGACGCGGTCATTCCCGCGAGCTTCAAGAAACGATCGCGCTTCCTCGGCGGGGCACTGTCTGTTTCTTTGGTCATGAAGAGAATTGCGTGAAGGGTATCTCGTATTACTGTAACGGCTTGTTTCCACCAATGCTCTAACGCTGTGAATAGACGCGCGGTAGCGGCGTCAAAGCCGGTTCAGCAACGAACCCCGTCCACCTTTAAACGACTGAGAAGACTTATGAAGCGATTCTTATTGATGGCGACCTGCATGCTCGCCTTCGCTGCTTGTGGCGACGACAGCGGAGCCGGAGTGGTTGGCACAACAGACGCCGGCGGCACCGATACAGCCGGCACCGATACCGGCGCGCCTGCACCGGGCCCGGCCAACGAGATTGACGCCGAAATCACCGACGGCGGGACGACAACGCCGATCGCCGGCGATTCCGAGGAGTCCAGCGAGGTCGAAGGCAGCAACTACGCAGCCGTTGCCAATGGCGTTCTCACGGTCAGCCTCATCGCCGGTGACGGTACGATCGTGCTGGCTGCGGTTGAGCCGGTGGCCGAGCAGCTTCCTGGCAGCGTCGCGATCACCGGGGAAGGCCCAGATGGCACCTTTGTCGGTGTGACCGGCGTCGCCGGTATCTTCCTCAGCACCGGCGGAGCGATTTCGGTCAACCAGTGTCCGGGTGCCGACGCAGTCATCACTGGCAGTTGGGACAACATCACGCTCCGGAACGTCGTAGGCGGCGGTACTCCGACCCTCACCGGCACCTTCCGAGCGACGGTCGTCACGGACGACGGCAGCATCACCTGTGCAGTGGCGGCGACGCCGGACGCCGGCACCGATGCGGGCACCGATGCGGGCACCGATGCGGGAACCGACGGCGGCGGTGCCGACATCTGCCCCGACACGACAGGCGGCGCGTGCGAGCCTTACGCCGACGCGATCGCGACCTGCCAATTCGACTGCATACCGGGCTGCATCGACATCATGAACCCGATGGACCCGTTCGCGGCGTGCGAAGAGTGTCTTGAACAGTGCGTGACGGACTCCGGCGCGCTGGATGACCCGGCTTGCTCCTCCGCCTATGACGCGCTCAACACCTGCGACGACGGTGCTGGATGCACCGATGCCTGGATCGAGGACGACAGCGAACAGGCTGACGAGAACTTGGACCTCTGCATCGCGACGAACTGCTGCGACGAGTACAACGCAGCGTTCTAAGACGACGGCCTCGCTCGTGCGAGGCACGTAGCCTTTGACAAAGTGACCGGCCCGCACTGCCATGCGGGCCGGTTTCTGATTTTTGAGACCTTGCTGCCTGACCCGCACGGCTCGACTTATGTCTTTGAACGAAAATCCTCTCTACGCAATCGGCGAGCTGCCGGACTTCCCGGCGATTGAAGTCCAGCACGTTGTACCGGCTCTTTCACAACGACTGGACGACGCTCGGGTGGCCGTTACCAGGGCCGATGAGACGCTCGCGGCAGACTACGGCTCGGCGATCACGGCCTATGAAGATGCCTGTCGAGAGCTCTTCGAGTCTTGGGGAGTCGTGGGCCACTTGCTCAGTGTGCGAAACACCGAGGAGCTCCGTGCTGCGCATGCGGAGATGCAGCCGAAGATTATCGAGTTCTCCATGTCACTGGGGCAGAACCGTGCTCGCTTCGACGCCATGACCGCGCTCTTTGAGGGCAGCGACTCCGCGTCGCTCTCTCCCGCCCGCCAGCGCGTACTAGAGTCCGAGGTCCGCAGCGCAAAGCACGACGGTGTAGGGCTCGATGGCGAGCAGAAAGAACGTTTCAATGCGATCGCTCAGCGACTGTCGAAGTTAGGCACGACGTTCAGCAACAACCTCATCGATTCGACCAAGGCATTCGAACTCGTCCTCACGTCGCCGGAGGATGTGGTCGGTCTTCCAGACGCAGCTCTACGGATGTTCGCCGGTAGTTACGCCATCGCGAACGAGACGGAGGCGAACCCAGGTGAGGGTCCTTGGCGAGTCAGCCTCGACGGGCCTTCGTTTACTGCTTTCTTGAAGCACGCCTCCAGGACAGACCTACGAGAACAGGTCTATCGTGCGTTCGTGACACGAGCGTCGAGAACGCCCAATGATAATGGCCCTCTACTCGAAGAAATTTTGGCGCTGCGCCAAGAGCGCGCGCAGCTTCTGGGTTACGACAACTACGCTGAGCTGAGCCTGTCCGGCAAAATGGCGGAGCACGAGCAAGTGTTGGAGCTACTCGAGCGCCTGCACGGGGCGTCGTCACCGCACGCCGCCGCGGAGCACAAAGACATCCAAGGCCTCGCAAGCGCAGCGGGGTGTGAAGATGAACTGCAGCACTGGGATCTCGCCTATTGGGGAGAGCGGTTGCGGGAGAAGCGCTCGGGCCTCACCGACGATGACCTACGCCCGTACTTCCCGCTTCCTGCTGTCCTGCAGGGGTTGTTTGGCGTGATTGAGCGCCTCTTTGGCATGACAGCGGTCGAGGTCGAGACCGAGCGTCGTGTTTGGCACCCGGACGTGCGCTACTTTGAGATGCGCGACGAGAGCGGCCAAACCCGTGCGGGCTTCTACTTGGACCCCTAC
Source organism: Bradymonadia bacterium (assembly GCA_047610025.1). Lineage (GTDB taxonomy): Bacteria > Myxococcota_A > Bradymonadia > REDH01 > REDH01 > JBLFZA01. The sequence goes on along the minus strand of JBLFZA010000002.1, from coordinate 45,608 downwards.
GCCCGTCCGGCGGACAAGCGGGGTGGCGCATGGATGAACGCGTTCGTCGGGCGGCGCCGCGCCGTTGATGGCATCGTTAACCCCGTCGCCTACTTGGTGTGCAACGGCACACCACCGACAGATACTCAGCCATCACTCATGACGTTCTCGGAGGTCGAGACGTTGTTCCACGAGTTCGGACACGGCCTCCAGCACATGCTGACGGACGTTGAAGAGGCCGGGGCGGCGGGTATCAACAACGTCGAGTGGGACGCCGTGGAACTGCCGAGCCAGTTCATGGAGAACTGGTGCTACCACCGCGAGACTCTGATGGGCATGGCGCGTCACTTCGAGACAGGAGAGCCGCTGCCGGAGGACTACTTCCGCACCATCGTCGAGATGCGTCACTTCGGCGAGGCCTACGTCACGCTGCGACAGGTGGTGTTTGGTCTCACGGACTTGGAGCTGCACTCGTCTTTTGATCCGCGCACAGAAGGTGCCTTAGACGTTTATCGGCGTGTCGCGACTGAGCGACTCCTCAATGCGCCCGTTGAAGGCGACCGCTTCCTTTGTGCGTTTGGTCACATCTTCGCAGGCGGCTACTCCGCTGGCTACTACAGCTACAAGTGGGCAGAGGTGCTCAGCGCGGACGCATTTGAGGCGTTCCTCGAGGTCGGTCTCGACAACACGGACGCGGTGGCCGCGGTCGGTCGTCGCTTCCGTGACACCGTCTTGGGACTTGGTGGCAGCAAGCACCCGTCTGAGGTCTACCGAGCGTTCCGCGGAAGAGACGCCTCGCCCGACGCGCTGTTGCGCCAGAACGGGTTGGAGGCGTAGTTCTCGAGCGCAACGTTAGCCGGCGAGTGTCGCCCTCGTGAGCGGGGGTAGGCCGCCGCGCCGCTCAACCGACAACGATAGGTCGACCCTAGAGATCAGCCGTGGCGCAGGCGGCGTGTTCTGAACCCCTTCGGCGAACGATGTGCTCGCCGAAGGGGGTCGACGTCAGTCGGCGCCCCGCACCGTCGGCGAGATACCCTTCGTCGTCGACTTCACCCCAGCGAAAGACCTCCTCCTCCGCTGCGTCGAAGAACACGACTTCAAGACACGCGCGGCGAGTTGGGTACGCCTTGGAGTTGAGCCCCTCCAAGTAAGGCACCTGCTCGGGGGAAGGCCTGCTCGAGCTCTTCGCCATCGGCTCCGATGGGTTGGGTGAGGAGGGCACGGCGCCATGCGCAGAAGGAACTCTACATGATGTGGCTAGAGGGCGTGGGTGTAGAGCCGAGTCGGTTCTGCATCGGGTTCGGGGGGCTTCGTGCGGCCCCCAAATGAGCCTGTCTTCTCCGATGACTTCGCCGCCGACGTCGCCTCGCAGGCGTACCCAAGCCTTGGTCTGAAATCTGATGGCAGACCGTGCACGTGACGCCTTCATGAGCGATGTGATTCGCTGGATGAGCCCTCTCCTTCACCGTGTATGATTACGCCATCCCCGCGGTGCCCGTTCCGCAGACGATTGCGCCTAGCGAACGACCGCCTACGGTGCCCGCCCGGATCGCGGCGGTTGCGGCGGCAGCGGCCAACTCGGCTGGAACTGCGCACTCACTCCAAAGCCAGCGCGCCGCGTCGAACATTTGCTCGTCGCTGACCAGCACGATGTCGTCGACGAACTCGCTGACGAGGCGCAGATTGATCTCAGCGCTGCGTCTCGGTGCGAGCGTGCCTGCGGCAGTTTGAATGATCGGCAGCGTGACGAGCTTCCCTGCACGGACGCTCTCGTAGAGAGTCGGGGCGCCCGTAGGCTCTACGCCGACAATGCGGACGTCGGGGCGTAAGGACTTGAGAGCAAACGCAACACCTCCAATCAGCCCCCCGCCCCCAATGGGGATGACCCACGTATCCACGTCGGGAGCTTGCTCTGCTAGCTCCAAGCCAATCGTCGCTTGCCCGAGCAGCACATCTTCGTCGGCGAAGGGGTGTATGAGACGGGCGCTCTGTGACTGTGACAAGAGGACAGCATGCTCCCAAGCGTCGTCCCAAACCGCGCCGTGTCTGACCACAAGAGCGCCGCGCCGCCGCAACTTCTCTGCTTTGGACTCTGGAGCACTCTCAGGAAGTACGACAGTCGCCGGGACGTCGAGCACCTGCGCGGCGAAGGCAACACCGAGACCATGGTTGCCTCCAGACGCCGTAACGAGCGCTCGGCGCCTATCGCCCTTGAGTGCGGCTACAAGTGCCCCGCGTACCTTGAACGCGCCTGTGTGCTGCAAGCACTCGAGCTTGAGCGTGCAGCCGACATCGCTGAGTTCTCCCGCCGCCAGCGACAGGACGGGGGTGGAGCGAATGTGAGGGGTGAGGAGACTTCGCGCTCGGCGCGCGGCATCGAGTGTGAGGGGCATTCAGGCGTCGTGAGAGTCGTGGCGGAAGCGCGTCGATTCCAGTCGAGGTCTACGCAAGAAGACCCGTATGCGCAGCAGAAAGTTGCGAGGTGGCCTCAAGCATGTACGATAAGTACATACCCCGCCACACACGAGGTCACACATGAGTGCAACCGTCACGGAGCTCTCCGCTGTTCAGCGTTCGTCCGCCTTGCCACGGCGTCTAGACCGACCACCCATTGGGCCCGGCGCCTCCGTATGGTGGCAGTCGAGATTGTACCGGGTCGATTCCGTCGAGTTTCAGGGTCTTGGCTGGTCCGCGGTCCTCGTGCACAACTTGGACTGGGGTGCCGCAGAAGCACGCGCCTGGTTTGCGCCGGTCAGCGAGCTGACAGTGGATTAGCGTTCGACGATTCGAATCGGCACAGCACGTCTAGCTGACGGCCCCAAACTGAAGCTTCACGAGGCGCGCGTAGCGTCCACCGTGCGCGAGTAACTCTCGGTGCGTTCCAATCTCGTCGACCTCGCCTTGGTGGAGCACGATGATCCGGTCAACGCGCTGAATGGTCGACAGCCGATGCGCGACAACGATGGACGTTTGCTGCGACAGCAGCGCGTCGACCGCTTGCTGCAGCATTGACTCTGTCTCGGTGTCTACGTTGGCCGTGGCTTCGTCGAGCACCAGCACATCCGGTCGCCGAGCCAACGCTCGCGCGAAGGTCACCAGTTGGCGCTCTCCTCCGCTGAGGTTTCCACCACGCTCGCGGACATCGTGGTCGAGTCCGTTCTCGTGCCGGGACACGATGCGGTCGAGTCCTACGATGTCCATGGCCCGTTGCATCGTCGCTTCGGTGACCTGTTCGTCGCCGAGCGTGATGTTGTTTCTGAGAGTGCCTGTGAATAAGAAGCCATCCTGCAGCACGGTCGCGAATCTGCGACGGAGGTCGTCGAGTCTGTACTCTCGGATGTCGACGCCATCGATGAGGATTTGCCCCTTTTGAATGTCGTAGAGGCGCGTCAGCAGTGTGACGACGGTGCTCTTACCGGCGCCGGTGTGCCCAACAAGGGCCAGCTTCTCACCGACCTCTACGTGAAAGCTCACACCGCGCAGAACCCAGTTCTCATCGTTGTAGGCGAACCAAACGTCGCGAAACTCGATGCCGGTCGTTACCTTTGTTAGAGGCCGCGCTTCGGGCGCTTCCGGGATTTCGCCTCGCTCGTCGAGCACCTCAAAGATGCGCTCTGAGCTCGCCATCGCGGATTGAAGAACGGTGTACGTCTGAGAGAGGTCACGCAAGGGGATGAAGAACTTCTGCGCGTACTCGATGACGGCGATGAGCACGCCGATGGTGATCACGTCTCCGATGGCCTCCCCTGCGCCGAACCAGATGATGCCGGCCACCGCGCACGACGAGAACATCTCGACGATGGCAAAGAGCAGGGCGTCGTACCGAATCGCCTGCAACGCCGCGTCGCGATGAGCCGCGTTGATGTCCTTGTAGCCCGTGTAGCTGCCAGGTTGCGCACGGAATATCTGGATGATCTTCATGCCTGTGACGGCTTCGTTCAGATACGCGTTGAGCCGCGAGATCTGCTTCCGAACTTCGCGGTATGCGCGCCGCATGAGGATGCGGAACAGGAAGGTGAGCGCGATGAGCGGAGGAACGGCCGACAGCGTGACGCCCGCGAGCGTGGGGCTGTAGTAGACCAAGAGTCCGACGATGCCGAGCAACGTTACCAGGTCGCCAATGACGCTCACGAGCCCGCTCGACAGCGCTTCTTGTAGGGCGTCGACGTCGGTGGTCAGCCTCGCCATAAGCCGACCGATGGGCGTGCGGTGGAAGTACCGCAGTGGCCGCCGTTGTAGATGGTCAAAGATGGCGCCGCGCAAGTCGCGCAGTGCCGATTGGCCGGCGCGTTCGGTCAGATAGAACTGAGTGAAGCGCAGCGCGTATTCGCCCAGCATCGTGAGCGCGAAGAGCGCGGCCAGCGTCATGAGTCCTTCAGCGCGTCCGGGCACCAGGTGATCATCGATGGTGCGCTTCAGCAGGTAGGGCTGCGTGAGCGACAGAACCGAGGCGATCGGCATGACGAGCAGCGCGATTCCCAATTGCACGCGGTACGGTTTGGCGAAGGGCCACAGGCGGCGAACGATTTGAAGGTCGAGCCGTGCGCCACTCTTTTGATCGGTGCTACTCAAGGCCGGCCTCCAGCTGCTGACGCTCCACCATCTCGGCGTAGCGACCGCCTCGCTCCGTGAGCTCGTCGTGGGTGCCGGATTCGATCAAGCGGCCATCCTCTAACACATAGATGGCGTCGACCAGATCCAGCGCGTTGAAGCGGTGGGTCACGAGTACCGACGTGCGATCCTTGAGCACGCCTCCGAGCTCGCCGAGGATGGCGCGCTCCGTCTCCGTGTCGACACTGGCGAGCGCGTCGTCGAGCAGTAGCACGTCCGCGTCGGCGTACACGGCGCGTGCGATCGTCGAACGGTGCCGCTGTCCTCCGCTCACCGTCACGCCACGCTCGCCGACCCACGTATCGAGCCCCTCGGAGAAGGCAGAGAGGTCACCCGTGAGGTGCGCGATCTTTGTGGCGCGCGCGATGGCCTCGTCGTCCCGCTCTGAGCCGAGCGCGATGTTGTCCGCGAGCGACATAGAGAACAGGAAACCTTCTTGGGGGGCATAGGACATGCGCGCGCGAACATCGTCGAGAGCGGCATCACGGAGGTCGACGTCCCCATACGTAATCCTGCCTGCGCTCGGGTCTCGAAGTCGCGTAATCAGCTCGACGAGACTCGACTTGCCTGATCCGGTTGGCCCGACGACTGCGACTGTCGCGCCGGCCTGAATGCGTAGGCTGATGTCGCTCAGCGCTACCGTGCCGTCCGGGTAGGTCAGAGAGACATCTTCGAAGCAGATGTCTCCGTGCTGAGGCAGCGGGATTGCCGTGTGGGGCTCTCCTACGCTTGGCTCGGTGTCGAGGACTTGGCAGCTTCGTTCGAAGGCCGCGGTGCCGCGGCTCCACACCGAGAGTACCCAGCTCAACGCCATCGTCGGCCAAGCCAGCATGACGACATACCCAGAGAACTCCACGAATTGGCCCAGCGTCAGTGTTCCGTCGAGTACGGCGCGGCCACCGAATACGATGACGATGAGCGTGCCCAGCGAGCCGACCATCCGCATGAACGGCATAAGGCCACCACGGATCCGCGCGACCGCGACGTTACGCTCGGCGTAGGCGTGACTGGCTCGGCCGAAGGCGTCCGAGGTGTGGTTCTCCATCACAAAACTCTGCACCACGGCCGCTCCCGAGAGCGCTTCCTGCGCCTGAGAGGTGACGTCGCTGACCGCCTCTTGGGCGCTAACGGTCCGTTGGTAGAGCTGTCGCGTGAACCAACGCATGATCCACAGCACGAACGGGTAGGGCGCCAAGGCCCACAGCGTCAGCTTGGGGCTGAGCTCGAACATGAACCCGAGCACGATGATATAGGCGAATGTGGTGTTGACGAGGTTCAGAGCACCAACCCCGAACAACAAGCGAATCTGGGTGACGTCGTTGATGATGCGGCTGACCAAGTCGCCGGTAGAACTCTTCTCGTAGTCGGCTGGTGAGAGTCGCAGCAGATGCGCGAAGAGGTCATTGCGGACGTCGTATTCGACTCGTCGTCCAGCCGCGAAGATGAACGAGCGGCTGAGCACCCGGCTGAGCGCCGCGCCGATAGCCAACCCCGCGATTGTGAGCGCAATCGTTCCAATCGCAGTGAGGTCAACGGTCGAACCGTTTCCTTCGCTGGTATGAAGCAGCTCCACTGCGCTACCGATTTGCCCAGGGATCTTCAGAGCGAGAATGTTCGTCGCCACGAGCGCGATTGCGCCACCGACGAACCACCATGTGTATCGGCGGGCATAGACTGCGAGGCGACGCAGTCGCGATGGGGGACGAGCTGACAAAGTGCGGGGTCCTCAGGAGGGGAGTCGTTGTAGACGCGTGGCGAAGATTGTCTAGGCCGCGCGTCGTCGAGAGGCGGTTCTCTGACCTCCTCGGCGCATCGAAAACTGAGAGAGCCGTGAATCGCCGAACGACGGCCGCGTCTGGGGCCGGTATAAAGGCTCAATGCGTGGCATACGCGTCGGGCTCGGATTTGACTCGAACGAGTGCCCGTGGTGCCATTTGAATGTCAGTCGTCCTCCTCTTAACCGACTCGGTTGCGCAGCATTTGCGCTCGTTTCCCCGCTGCTGCTGCCGAGATTTCAGATGAAAAGAAAGACTAGCCCCAGCTGCGCGCTGTTGCTTGCGGTCATCATGGCCGTTCCGTCGATCGCAGACGATCAGCGTCGGGGCCGTGGATTCTGAAACGCCTCGGGCAACGTCACGGGGACACCGCAGGTGACAGAGGCGACGCTGCTGCCGTCGGCTGTTCACAGCGCGTATGCGAGCCTTGATGAAGACAACCCACTCGACACCTTCTTCACGGACACGATTGGGACGACCGTCGCCGTGCCGCCCGAGAGCCGGCAGGCAGTGTTCGCTGGGTCGATGATGGGGGAACTTCGGCCTTGCCCGCCAGAGTGGGCTCGACCTCACAGACTCGCAAATGCAGAGCGTGGGGGGCGAACTCCTCACACGCCATGAGCCCTTGGTCGCACTCTCCGGGCAGCTGACGGCCGCTCAGGAGTCGCTGACATCACTGCCGAGCGCAGTCACTCAGCTGACGATCGAAGTCCCCGGTCTCGCCTCAAACGCGATCAGCGCATTCAGAGGCCCCAACGCCATCAACGCACCGCGCGTTCTGGAGAACGTAGGCATCGCGATCGGCCAGCTCGAAGCGCTGCCTGCGACATCGCGAGCACAGGGCGGGCGCTGGCGTCGTTCACCAGCGGCTCGAACTAGATCGATTTGCGAGAGCCCGCTCGCGGTGTAGTCTGGCGATATGTCTGACCCATCGCAGCTGTCTCTCTTCGGGGGCCCAATAGCCCCTGCGCCTGCAGCCCTTTCATCGGCTGCTCCTGCGCTACATGTGGCGCCGGCTCCCGCCTCGGAGGAGCTCCGCCCACTCGCAGCGGCGATGCCGAAGGGGCTCCGCTTTGGGACTTCTAGTTGGACCTTCCCTGGCTGGGCTGGCCAAGTGTACGATCGAGAGTATTCCTCGGCTGCTCTGGTGAAGGATGGTCTCGCGGCGTATGCGCGCCACCCCTTGTTGAACACGGTAGGCGTCGACCGCACCTACTACGCGCCCGTTGGCAGCGAGGTCTTCGCGTCGATGGCGGAGCAGGTCGACGATGACTTCCGATTCGTGGTGAAGGCGCATGAGGACTGCCTGTGCCACACGTTTCCGACGCACCCTCGTTACGGCGCGCGCGGCGGGGAGCGAAACCCCCGCTTCTTGGACGCGTCGTACGCCCGTGACGCGGTGATCGGGCCTGCCGTTGAGGGCTTAGGCGACAAGTTGGGGGTGCTTCTGTTTCAAGCCCCTCCTCAAGACGTATTCGCGATTGGAGGCCCAGGGCGTTTTGCGGTGCTCCTCGACCGATTCCTTGAGGGGATACGTGCCGACATCAACGTGGCGTTCGAGCTCCGCAACGCGTCGCTCCTGACGCGTGACGTGTCCGACGTGTTAAGAGAGCACGGCGCGACCGCGAGCATCAGCCACCATCCGCAGTTGCCGAGCGTTGAGGAACAGGCTGATCGTTGGGGGCCGCAGAGAGGTGCTCTTGTCGTCCGGTGGATGCTCCGGCGCGGGCTGCGATACGACGCAGCGAAGAGGCGGTATGAACCGTTCTCCAAGATCGTCGATACGGACGACTCGACGCGAGATGCCATCGTTCGACTCTCGGTCGAGGCGGTTTCCAGCGGCCGGCCGGTGTACGTGATTGTGAATAATAAGGCGGAGGGTAGCTCACCCGCCAGTGTCGCTCGGTTAGCGGAAGCCCTTAAAGATCAATCAGTTGCGTGACGAAGACATGTCTGGTCGCGTGGGCTAAGGCTGCCTACACGGCTGCGCAATGCTTGCGGAGGCGAAAAAAGGGCGACTAGGATTGAATTGATTCGAGTCGTTCGCGTCTGAATCCATCATCGCACCACTGGTGAACGGTCACTACCGCAGCAAGCGGGTTGAGATGTTCATCACGAAGGCGTCTGTCTTTGAGCACTTGTCTCGTCCAACTCTGACGATCTGTCACCGTGACGAGTCTTCACTATTCAGAACTGGAGAAACTATGTCCCTGAAGAATCTATTCCTCACTTCGCTTTTCTGTACCGCCGCCGCATCGTTCGGATTCGCGACGACCGCTAACGCGCAGTGCACAAACTCCTGCTCCACGTCGAACGACAACGAGTGCGATGATGGCGGCCCTGGCTCGCTCTACTCGATCTGCGACCTCGGCTCGGACTGCAACGACTGCGGTCCGCGTGCAAGCGCTGGAAGCATCTGCAACAATAACTGCTCCACCTCAGGCGACAACGAGTGTGACGACGGCGGCCCCGGCTCGCTCTACTCGATCTGCGACCTCGGTTCGGACTGCGACGACTGCGGCCCGCGCGCTGCCGCTGCCGCTGCTCCTCCGGCCGCCGCACAGAACTCCGCTGCTGCTGGCTCGATGTGCAACAACTCCTGCTCGTCGTCGAACGACAACGAGTGTGACGATGGTGGTCCAGACTCGCTGTACTCCATCTGCGAGCTCGGCACCGACTGTGCTGACTGCGGTATGCGTCAGGTTGCGCAGAGCTGCGCGAACACATGCTCGTCGTCGAACGACAACGAGTGTGACGATGGCGGCCCCGGCTCGATGTACTCGATCTGCGCCCTCGGCACGGACTGCAACGACTGCGGCCCGCGTAACTAGCCAACTTTCCCTTGCCCGAGCATCTCGGGCAAGGTGACGAGTCTCTTCTCGAGACTCGTCAGTGCATCAACAACAACAACGGTTCCATTATGTTTAAGTCTCTCCTCGCTGCATTCGCCATGACGGGCGCTCTCGCTCTCGTGGCAGCGCCGGTTTCGGCACAGTGTGATAACTCGTGCGCTTCGGCGAACGACACCGAGTGTGACGACGGCGGCCCCGGCTCGCTGTATGACATCTGCGGTCTCGGCACAGATTGCGCCGATTGCGGTACGCGCATCTGCAACAACTCGTGCGTTTCGTCGAACGACAACGAGTGTGACGACGGCGGCCCCGGCTCGGTGTACGACATCTGCGAGTTCGGTTCGGACTGCAACGATTGCGGCCAGCGCTAGGTCTGCGAAGGCTGATGAGAGGGGTCGCGCTTTGAAGCGCGGCCCCTCTCGTCGTTTTTGGCTCGCAGTGTCGGGTCTGCGGACCGGAAGCGCGGTCTCGCGAGGCTCATTGAACGAGTGCGCACCGAGACGACCACGGGCTCGCCCAGCGACGACCAGCCGCGTTAGACTTCGCTCCGAGCACGACGGGCGCGAACGGCGTCGGCCAAGTGTTGTAGCACGGGAACGGTCTGCTCCCACGCGAGACAGCCGTCTGTAATACTCTGTCCATAGGTGAGCTCCGCCGGATCGGTGCAGTCTTGACGTCCGCCGACGAGATGGCTCTCCAACATCACCCCCATTACGCCGCGCTCGCCCCTGGCAATGCGAGCCGCCACCGCTTTGGCGACTTCGGGCTGTCGTTCGGGGTCTTTCCCGCTGTTGCCGTGGCTGCAGTCGATCATGACGTGCGCCGGCAGCCCTGACTCAGCGAGCATCGAGGTCGCACGTGCGACCGTCGCATCGTCGTAGTTTGGCCCCTCCGAGCCACCTCTCAGAATCACGTGGCACGCGGTGTTGCCGCGCGTCTCGACAATCGCCGAGATTCCTTGTTTGGTCACCGATAAGAAACAGTGCGGGTGCTTCGCGGACCGAATCGCGTCGACAGCGATTCTGATGTTTCCCCCCGTCCCATTTTTGAACCCGACGGGCATTGAGAGCCCGCTCGCGAGCTCTCGATGTACCTGCGATTCCGTTGTGCGGGCCCCTATGGCCCCCCAAGCCACAAGGTCCGATAGGAACTGCGGGCTGATCGTGTCGAGGTACTCCGTGCCAACAGGAACGCCGATTCCTGCGAGCCCGACCAAAAGCGCTCGAGCGCTTCGCAGCCCGTGGTTGATATCGTAACTCTCATCGAGATGTGGGTCGTTGATGTGACCCTTCCAGCCGACCGTCGTCCGTGGCTTCTCGAAGTAGACACGCATCACGATGAGGAGAGCATCACTCCACTGAGACGCGGCGGTTTTCAGTCTTGCGGCGTACTCGAGTGCTGCGGTGGGGTCATGCATCGAGCAGGGGCCAACCACACACAGCAATCGGTCATCGTCGCCCGTGATGATGGCCTCGGCTTGCGTCCTCGCCAGTTGTACGACGTCCGCTGCCGCATCGGAGCACGGCAGCTCTTCGAGCAGTATCGCCGGAGGAAGCAGCGGCCGAAGTCGTTGGATTCGAGTGTCGTCTGTCTTCGTCATGTCCGTCTGCCGATGAGACAGCGCGGGCGCACGACCGGCGCTGTCAGTCTTCGTCACCTGTGTAGAGGTCGGCGACGTACTCCTCATACCCATTGTACAGCTGTGTGGGCACTACGTTTTCACGGTCCGGGATAAGCCACTCCTCGGCCTGGCTCCAGCGGGGGTGAGGTTTGCCGGGGTCGACGTTGGAGTAGAATCCGTATTCGCGGGAGTTGAGCGTGTTCCAGAACGTCGAAGGTTGCTCGCTCACCAGCTCAATCTCCACGATCGCCTTGATGCTCTTGTAGCCGTACTTCCAAGGTACCGCGAGGCGTAGAGGTGCACCGTTTTGGGCCGGCAGAGGTTCGCCGTACATGCCGAGCACTAGGAAGCACAGATCAAGATCCGCTTCTTCGATGGTTAGACCTTCAAAGTAGGGCCACGGGTCATTGGGGCGAGTGTCGCGCCCAGGCTGTTGTTCGCGACGGTCGAGCGTTACAAAGCGCACGTGAGTGGCGCTCGATAGTGGCGCGGCCAAGGCGAGCACGTCGCGCAGCGGTATGCCACTCCATGGCACGGTCATCGCCCATCGCTCGACGCATCGGTGTCGATAGATGCGCTCTTCGAAGGCGAAGCGCCGCATGATGTCTTCGAGCCCTAGAGTAATCTCTTGCTCCACTTGGCCGTGGATTCGTAACGTCCAAGGCTCGGGCTCAAAGTTCGTTACACGTTGCCAGACCTGCTCCTTGGCGACGATGAACTCGTAGTAGTTGTTGTAGCTCAACGCATCGAACTGTTCGCTGATCGCACGTTCCGGAACCTCGTAGAGGTCGTTGAGCGGCACGGGGAACGCGTTGCGGAGTGAGGACGCCCTCGGAGTCAGGAGTGGACTCTCGCCGACGGCGATGTCGACGTTCTTCGTATCGAGCCCACACGCGTTGACTCCGACGGAGGTGCCGAGCGCGGTGCTCGCCAGGCCCATCGAGCGCAGCAGCTCGCGGCGGTTTAGGTAGACGGACTTCGGGGTGACTTGCGACTCGGGAATCTCCCAACCGCGGGTCTTCTTGATGTGGGCCATACGAGTTCGAGCGAGAGATGAGGAGAGAGAGGGCTGCGCGTCGACTAGAACTTGAGACTGATTGCGCCGGTCACGTCCCAGCCACCTTGGGTATCTTGTCCCAGGGGGATGCCACCGACACCGGCGGTCACCGCGAACGGAGAGTCGAACCCAAGAAGCGACGAGACCTTGCCCTGCACGTACATGAACTGAGGCGTCGCGATCGTACGGTCCGACTCTGGCTGGGTGATCAGTTCGCCGGACACGTAAAGCTCGGTATAGACCAGCCGTTGGACAACGAAGACGCCGGCGCCCGCGTTGATGCTGAGGCTGTCCCGGAGATCCCGGCATCCCGCTCCGAAGTTGTGTCGTTGACAGGATCGGAACCTGTATCCAACCGACGCCTGCACCCACATCGGGACTCGCGCGAACCCGTGGCCGATCTGAACACGAGGAATGACGTCGATCGAGTTGTCTCCGATGGCAGGAAACCAGCTGCTCGGGATCAGTAAGAACTGATCGTCATCCACCCCAGTGGCACCCAACTGCTGAGACGGGTCCCTGTAGCCAGGAAGTCGGGCTTCGACACCGAAGGTGAGCGGGACTCGCCTCGTGACTCGGCCATCGAGCGCGAGTCGTACGTCGCCAATCTCTCGTGCGAAGTACACGTCGTCTCCGCCGACCTGTTCGTTGCGGGCCAGCGCAAAGGGCAACTCGAAGGTGAACTGTAGGCCGTCCACGAGGCCGAGCTCGGAGTACAGCGAGAGCGTCGTCTTGCTGTATCGAAAGCCGCCAGCCGTTGAGCCGCGTACGCCGTCGTCGGAGCGGAAGGATGTCCCGCTGAGTTGGAGATACCCGTGGCCGGGTTCGGCGACCCACGGGCCAGCCGTAGCGCTTGGAACCATCAACAGGGATGCCACGACCAGCGCCAAAGCCGCGATCGCGGAGGACGCAAATCCCGTCACGTGTGCAGCGTGGCCGCGGTCACTAGGAAAGGAATGCCGGGTAGTGAGTGCCGATGGGTAGGCGTAGGTCGAAGACACGGGCGTCGTGGGTCGGTGGTGAGTGGCCATGCGTGGCGAGCGTAGCGAAAGATAAGCGACAGGGCGACGTGCGCAGCATTTGCAGATGTCGCCGCTCTCTTGGGGATTCGTAAACTCTTAAGTCGACCCGTCGCGAGAGATAGATCGCGGCCAGATCTTTGGTCATGCCGATCTTGGCACAACTGTCGCAAAGTGCAGGGTTGTTCGCAACGATGCCGAATGCGCTCACCGGGGGGAGAGGGCACGAGGCGACTGAGAGAGAATGGAGTACGACTAAAAGGGGGGATTTTAAACGAGTTCCAAAACAACGAGCTAGAGCGACAGTGGACGGACTGGGGGGTACGTCCACAAGAGCAAAAGCCCGTACGTACGCAGGGCAACCTGCATCGCTATCGCCGACCCTGGGGGGGATTGGCAGCTAGCGGAACCACTCTCAGCGAACAAGGACCCGGCCACGATCATTCATCGCGGCCGGGTTCTGCCTTTTTGTCCGTCCGATTGCTCGGCGGGCTCGGCGATTGGCGCCGGCGCAAACTGCCCTACGGCAGTTGTTGCCGCGTACAATTCGCGCATGATGTCAGAGACTCTGGAGAGGTAGGGCGGCAGACGCGCGACGACCTCCGGTGTGGTCACCTCCAACACATCATGGACGTAACGGCCACATGACGCTGGGCCCCCGCGTCGTGCGGAGATGCCACGATGACGACTGAGGAAGACCCGACGAATCTGCCTTTACGATCCAGTCCACTGAATGGTGGCACGGTGCTCGCAGTAGTGTTGGTAGTCGACGGCTTCTAGCGGTTTTACCGCGCCAACAAGCCTCTCCGTGTCGGGGGATGCGGAGTTCGACGTAACGGCCCGTTTCAGAGCTGCTCGGGGGGGGAGCATGGAACGGGCTGTCGTAGTTTTTGTACCGATCCCCGCGACACAACCACGCTAGATTCCGCTCGCCGGCCCCCTGTCTCCATTGAGACACCCCAGCTGTGCGAAATGAGACAGCCCTTCGGCGCCGACCGCTGCGGAGAGCCCGCGACGGCGGGTCCTTCATCGCCTAGAACGACGAACCTGGTGTCATCAAGAAGCGCGCTTCAGCGGCGGTCGTTTCGCGTTGCAACAGGATATTGCGGTGCGGAAATCGACCGAACTTCTCGACGATGTCCCGATGCTGGATCGCGTACGCGACATTCCCGGCGATCGTCTTCTCATCGGCGCTACCTCGTACCTTCTCGAGCAGGGCCGCGAAGAGGCGCACGCACCAGCGCTGAATCGCGATCGACTCGGCGTGCATGAGCGGCATGTACAAGAACATGGCCTCCATCGCTAAGGCGTCGCTGTCCTCTCCAAGCCAGATGCCTTCGATGGCAAGATCAAGCGCCTCCACGTCCATCCCGTACATCTGCGCTTTGCCCCGATAGATGTTCCGAGACAGCTGGTCGAAGAGTAGGATTCTGGCGAGCCGGCCTTCACGAGACACCGTCCATGCGCTGCCATCGTCCAGAGCCGCCGCCGCATCTCGAAGCGTCTCTCCGAATCGCTCCGTCAGATCGACATCAACAGCCGGGTCGTGCCCGAACCAAACTCCGAACTGCTTGCGCGGGTACTCCGGCGAATCGCGTGGTCCGTACCAGTAAGTTAGAATTTCCTGGGCCTTGGTTGGCACTTCCATTTCTTTCTCTTTGAACTGTGAGCTTCGCTGAGCGCTAACCTGCAAAGTAACTCGGTCTCCGATGTTCGCACCGGTCTTCGGCTCATGCTTGGCGCCGCGCTGTTGTTCAGCGCTATGGCGGTGTGCGTCAAGGCTGGGGGAGAGCGCCTGCCAGTGGTTCAGTTGGTGTTCGCGCGGCTCGCCGTCACCCTCGTGCTCAGTCTCGTCGCCATACGCAGGCTGGGGCTTTCGCCCCTTGGGGTCGATCGGCGGCGGCTCCTCCTCCGCGCTCTATCGGGGCTGCTCGGGCTTGGTTGCTTCTTCTACGCTCTCGACAACTTGCCACTCGCCGACGCCAAGGCGATCCAGTTCTCCAGCCCCGTCTTTACAGCGCTTCTTGCTGCCATGATGCTTCGCGAACGCATCGGCCCCACGGAGGCGGCCGGCATTGCTCTGAGCATCATTGGAGTCGTCGCCGTCGCGCGTCCGGCCTTCTTGTTTGGCTCTTCGGTCGACCCACTTGATCCCGTCGCGACGGGTGTCGCGGTCGTAGGCGCGCTCGCTGCAGCCGTGGCCTACGTGACCGTCCGCCGCTTGCGAGCGACCGATCAACCCTTGGTCATTGTCGGGATTTTCCCCATCGTCGGCTTCCCTCTCATCTTGCCCTTTGCCATCTACTATTGGGTGTGGCCCACGCCGTTAGAGTGGGCCCTGATGTTGGGGATCGGTGTCTCGACCCAGGCCGCGCAGGTGCTGATGACGCGTGCGCTGCACCTCGCTCCAGCGGGCGTCGCGATGGCCGTGGGGTACGTTCAGATCGTGCTTGGCTTCGTGTGGGGCGTTGCGCTCTTCGCTGAGCCCGTTCATGCGATGAGTCTGCTGGGAGCCGTCCTCATCATGGGTGGGACAACCCTCACGAGCGCTCGGGCGGCCGGGCTCTTTCGTCGGAAGGTGGCGGCCTCAAAGGAAACGCCCGAATAACCGCCGGTAGCGCGACGAGGTCGCAGGTGAGCGCCATGAGAGTAGCGATGCCGCACATCACACCGAAGTTTACGTTCGGTTGAAACGACGCCGCGAGGGAGAGGAAGAAGGCGGACGAGAGAATCAGCGATGTCGTCGTCAGCGCGCGGCCCGTGCCGACTCCAGTACGCCGAGCGACCTCCGCGCGCGCGTCCTCGTCGGTAGGACAGCCTGCTGCTAACCACTCCCGTTGGTAGCGAGCGAGAAAGTGCACGGTGTCATCGACGATGAGCCCCAGCATAATCGATGCGACCATGACGGTGCCGATGTCGAGCTGGATTTTCGCCCAGCCCATGAGCCCCAGCACGAAGACGATTGGCAGCGCATTCGGGACCAGCGCCCACGCGCCGATATGGGAGGAGCGAAAGAAGAACCCGAGCAGTAGCGCGACAGAAATGAACGCGATCAAGAACGAACGGATCTGGCTTTGTACGATGTAGACGTCGATGTTCGCGATGAGCTTGCCCACCCCGGTGACCGCGACGGTGCCGACGCCCTCGAAGAGCTCGTCGAGCTCCCGCTCGAGCGCGGGTAGGCCATCGATGAGCTCTCGGATATGAGAAGAGCGCACGCGCCCATTCAACCGACCTGCGGAATAGTCGGTGACCAAGAGTCGCTCGTGGAAGCTGTTGCCCTCGGTCTGGCTCAGCAGCTGTGCGCACGCTGGCAGGGTCTCGGGGACTGTGTTGCGGTTAGGATCGCCGGTCCAACGCTCGTGAAGGGTCCGGACCAGTGTGGCGGGAGAGTCGACGGTTTCGATAGCCTCGAACTGCAGCAGCAGACGTTCCGCCTGCTCGATGCGATGCAGGACCTCCGGCTCTCGGACATCATCGGCTTCTACAAGGACGTCGATCGAGCTGGTGCCGCCAAGCTCCCGGTCAATGAACTGAATGTCCTGAAAGAGCGTGTCCGTCTCTAAGAAGTATGCGCCGAAGTCTGCGCCGACCGAAATGCGGAGGGCACCGAACACGCTGATGATGAGGCCCAGCACCACGCCGACGAGAACAACGCGATGGTGTCGCCAAGACAGTCGGGCCACGACGTTGAGCGCGTATTCGAACCAGCCACCAGTGCTCTTGGCGGCCTTGGGCGTCGGAGGATCGACGAGGCTGAACACCGCAGGAACGACCGCCAGCGTATAAAAAAGCGCGAAGATAACGGTGGACGCGCCCATCCAGCCGAACTCCCGCAGCGGTTGCAGAGAGGCTGCCAGCAGGGAAAAGAGCCCAATCGCGGTCGTCGCGGTTGTGACCACGCAGGGGAAGAGGAGTTCTACCCAAGCGTCATGCAGCGCTTGTTCACGGGCTGAACCTGCGGCGAGTCGTTCCCGATACCCGGCGATGACATGTACGCTGTCCGCAATCCCGACGGCCATCGTCAGTGGAATCACAATGGTGGTGATCATGTTGAGTTTCACGCCGAAGACGCCGGCGAGTCCAACAGCGGAGATCAAGGTCAGCAGCACGACCGCGCAGGGGACGACGGTGCACCAGAAGTTGCGAAAGAGCGCGAACGTCACAAGCACCAGGACAACGACCGTCAGCGGCGCAAGAATCCCAAGGTCGCGAAACGTGTAGCGCTGGACGGCTTCTTCAATGAACGCGTTGCCGGCCGCACGAAAGGGCTGACCGTCGAGCGCCATCTCCGCGGCGGCTCTCGCGTTCGCAGCGAATCGCGCCTTGTCCGCCAAGTCTTCGAACGGCCGATGCTCCGCTACGACAACGGTGGTCCGCCCGTCATTGGTCAGCAAAGTGCGAAGCAGCGGGTCCGCGCGGACGACCTCGCGGGCGCGCGCGAGGGACTCTGGTGTCGCGCCGTCGAGGTCGACCACGGCGGTGACAGACAGGCCGCCGTCGGTCCGAACCATGTGCTCAGCTCGGGTGAGGCTGTTCACGCGGAGAACGTCGGGGAGGTCATCCAGCGCGCCGGCGAGTCGTTCCACCCGGGTGAGGGCCTCGATTGTGAAGACATCGTCCGACGTCATCGCGAAGACCACGAATTCGTCCCCTTCGAAGCGCTCGACGAAGCGATCGTAGGTCGTCACATCGGGGTCATCGTCGAGGAACCAAATCCGCAGTGACGTGTCGATCTCTGGTTTCGTGAAGGACCCAAGCCCGACGGCGAAGGCGACGCTGAGAAAGAGCACAGCCCAGCGGTGTCGAATGATCCGGTGGAACACGAGCGAAGGCGAGGTCATTGTCTCTTCGGGGGCGGTCGGTGCAGCACAGCTGTGCTAAGGCTAGAATGCACATTACTGCCTGTTTGGCCCGTATGACGAGTCCCCCACGCAATGACCAACCCGCACGCGGACAAAATAGCCGCTCACCTCGCACGTGTCGCGCCATTCGACACCTTGTCTCCGCTGCAGTTACGCGCGCTGTCGCGCAGTATCCGAATCGACCGATTCGCAGAGGGCGATCAGATTCTGCGGCGCGGGGCGCCCGGGCACGAGATGTACATTATCGCCTCCGGGCATGTCTCGGTGCCGGTTCGTGAGAACAGTGGGACGTTGAAGTTCGAGGCGCACCTGCCTCCAGGGCAGTGCCTGGGAGAGCTCGCTCTGTTGACCGGCTCACCGCGCTCGGCTGATGCGTTTGCGTCGACGCAGTGCATGCTGCTCGCGGTCCCTCGCGACGCCGTTCTGGCGCTGCTCGACTCTGCGCCCCACGTGGCGGCCTACTTGACGGAGCTGCTCGGGGACCGGCTGCTCGAGAACGACGGTATCCGCACCGTCGGGCAGTACAGCCTGTTCCGCCGCATTGGTCGCGGCGGCATGTCGCTCGTTTTTGAGGGACGTCAGCGCAGCCTCGATCGTCCGGTCGCGGTGAAAATGCTCTCCCACCAGTTGGTTTACCGAAGGAACTTTGCGGAACGCTTCCGGAACGAAGCAAAGATCATCGCTGGACTTCGCCATCCGCACATCGTGCAGGTGTTCGACATGGTCGAAGCCTACGCCACGTTCTTCATCGTGATGGAGATGCTGGAGGGAGAGGACCTCTCTCGCATCATCAAGCACAAGCCGATGGCGCCAGCAGAAGTGCGTCGGATCCTGGGACAGGTGGCGAGGGCCCTTGAATACGCCCACTCCCTGGGCGTCATTCACCGTGACCTCAAGCCCTCCAACGTCCGCGTGCTGCCAGACGGCTCTAGCAAGCTGATGGATTTTGGGCTGGCGTGGGTTCAGCGCTTTGAGAACTCGCTTGTCGAGGATGAGGACATCGTGCTCGGCACGCCGTACTACATGTCTCCTGAGCAAGCGCAGGGGCTCGAACTCGATCACCGCACCGATATCTATAATTTCGGCGTTCTGGCCTTCGAGATGCTCACCGGGGAACGCCCCTTCGCAGGTCAGAGCAAGTCGGAAGTTCAGCGCCGTCATGTGGAGGACGCGCCGCCGGATCCACGCTCAATGGTCGACTCGGTTCCCACCGATTTGCTCGAGCTCATCGATAAGTGCATGAAAAAGGATCCGGCTGACCGGTTCTCGTCATGTGGCGAGATCGTTGCGTTTCTAAGCGCGAAGGGGACGACGGGCCGTTTGCACGTGGAGAACTTCCGCGTGATGTACGAGGTGGGTGCCGCAGACGACGTCGAGCACGCCATTTCTGAGCTTCGTCAAGCGATCGCGCTCATTCCAGGAGCAGAGTTCGGAGGGTCGCTTTGAGCGCGCCGCCTCAGCTCGTTCTGTGGGGTGTTGGGCAACTCGGCCGATTGTACGCCGGCGGTGCCCTGCGAGCGGGATACTCGGTGACGCCGATCACCCGGAGTACCGACCCGCTGCCGGCGCTGCTCGCGCACCCTGAAGGGACACCGATTCTGTGCGCCGTTGGAGAGGACGCGATCGACGCCGTTGTGGAGCAAGTGCCGATTGAGAGGCGCGACGATCTTATCTTCGTTCAGAACGAGCTTTTCTCAAGCCAGCTAGAGGATTGGAAGGCCTCGGCCGCGACTCTCGCCGTCGTGTGGACGCTCTGCAAGCCAAAGCTCCCGTTGATTGTCAGCCGAGCGACAGCGGTCGGTGGACGGCACGCTGGCGCCGTCGCTCAGTGGCACGCCTGCCTCGACCTGCCTTGCCAGATCGTCGAGCCGTCCAAGCTCGGCGTAGAGGCGGCCGCGAAATATGCGTTCGTCGTCGCAATCAACGCGCTCGGCGTTCGCGAGGCGAGACCTGTTGGTCAGTGGCTCGCCGCGGAGCCGGAGCTCGCTGAGGCAGTGGTAAACGAGGCCGTTTTGTTGAGCGCCGTGATGGCGGGACACCCAAGGGCAACGCCTGAGATTGCGATAGCCGTGAACGCTGGACTTGCCGGGTTTGCGGCCCTACCCACCAGGGGACGAACGGCCCAGCAGAGGGTCGCGCGCGCGTTGCGCGCCGCGGAACGTCTGCAGGTCGCAATGCCGGTCATTACCGGAATCCTCGGAGAATAGATGCCTCGGTTGTTCATGGTCCGCGTTGTGGTCTTCTCAAGTTTGTTGGCGGCCTGTGTGGCGCCGCCCACGGTGGGGGCGGGCTCAGAGGCGGACGGGAACGCGCCATACGTCGCGACGACAGCTCCCCTAGCCGGGGGGACGGCGCCGGCGCCCGGCGAAGCGCCCACAAGCGTGGCCGGAGAAGCGCAGTGGACTCTCCCGCCCGGCTGGCGGTCGGAGCCGCCGTCGAGCAGCATGCGTGTTGCCCAGTTCGTGATGCCGGCGACCGACGAGCTTGGGGCGATCGAGTGCGCGTTGTTTCGGTTCCCTGGCGGAGGGTCGACGGACGCCAACATCTCCCGTTGGGTCGGTCAGTTTGAACAGCCCGATGGCAGCTCGAGCGAAGAACGAGCGCAGCGCATGACGATGCAAGTCGGCGGGGTAGAAGCGACGCTCTTGCAGGTGACGGGCACGTTTACCTCACAGGGGCCAACGATGCAGGGGCCTCCAGAGCGCTTCGATGAACACGCGCTCTTCGCCGCCGTCTTCGAGACGCCCGATGCGCCCCACTTTCTGAAGTGCACGGGGTCGCGGATCTCGATCGGCGCGCAGGCCGAGGCGCTGTCGCGCTTCGTCGGTTCGTTCCGCTTCGACGGCTGACGCAGTCGCACGCTGTATGACTTGCGCGCCTACTGGGCAGGGGCCGGCGGCAATGCGTTGAGGGTTGGCTGATGTTTGGCCCGCGACATTTCGTCGGTGGCCTCTTGCTTCAACGCCGCCTGCCCGGACATGGACTGGCTGTCGACCACGATGATCTTCCCACCCGAACCCATATCGGACAGCATTTGCAGCCGTAGCAGCTCTCGCGCAAATGGCGAGTCCTCCAGCATTGTGGCGACCTGGAGCAGCTGCTCGCCGACGCGCATGTGGTTTCGCGCGCGCTGCAGATTCGCTGCATTCTCGCGGCGCACGGCTTCCTCGCGCATCAGCAGGCGCTTCAGTTCGTCGGTCATCGAGGGGTCGCCGATGGCGATTTGCATCCCTCCAAGTCCCCATCCGTTAAGATTGCTCAGATCGAGCAGCTCCTGTTCCGCCGCTGCAGCGATCTCGGTCTTGCGCTGTGCGAGCTCATCGATGGTGTAGCTGTTGGCAGCGCCCGAGACGACGGCGATGACGTTTGCCCGCAGTGTGGCGAACGCATTGCTGACGTTGATAAGCGCCGCTTCTACATCGGTCACTCGCGCCGTGTAGCCGATCTTGATTGTTGTGGGTGTGCCGCCGCGGGTGATGACGTCGATGTCGACCTCGGCCGTGACCAGAGACGTCGACACCTGTAGCAGTCGCTCGATAATCGGGCTTACCCAGTGCACGCCAGGCCCGAGCACACGGTTGGGCTTCCCAAGGCGAAAGACGAGGCCACGTTTCGGAGCTCTGATGATGCGTAATCCAAACACTGCTATTCCTCTTCGATGGGGGGAGCTGCTTCGTTGTTGGCCTGCGCCGATGAGTCTCTGTTAGCGGGCGTCTGTGCCGGTGCCGGTGCCTGGGCAGGGTCGAGGTGGCGGTTCGACTCTGCTCCGGAGTCGGCTCGCTTCGCGTTTGCCGACTCTCTCGCGGCATCGAGAAGGCGCTGGTCGGCGATTTCTCGACTGAGCGCTGGTACGTCTTGCGTTAATTCTGATTCGTTCGAGTGCGCTTTGGGGAGCTCGCCAGTGTCCATCAAATCATCGGCAGCGCCAGCCTGCGACACGGAAGATAAGTGAGCGTGAAGAATCTCCGCCGCCGAGACGCCCATTTCGGGCAGCGTATCTCGCATGCCGGATGGGCCGACAGAGTTGAGCGCGTCAGGGTGTGGATTCGTCGTGACTCCCGATTGAGAATCGTCCGAAGGGTCAGTTTGGGCGCCCGTCTGATCGAGGTAGTCCGAGAGCAGGTCCGTCAATTGCTCAGTGGCGTCGCTTGCCTCTCGACGTCCGATGAGGCGGTGCTCTGCTCGTTTGACCGAGTCTTGGGACAAGACGGGGCGAGACGCGCTCGGTGAATCGAAGTAGCTCGCCAAGATTGTGTCGAGGTCGTCTTCTGCTCGTTCGCGCACGGCAATCGCCGATGCTTCGTCGTGTGCTTTCTGCTTGCTAGGCCCTGCATCAGTTACCGCGTGGAGGTCGAGAGGCGTGTAGGCGGGGCGCCTCGCGACGATGAACGCCGGAGCCGCCGCGGCGTCCGACGCGTCCAACGCACGCAACGACTCTAGTTTGCTCTCGGGAGCGACGGCCGAGCGGAGCACGGCAGCGATGCCCCCCCACTCTGCCAGTGTCTCATCGGGTCTGGAGAAGTCCAGAACGACGTCGTTTACGGGTTCGGCGTTCGCGGTTTCATAGAGTTCGACGACGGGAAGGCCGAAGTGCTCCGCGCTGACGGCGTTCGCCACGACGAGCCCGAGCGCGCCACTGGCCAAGCGCACCACTGTGCCTCGGGGGACCAACCCAAGCGCTCGCAGAAGGAGCAGGACAGCGCGCCGCTCCGTCGAATTGTTGGTCGCGCTGTTCAGCGCGGCTGCTGCGGCATCCGGTGTGCAACGCCGACCATCGATCGACACACTGCTCACAATGAGATTGAAGCGCCAGGCCGCCCAAATCAGCAGCGACTCAAATCGAGGCGGCTCTCCATCGCGATAGATGTCATCCGTGTGGCCAAAGACAATACGCCACGCAGCCTCGAACGCACAAACAGCGCGACCCACTAACTTTGGTTCCAGCCAACCGAGTAACGCGACCGCGGCTGCCGTCGCGGCGGGCACCTGCCCGGCCTGCTCGTCAGAGAGCCGATGAAGGTCCGGCTGCTCACCGCCGCGGTATGTCGCGGCGACGCGCGCGACACCGCTCTCCAGCATGAGCGACGCGAGGGCAACGCGTCGCAACGAGACAACATCGGTGGTGACTTGCCGGCAAGCGCTCACCGCCAGCAGCGCTGTATTGACAGCTCGAGTAGCGACCTCATCGATTTGTATGCGAGTCAACGCCAGAGCTGTATCGGGCGTCTCCAGAACCAACTGCACGATGCGATGTCCCACAACTTCAAGCGCAGCGCCTTCGAACTGCGCATCACGATTGAGCGCGCGCAGCGCCGTGCGACATTGCACGACCGCGCTTGCATACAAGTAGGATGCGTTTCCGCGCGAGTGGGCTGTCGGGCGATGGTCGTCGTCAACGAGGGAATGAGCCACCGAGCGCAGCCGCGCCGCCGCAGAGTACGTCGCGCGCGTCGAATCCTGCACGGCCTCCGTGGCGTCGCCATTGAGCGCGTGCAGCATGAGGCGCAGGTCGTCCACTGTGACATCGGAGCCAATCGAGACGAGGTTAAAGCCGCTCCTCCGAAGTCGACTTCCGATGCGCAGGGCGAGCCTGTAGGCGGCTTCGTCGGCGTCCCAAAGCGCCTCGTTGACGTAGATGCCGCGCTCGCAATACAGAATGGTCGCGCTCGGCATCGAAGTGGCGGTCAGGTCTTTCGCCGCACTTTCCGTCTTCGACAGCTCGAGCTGCAGCGCCTGGTCGGTTCCTCCTGCGAATGCGCACCAAAGCAGGCGCGTGACAGAGGTTACGAGTCGCGAGAGAACGAGTGGCTCGGGGATCATGAGACTCCCCCCCGTCGCTTGATGGCCGCCACAGCGGAGCGTGCGGCGTCCCGAAGCTCCGGCGTATTCCACCACCATCGTCCGCTCGCCAGTTCGGCAGCTTCTAGTGCTTCTGGGGAGGACGCATGCGAGCCCAGTAGCTGAACGGCCACTCGTCTGCGCGCATCAAGCTCGGCGTCGGGCAGAGCGCCGTGGGTACGGACCAGAGCGTTCGCGTGACGCTCTCCCTCAGCAGGCGAGATTTCAAAGAGCAACATGAGGAGGCGTTTGTGCTCGCCGGGGGAGCGCGCGACGGCATCTGTAGGCTGCAGTCGTGCGTAAATCGCTCGCGACGCGCTCGCCGGGCGGTGTTGTTCGAAGACCTCAAGCGCACTCGAGCGAACGCTCGCGTCCTCACAGTCCAACAGCGAGATGACGTGAGGCAGGACCTCAGCGGGATGCTCCTCGAAGCTGTCCCGCACGGCGTGCACCTTGGCGCCGGTATCCTGATGCTGGAGCGCCCCGAGCGAGATTCGTGACAGGTCGGACGTCTTCGAACGACACATATCGAGGATGTCGAGGGCTACGGGCGCAGCCATCGAGGCGATTCGCTGCGCGACCATGATCTGCTCTGGGTAAACCTGTCGCTGCAGGTGCTGCCGGAGTTCGGCTCCCAAGCTGGTCTCAAAGCACTGCTCGTAGGCGGTTAGCATCGCGTCGAACGCCCCCGGAGACAGAGCGGCCACAAGCGTCTTTATGCGCTGCTCGACGAGCCGTCCGTCGTACGTATTGGTCAGCGCGACCAAGAGCCGCCGGCTCGTTACCGGGTCCAAAAGCCGACTCAGCAACCCGGGTGCCAGCGCGCCCGGAATCGCGTCGATGCAGTCCAGCACGTACGCGAGCGCTTCGTCATCATCCGTCGTATTGTGTACCGCTGCGCGCCACGACATTTCAACGGATGCGCTTCCGCCTTCGGTCGACCCTTGAAGTAGCGCAGCCGCCGCCGTGACGCCCTGGCGGTCTAAGAAGTCGTCGCTGTCGACGCAGGTCTTGACGTCGGCAAGGGACCGCGATGTGATTCCAATGCCCGGGGGCGGACCAAGCTGCGCGTAGGCGGAGCGAGCCCCCCGAATCAATGGAGAACGCGAATCGTTGGCGCTCCAAGACTCGCGGGTGTCGAGAGCGCGAATGCGCACCAGTCGGGCCGCTACTTGGCCGCGACACCAACGGTCGTCTTGGAGTTCTTCGTCCACTTCGCTTCGCAGCTCTTCAAGCTCCTGCTCAACGGTGGGATCTCGCAACACTCGCGTGCGGTCTAGGCTAACGCGAATATCCGCCTGCACACCGGCAAACCTAGCGTCGTCGAAGGCGAGCGCAACGCTGTGCGGACTGCTCGCGCCGTGCTCTCCGACCGCCTGCAGGTATCCAACGAATCGCTCGAATTCCTCTGGGGAGAGCTTCGGTCGCAGCGTGACGGTGCGGAAACCGGCCGAAAACAGGGCGTTGGTGATTGTGCGAAGCGAGCGGTCGGGCTGCCAAATCGGTAGGCCGCGCCGGTACAGTCCGTAGGGGCGAACCTCCACGGTCACGCCTTCCGTGTACTCGTCTAGCAGTGGCGCGACGTATGCCCACGCTTGGTCGAGGTTCTCCCGTCGGCTGCCGAGCTCTGCGCCGGGCATGCTGCTCGACCACGCGCTGGCCAGATGCTGAAACACTGCGGACATGGCCATGGACTTGTGCTCGCGCTCGAACGGGTCCACTCCCTCCGCGGTGTCTCGAACGCGCGCGCCCAGCTGTGAGCGGCGAGTCCCATGCGGGTCTTGCGGTGCATCGACCGCATCGTCCACTTCATCGAGCAGCTCGCGCAGAGCGGCCGCCAGCTCACCGGCGGACTTGAATCGCTGTGTGGGTGCGCCACGCAATGCTCGATCGATCGTCTCGATGAGTCCAAGGGGTAGCCAAGGGGCAGCGAACGCGACCGAACGAGCCGGATCATCATAGGTCTCGGGCGCGTTTGGGTCTGCTGAGAGCGGGGGTACACCGGAGAGCACCATGAAGAGTGTAGCGCCGACTGAATACACATCGACGCCGGGCCCCGTCGCAGATTCGTCGTTCCTCAGCAGCTCCGGGGCTGTGAACGCTGTGTCATCCCACGCTGAGGCAACAACACTCGCGTCTCCTACGGGGGGCAAGCGCACTTCGCCGTCCCGCGTGATGAAGAGTGTCGTCGGCTTGACCCACCGGTGAACAAGGTCGCGTCGGTGGCAGACGTCGAGTGCGTCTGCGAGTTGAATCGCGACATCGAGACCCGTCGGGAGATCCAGCGGTTCTCCGGAGGCGCCAAACAAATCCGAAAGCCAACATCCGACAAGACGCTTATGGAGAAAGTAGGGCGTGCCGTCCTGCAGCTTACCGTGGTCGATGAGCGCAGGCGACACGTTGATGGGTAGCCTGCCCGCCATTGCGATTTCATCGAGCAGCCCGCGTTCGCTGATTGCGACGTCGTCTGAAGGGGCAAGCACGACGAGGTCGGCGATTTTTCCGCGCTCGTCGCGCGCGAGGTAATGCAGACATTGCCCACGGCGTCCCACAAGCGCGGTGCATAGCCATCCGTCCCCTGCGGTCATCCCCGTATGGGGACCACTAGAGGCCGGTCGCATCTCAGAAATTCCGCCAGGGCCGGTAGCCATTGTCGATGTGGAGTGGAGGGATATTCGTTGTACTCTCGACCCTAAGCGTCGGTCAATTCGTCAGCAGGATATCCGCAATTCAGCGTGTACCATTGGGAACTCCGCCGCAGTCGTTATAGGTCGAGCGGTCCCGACAACAAGCTCCTGAGAGCGTCGCGAGCCGCAGCATCGACATCGCTAATGCCCAACGGTGACGTTCCGGCACTGGCGCACGACCACAAGTGTCGTTAGCGCCCGCTCTATACCGCTGGTCGCTTCATCTCGCACGTGAAGCGCGCTAGATAGGCGCTGTACCCCCGAATGGAGCCCCATGGATACCCCCAATGTCGAGTTCTACTTCGACGTCGCCAGCCCCTACAGCTACCTCGCGTCGACCCAGATAGGGGACCTCTGCGAGAGACTAGGCTGTGCCGCTACTTGGCGTCCGATGCTGCTCGAGGGTGTGTTCAAGGCCTCTGGGAACCGCTCGCCTATCGCGCTTTCGGCCAAGGCAAGCCACCTGATTCAGGACCTCACGCGGTGGGCAGCGGTTTACGGTGTCCCCTTCCACATGCCGTCGTCGTTCCCCGCGAACTCGCTGCTCGCGATGCGCGTGCTCTCGGCGTTACAAGAGCGGGGGGACCACGCCGCGTTGCGCGCTGCCGCACACGCGTTGTTCCGACGGCATTGGGATGAAGGGGAGGATATCTCTAACGCCGAAGACATAGGAGCTGCGCTTGCCACGACGTCGCTCGATGTTGACGCGTTGCTAGAGCGCGCCGCGCTACCTGTCGTCAAACTACACCTGCGCGCCGCGACGGAGCAGGCGGTCGCGAGGGGCGTATTCGGTGCCCCGACGCTCTTCGTGCAAGACCAAATGTTCTTCGGAAACGACCGGCTCATGCTTCTTGAAGCGACGTACCCGGACGGCGTTCCCTCCGCTAGGCTGATCGCGCCTACAGAGGGTCCCCTAACGATGGATGAGACATGATGAGCAAGCCAATTGCAGACGTCCGCAAGACCTACGATCGCGACACCCTAGACGAGGCGCGACTCCCGGACGACCCCGTGGTGCAGTTCACGACGTGGCTAGAAGACGCACTCACTGGCGATCCGCTCGAGGCGAACGCCATGGTGCTGTCTACCGTTGCGGCCGGCCGGCCGCGAGGGCGCTACGTGTTGCTGAAAGCTGTCGATGAGCGCGGCTTCGTCTTCTACACCAATGGACAGAGCGAGAAGGGCGCCGAGTTAGAGGCGACGCCCTTCGCCGCGCTGACCTTCTACTGGCGAGACTTCGAGCGACAGGTGCGCATTGAGGGTCGCATCGAGCGCATCTCTGGCGAGGAGTCCGATGCGTACTTCGCGTCGCGTCCTCGAGCGAGTCAGATTGGCGCGTGCGCATCGCCTCAGAGCCAGCCGATCAGCGATCGCGAGGAGCTGGAGCTTCGCGAAGCAGCGGTGAAGGCTGAGTTCGATGGACGAGCCATCACCCGCCCCCCTCACTGGGGCGGATTTCGCGTGGTTCCTGACCGCGTTGAGTTCTGGCAGGGTCGGCCTTCGAGACTGCACGACCGCTTGTGCTATTCGCTGAATGACGGAGGGTGGAGCACGATGCGGCTGGCACCCTAGTTGCCCGGTGTCTTTTGGGGCGTGAAACGGGTCGCTGAACCGACCCGCGCTAGATCCCGAACTTCTCCGCCCACTCCGCTTCCTTGAAGCCAACCGCCGCCTGTGTCGCGCCCAGCGCGAGCGGTCGCTTGATGAGCATGCCATTGCTCGCGAGCGCGGCGAAACGCTCTCCGTCGCTCAACTCCGGCAGCTGCTCCTTCCATCCGCCACCCCGGTAGACCTGACCGGAGGTGTTGAACAGCTTCTGCGAGGCCACCTCCGCGCGCTCTTGCACCGACCGGAGGATTTCGGCGCTTGGCGGCGCTTCCCGTATATCGATCAAGGTCGCCTTGACGCCGTTCGCCTCGAGCCACTTCAGCGCCTTCTTGCAGGTGCTGCACGTAGGAAGATGAAAAACGGTCAACGTCATGATGCGCTCATTGGAGGGGCAGTGCGAAAGACCGCGCGAACCACGACGCGGTTGGGCGTGCGACGGGCGCACAAATCGGCGCGCGGACTAGACGGCCGTGGGAATCGGGGAGCCGCCGAGGGCCTCTTCAAGCGCAGAAGCGACCGCGATCGTGCGGTGGTCTTGGAAGTGCCGACCCACAACCTGAATGCCGGTGGGAAGTCCGCGAGTGGTCAGCCCCGTCGGAACCTGCGTCGCCGGCATCTCGAGCACGTTAATGACCGCGGTGTAAACCCAGTCGACGGCCAGCGCCATCGGCACGGCGTGGCGCGGGGCTGGTCGGGTATACGATGGGTAAAGCATGACGCCGTCTCCGATGCGCTCGCTGAGCTCAGTCTTCACATTCTCTAGCTCTCTACGGATCTTGTCGACGTCCCCAGAGATTTTCGCTGCGGGTCCCTCGATGGCTGCGAGCAAAATGGCGGGGAGCGTGTGTGGAGACCGTCGAACGGCCCAGCGGCAGAGCTCCATCGTCATCGACTTCGGTTCGCCGTTTTCTAACATCGAACGGAAGGACTCTTGGTCCGCATCGCCGAGAAGAGTCGCCCAGTAAATCAGGCTCTTCTTGAGGGCAGGCACTTCGAGGTCGATTACCTCAGCACCGCGAGCCGCGAGCGCGTCAGCTGCTGCCTGTTGTGCTGCTCGGAGGGACGGAGCGACCCCGCGAAACCCATTACCGCGGACGTTGAGCACGCGCATGCCGTCGACGCTGACAGTGTCTGTGTCGCCGAGCTCTACGCTCTCGACGCTCGGGTCTTCGCCATCAGGGCCTGCGAGAATGCGGAGCAGCGGCATCAGGTCGTCTGCGCTGTGGCTGATGGGGCCGGAGCACAAATAGCGAAGCGCGGTGCCTGATGACGCCGGAAACTGCCCGGTAGACGGCACAAGCCCGCCGGTAGGCTTGTGGCCGAAGACACCGTTGAAGAAGGCAGGCAGTCGAATCGAGCCGCCAATGTCCGAACCGAGCCCAAAAGGTGCCCCACGCGCAGCGACGATTGCGCCCTCACCACCGGAGCTGCCACCGACGATGCGGTCCAGCGCGTGTGGGTTGTTCGTGCGCCCGTACACGCGATTATTCGACTCCATCCACATGCAGAGCTCGGACAGATTTGTGACGCCAAGGGGGATGGCTCCCGCCTGCCGAAGGCGTCGCACGGCCGTGGCGTCCGTCGTCGCGCGGCGGTGCGCGAGGCTCTCGAGCCCGGCGCACTGCGGCATGCCGGTGAGAGCGAAGCACTCTTTGATCGAACACGGCACTCCGTGAAGAGGTCCCAGCGTGCCTGGCTTCGCGCTGGCGCGTACACGATCGGCCTCCGCCGCCTCTTCTCTTGCCTCGCTGAAACGGTCTGCGACCATCGCATTGATGGCCGGATTCACATGTTCGATCCGAGCAATAAACGCCTCCACAAGCGCCGCGCTGGTCGTGTCTCCATCTCGCACTCGCCGGGCGAGCTCGACGGCGGAGCAGTTGAGTGGATCAGGAAGCACGCCGGTGGACGAGACTGGCATCGAGGGGGCCGTGGTGACCGGCGCAGCGCGCCGTGGGGACTACGAGGAGCGGAACGACGCCCAAACAGGGCAGTGGTCGGAGCCGAGCACGTAGGCATCAATACCCGCATCATCGAGCAAGGCGAAGGCACTTGGTGCGGCGACGATGTAGTCGATACGCCAGCCGACGTTCCGCTCGCGAACGCCGACTCGGTTGCTCCACCACGAATACGCTCCTTCGCGCTGCGGGTGACGCGCACGGAAGGTGTCCCGCCAGCCCTCGTCGAACCACGTGTCAAACGACGCGCGCTCTTCCGGTCGGAAGCCACTGGTCTTCTGGTTGTCCTGCGGGCGCGCGAGGTCAATGGCGCGGTGTGCGGTGTTCCAATCGCCAACGACGACGACCTTGTCCCCCGCGGCACGCTTCGCCTCAACGGCGCTTCGCACGGCATCGTAGAAGTCGAGCTTGTACGGAATGCGGGACAGGTCGCGGTTCTTCCCGCTTCCGTTGGGGAAGTACCCATTGACCACGCACCACTCGCCAATCTGGGCCGTTTGCAAACGCCCCTCGCTGTCAAAGCGCTCCTCCCCGAGTCCGGCGGTGTGCTGGTCGATCGGCGCCCGCGAGTAGAGAGCGACGCCGCTGTAGCCTTTTTTTTGTGCGGCGACGAACTCCACATGCCAGCCCTCCGGCGCACGGATGTCCTCGTCCAGCTGCTCGGGCAGCGCCCGTACCTCTTGTAGGCACACGACGTCCGCATCGGTCGTAGCGAGCCAGTCGCCGAACCCCTTTCGCGTCGCCGAGCGAAGACCATTCACGTTCCAAGAGACAATTTTCATGCGGCGCGCTGAGCGAGGGTCGTGTGCGTTCGGAGAAACGAGAGCATATCTGACCAGCAGGTCGCTGTGTGAGGTCGACCGGGGAACGCGTGGAACGCGTGGGGTTCCCCAGCATAGAGATGCAGTGAACTTCGCTGCCCGCGCGCGACAAGGGCTGCGTGTAGGTCGTCGGAGTCACTCCGTATCGCGTCTCGGCTGCCACACGGAATCATGAATGGCGGCAGCTCGCGGGCCAGGGTCGCGTTGGACTCCAGCCACAGGAGCGGGTTGGCCAAGTCGATCGACGAGAGCTCCGCCGCATCTCGCAGGTAGCGCTTGCCGATGACGTCAATACGATCCGCGATCCAGGTCGGTAGCGGACGGCGGGCGCCATAGCGCTCTGGTTCGCTCACCTGAGACATCGGACATGCCGGGATCACGCCCACCGGCTGAGCATCGCGCTGGAAGACCTCCGTCGCCCACGCGTTGTCGAACGAGGCCGACGTCGCCAGGGCGAGCGAGGTGATCAGCCCGCCGCCTGCCGATTCGCCGGCGAGCACGATTCTGGACGGGTCGCCACCATAGCGCTCGGCGTTGTCGAGCACCCACAGCCATGCGGCGCACACATCCTCGAACCCTGCAGGATACGGGTGTTTGGGCGCTAGCCGATAGTCGATGTTGAACACCAACGCGCCCGCCTGAGCGAAGCGCAGTCCGAACTGGAAATGGGACTCTTTTGAGAGAATTGAGAACCCGCCACCGTGCACATAGAGCACGACGGGCAGCAGGCCCTCCGACTCAAGAGGGCGATAGACGTCAAGCGTTTGCGCTGGTTGTCCGGCGCCGCCATATTCAACTCTGCGGATTCTCTCCACGCCCCACTTCGAAGGCCGATTCCTCGGACGGAGCGACTGCGCACGCGCGAAGCCTCCGAGCGCCGAGTGAATCAGAGCGGTACCGAGGGCTTGCCTCATGCTGTCGAGTGTCAGGGACTGAGTCATGAGGAACGTCGGGGAGGCGGGCTCGTGTCGAGCGTTTATCCATGGCGGCTTAGCCTACGGCCAAGTCCCGCCGGTGCAAGGGTTGTCGAGCGGCGCGGGGTCAGCCTTGGCATCCTATGTCGCACTCTCGGGAGCTGGTTAGTCGAAACGCGCCCTGCACACGCCTGCCCACAGGCGTGTGCGTTGCGTCTAGGCGGGAACTCGCTATGCTCACAGCGCGCTCGACCTCTCGCCTCACTCTCGATGTCCCGAAACTCAATCGCCTCATCGCCTTCCTTCTGGGGGACGGTGAGACTGTTCGCGCTCCTCTTATCCGGCGCGTCATTCGTCGCATCGGGCTGTGCGAGAAGTGGGCTCGGCGAGGGATTTTTTGGCGAGCCGGAGCTGGCGGAGGATGCTGACGTTCTGGATGCCTTGGAGTCGGACGCATCCGTAGATATCGGGATCGATGCTGTCATGGACGTTGCGCCATCGGTCTGCGGCGACGGCGTGGTCGGTGTCGATGAGGGGTGCGACGAGGGCGAGCTGAACTCGGATGAGGCGCCCGATGCGTGCCGAACAGATTGCGAGCCAGCGGGGTGCGGTGACGGCGTGCTGGATAGCGATGAACAGTGTGACCCGTTAC
Source organism: Bradymonadia bacterium (assembly GCA_047610025.1). GTDB lineage: Bacteria > Myxococcota_A > Bradymonadia > REDH01 > REDH01 > JBLFZA01. The sequence goes on along the minus strand of JBLFZA010000002.1, from coordinate 13,351 downwards.
TGCAACCGGACACGTGCTCTGAAGAGTGTCGGCTTCCGGCCGTGGTGTGCACGGAGTGCGAAGATAGTAACCAGTGCGGTCGGTTGGCCGACCGCTGCGCAGTCCTAACGGATGGACAATTCTGCGTGCTCGGGTGCGAGGGCGGCTGCCCGGACGGGCTGAGTTGCGACAGCGTGCGCACGACCGAAGGGGAACGCGTGCAGCAGTGCCTGCCTCTGCTCGACGTCTGCGCCGGCTGCTTCGATCCTGACGGTGATGGCTACGGCGTTGGCTTGGATTGCCTAGGCCTCGATTGCGACGAGTCGAGCGCTGCCATCAACCCTGGCGCGATCGAGGTCTGCGACGACATCGATAACAACTGCAACGAACTCAATGACGAGGTCTGTCCACCCGATCTGATCGTGGACGACGAGTCGATTTCATTGTCTGGTCAACAGCTCTACGACCACGTGATTGTGCGCAATGGTGGAGAGATTGTGGTGGATTCCTTCGATGGCGAGCCGACGAACGCGTGCACGCCAGATGGGCCGGGATGCTTGGTCATCACCGCCAGGATCATCGAAGTGTTGGTTGGCAGCCGCATCACCGCCAATGGCTCCGGGGACTGCGCTGCAGGCCGCGGGGTCGAAGCCGGATTTGGCCCGAGCTTGCGCAACACGGGGCCAGCAGGCGGCGGCTACGGGGGTCGCGGCGGCGCTGGGCCTGGGCTTCTTGGGGGCGCCACGCACGGGCAGCCAGACGGCCTCGAAGTGCGCATGGGCAGCGGCGGCGGTGGCTTCACCATCGAGCAACCAGGGTTCGATGGGGCGGCGTGCGACGACCTGGTGGGCTTCGCGTCCGCGGGCGGTCGCGGTGGCGGGTGCATCTCATTGTCCGCGCCAGACATCCTCATCGATGGTGGGATTTTCGCGACCGGGGCAGATGGCGAAGCGGCGCGAGACGGTGCAGAACTCGGAATCGTCGATGGCGCTGCCGGCGGCTCAGGGGGAGGGATCGCGCTCGACGGCGAGCGCCTACGCCTCACGCGTTCTGCTCAGATTTGGGTTGCCGGTGGGCGAGGCGGTACCGGCTCGACTTACCGCCCGGTTGGCGCAGGCAACGAACCGAACGACCAATGCATCGGGAACGGCGGCGGCGGCGGCGGCGGCGGCCGCGTGAAGATCCGCGCGACGGTGTCCTTGTCGAACATCGCAGCGATCGACATTCGCGGCGGACGTGGGGCTACTGGCCCTCAGAGCGACGCGACGTCTGGCCAGCAGGGCACGCTGTTCATCGCGCCCTAGCTGCGAGCCAGCCCCAGGCAGCCCGCGCCGACTACCCCAGCGCCACTCCGGGTCTCCCAGTGAGCCTCCACAGCTCGCCACTTCTCCGCCGCAAAACTGGCCCCAGCAGTTGCGCCGAGCAGAAACGCGGGTAGGTTGCGCCCTCCATTCTCGTTAGCCTGCCCCAGAGCACGATGACCGATACGACGATTGCCCTTCTGCAGCGCCGCCTTGATGAGGTGCACGCCCGCTACACATTCCGTTTCGCCGGGAAGTCGCGAGCGACTCGTAGCGTTACGGAGATCGAGCAGATTGCCGCGGAAGCGGAGAAGGTGCGCGTGGAGGCGAGCAAGCTGGGCGCGAGCTTCGGAGTCGTCGTCACGGCCGCGAAGGAGCGCGTGGACCTGTACAAAAGCGAACGCGCGAAGATCGTCGAAGTACAGGGTCAGGGCCCGACACTGGTGACGGCCGCCCGACTTGGCGCACGAGCGAACCTCGCGTTCGGCCTCTACCGACGTCACTTCGCGGGCAAGGGCCGTTCCACCCGCGATCTTGCGCTGCTCGATGAGATCATCGAAGAGCTGCGCGCCGTGTCGTCTGAGCTGCGCAGTCTGCTCAGCACGCCCGGTGGCCCACTCGCCGAAGAACATCTCGGCACTGTCGACCGCTCGATCGAGACCTACGTCAGCGAGCACGAGGCGATCGTGGCGGCGAAGGGCACGCTCTCCGACGAGGAGAAGGCGGGCATGCTCGCCAATACCGCCAACGACCAGTTCACGAACTATCGGCGTAATTTTGCAGGCCAGGCGCGGACGTCGCGCCGGCCGCAGCTGCTGACGCGGATCAACTCTCAGCTCGCCATCATCGAGCAGCAGATGGAGCGCGCGATCGCGGACGGGGAGGCCCTTGAGACGAACAGTGGCAATCTCAACATCGTGCGCGACCGTCTGGGCGCCTACCGCACAGAGGCGGACGCGGTGGACGATGCGCGCTCCCGGGCGAGCGTCTTCGAGCTCATCGATGCCCTTGGCCTGTCTGCGAACAAGGAGTTCGAGTTGTACGCCGCGAACTTCGCAGGACAGGATCGCAAGACGCGCGATGTCGGCATGCTGGCGGATATCTCCGACCGACTCTACGAGCTTCATATTCAGATGCGCAGCATCGCGTCGTCGCTCGACAACACCATGAACGCTCAGAATCTCGGTGTCGTCGAGGACACTTTGCTCACGTATCAGCAAGAGTACGTTCGCATCAGCGAAGCGCAGGCCGAAGCGCAGGGTAACGCCTAGGGCAGCGCGGAGTTGTGGCCGAGCGTTGAGCGCGGTAGATTGCCGGCGTACCCGTTTTATCGCTTTGGAGTCTGCGAATGCGAAAGGCGCTCGGCCAACTCTACTTCAAGCTCGCTGGCTGGCGCACCGAGGGTGAAACGCCACGGTCGCCGAAGTGCATCGTGATCGCGTCTCCGCACACCTCGAATTGGGATCTGCTCTACATGATCGCGGCGGCGTGGGTGTACGAGATCGACTTTCGCTGGCTCGGCAAACGGGAGATCTTCAACGCTCCATTCGGGCGAGTGATGCGTTGGCTCGGTGGCGTTCCGGTGGATCGTTCCAAGAACAACAGCTTGGTCGATCAAATCGTCGAACGCTTCGAGAAGTCCGACAGGCTGATGCTGATCGTGCCGCCTTCAGGGACGCGCAGTCGTCGAGATCACTGGAAGAGTGGCTTCTATCATATGGCGCTCGGCGCCGGCGTCCCGGTGGTGCCAGGATTCCTCGACTACGAGGGCAAGCGCGCGGGGTTCGGGGCTGAAATCACGCTCACGGGCGACCTCGCTGTGGATATGGAGGTTTTTCGTGCGTTCTACGCCGACAAACGCGGCAAGTATCCCCAAAATGAGACGCCGCAAGTCCTGCGAAGTGAGCTGGCCGATGAATCGAAATCGGGCGATCCCGCATCGTAGTTGGCGTGTCGCTGCTCAAAGTCGCCGCTGTCGTCAGCGTTTCGGCAGACCAGAGCTTCGCTAGCTTGCGGTGACTTTGCCTCAAATGGCCCATCGCTTTCGCCGGATTGGCTCTTCTGCTAGTCCATTCGCGCGCTCCTCTTGGGCCGCTCCGCCCGCATGCTTGAATCGTCTATGAACTCAGCACTGATCCGTGCTTCTCTCGCCGTTATCGGCCTCAGTTTGTTCTCCGGCTGCGCTGGTGAAGACCCCGAAGCGCAGGTGTTGCGTCGCGCGCTTGGGCCGATCGCGGGCGGTGAGACCGATCGGAACAACACGAGCGTGTTCGGTCTCTTCAACCAGAACAGCGGCGGATCGTGCACCGGCACGTTGATCGCCCCTAACCTGGTCTTGACCGCCCAACATTGCATCGCGGACGTGCCGACCCAGTTCGTCATCTGCGGTCAGACGCAGTTCGGCGATATTGACGCGCCGGACGGGTTCCTTGCGACGAGCAACGTGCAGCTGTTTGGCAGCCGAGACTTCTATCAAGGCGAAGAGGTCTTCGTTCCGCCAGGGAACCGCGATCTTTGCAGCGAGGACATCGCGCTCATCATCTTGAGCCAAAACGTGCCGGCGTCGGAAACCGTGCCCTACATTCCTCGAATCGATATTCCGGCAACGCGAGGGGAGGATTACGTCGCGGTCGGCTACGGGAACACCTCCGACGCTGGTGGCTCGGGAACGCGGCGCATCCTCGTTGACCGCGAAGTGCGGTGCTACGGCTCGGACTGCGACCAATTCGGTGGCCAAGTACAAGACGGCGAGTTCGTCGGCTCTGACGGCACGTGCCAAGGCGATTCCGGAGGGCCCGCGCTCGACCCGCAGCTGCGCGTCTTTGGCGTCCTGTCCCGTGGGGGCCAAGGCTGCACGTCGTCGACGTACACCGATGTCTCTTTCAACTCGGACTGGATGCGCTCAATCGGAGAGCAGGCCGCAGATCGCGGCGGCTACACGGCGCCGTTCTGGGTCACATCGGGAGTCAGTGAACTACTTAATGATCGCGACGACGACCTCGTCGACGATTCCGTCGACAACTGCCCGGACGTCGCGAACGAGAGCCAAGAAGACGCAGACGAAGACGGCCTCGGAGATGTCTGCGACCCACAAGACGATCGCGACCGCGGTGGCAGCTGTTCCGTCTGTAATGGCTGCTCTGACGACGCCCATTGTGGCGTGGCGCTGGAGTGCCTGAACTTTGGCGATGGTGGCGTTTGCACGCAGGGATGTGAGACGGCAGAGGACTGCCCAGGGAACACTCTATGCTTCGACATCCCCGTCGGAGGAACGACGCGAGGGCTCTGCCTCAACGATGACGCGGGAGAAGCCGGCGTCTGCGCAGAATCCTTCGTCTGCGGAGAAGAAGTTATCATGCCGGAGCTCACATGCGACGTGTGCAACAGCTGCGAAGTGGATGACGACTGCCTCGAAGGTCTGTGCTTGAACTTCGGCCAGGGTGGGGTGTGTACAGCCGATTGCTCGGAGGCGGGCTGCCCCGGTGATTCGCGATGCTTCGAGGTCAGCGGTCAGAATGTTTGCCTGAACCCAGATGCGGGCGGCGGTCTCTGCCCGGCGGCGTATGAATGTGGCGAACTCTCAGGCGCTCCGGAGGCTCCAGAGGGCTCGGGAGCGGCGGAGGGTACAGGCGAGGGAGCAGACGCGGGTTCTGAGGAGCCGACTCGTCAGCCCGGGGTCTCCGCCACGGGGACTTCGAGTAGCTGTGCAGCGGCGCCGGTGTTGGCAGGTCAGTGGTTCGCCGTTCTCGCGCTGATGGTTCTTCGTCGCCGCAAGACGCGCTCCGCCTAGCCGACGACCAGATCCAGAAGCTCAAGGGCGAGCTTCGTGCGACGAAGCTTCGACATCGAGAGCGGTGCACGTTGTTCTCGTCGGACGTCGTGTCGTACGCGGGAGAGGGCGACGCTGGTATCAGCAGCGACGGCATCGCGATGCCGCCGTGCGTCGGCGTCCCTCGAGACGTGAACGGCGGCTCGGGCGGCCCACGCGTGCAGTCGGACCCTTGCGCCGGGGTTGCGCTCCGATCCAAGCGCGCGTTCGAAGAACGCAAGGGCTCGACTCGGTTCGCCTGCTGACAGCGCTGCTCCTCCGAGCATGAAGAGCAAGCTGGGGTCGTCCGGGTTGTGCAAGGTGCCGACTTCTAACGCGTCCGCGATCTTCGACACCGGAGACGCGAGCTGGGCAAGCCGAGTCGCCTCTGTGTACGCGATGACGCCTGCCTCCCGTGCGCACGCTGCTTCAGCACCACTCGACGCGATCGCGGTCGCCCCAGTGTCCCATTCCCAGGGCACAGGCACCCAGCCCCCCAGCCCGGTGGGGCAAGCGCCGACCGAGACCCAGATGCGCTGGTTTTGAGCGTCCACAACGACACTCTGCACGGAGCAGGCTTGCGCCGGAATCGGCCCGGCCGTTCGCGTGTAGCCTTCAACGTCAGGGTCCTCCTGACTTCCCAACAACGCAGAGAGCGTTTGCGGAGTGACGCTTCCCCACTCGCGCTCAATTCCTCGGCGCATGACACGTTCGCGACCATTCGAGCTGGCGGTCCATCCCGCGCAGAAGCAGATCTCGTCTCGTTGCAGCGCGGTATCTCGGTTCAAGTTGCTGCAGGTGAGCACGCCATAGCGCTCCGGTGAAACCACGGCGCTGGCGCGGCCTGTGGTTTCGATCACAACCGCGCGTCGTTCTCGCGCGGAGCTAATGCAGATGCCCCAAGCCGACGCGACCGGTGTGGACGTGATCAGTGCGATGGCCGCGTCGATGGCGTCGCAGGTGCGCACGACCTCGTGGCCAAGGTCCACGAGGGTCCGTCCATCGAAGCGCACGTGCTTGTGCAATCTCGTGTGCGCCGTGACGACGATGCCCGCCTCATTGAATGCCGTAACTCCAGGCACGTCGGCGCCTCGTGTGCCGACGTAACCGTACTTGAGCCCGGTGTTGGGCGAGCAGAATGTGACGGTCGGCTCTGTGTCCCAGACGCCGATGCCGGGAAAATCGAAGTTCCTCGCGTGCAGCATTCGTCCGTCGTCGGTGGCATCTCCCCAGACGACCGCTGACGTGCAGGCCGGCGGCGGGGAAGTGCGCCAGAGGAGTGGTTGGCGACGCTTGGCCAGACCGTCGAGCGGGTGTCCGTTTGGCACGAGGTTCAGCCGTCCAGCGACGCCCACGAGGTTCTGAAACAAGTCCATGACGTTGGCGTATCGCGATCCATCGGCGTCGCCGTCCAGCACGTCGAGGAACGCACGAGAGCGTGCACGGTATTCCGCGGGCCGAGCTTGCTCCAAGCGCCCACAGGCATGCGTCAGCCAGGGCTCGAGAGCGGCGACGATCAGTCGCTCCTCCCAGTTCCCGCCGCCGGCACCGAGTGTGAGGTTCTGGGGGAGGTTCTTGTAGTACTCCACAAGCGAGCGGCCGTTGCCGAACTCCCGAGATTGTTCGCCGAGCTGCGCTCCCATCTGTGCCTGCGTGCCGAACGCGCGGAGCACACGCAGATGGCGCGCCGTCATCGCTCGACGTCCCGGTCGAAGCGCTCTTTCGCGACGGTGTACTCCGCCAACGCGAGCTCGAGATCTCGGCACCAATCCCCAAAGTCCTTCGCGCGCATTGTCGCTCGGCCGTAGACAGTTGCCGAGGCGGCTCGCAGCAGTCGCAGCGCGTCGACGTCCCATTCGTCTTGCAGCATGTCGATGGGCTTCTTGCTCCAAACGTGGCCTTCGCACGCGGCTTCTACGTCGTCGGCCGCGCTCAGCAGGCTAGCGCGCACGATGGGCGTGACGACGAAGCCGTCCTTGAGGAGCGACATACGCTCACGAAGCGCCCGTGAAGCCCGGTCCAGCTGCTCTACAGCGAGCTCAAATTCTTGGAATGTCGGCATGTTCTCTCAGCCAGTCGATCGTTTCTCGAAGGGTGTCATCCGCCGGCCGCGGCTGAAAGCCGAACGACGCAGACGCGACACCGGCGTCTGCGTACCAGTAGTGACGCGTCATCTCGACGACTACCGGGTCCATTGCTGGATCGGCCCGTCCGACGAGGCCACCGACAGCGGTCACAAGTCGGGCTCCGGTGTGAGCGAGCCAATAGGGCAGGCGTCGAGTAGGAGCGGGCACGCCTGAGAGCGCCGCCACACGTTCGAAGAAGGCGATAAAGGTCTCGTTCGTCGTGGTGACGATGGCCGTTGTCACTCCGTCAGTCTTCAGCATGGCCTCGCGCATCACGAGAGCAACGTCTCGCACGTCCACCCAACTCAGCCCGCCACTTGGCGCTACGGGGACCCTAGAACCCAATAGGCGATGAACCAGCGCGGTCGATTCTCCGCCCGTATCGTCAGGGCCAAGAAGCAGCGACGGCCGAATGAACGTGACGTCTCTTCCGCGTGAACCGGCCCAGTCGCGCGCGGCCCGTTCCGCTTCGATCTTCGTGGCGTAGTAAGGCCAATCGATCGTCAGCCGGCTGGCGTAGGGCGACTGGTCATCGGCGATACGACCGGGGTGAGCGCTGACGGCCACAACACCGGAGGTACTCGCCGCGACGATAGGCGCGTCTGTCGCGCGCAGCACGTTGAGGGTGCCTCTCACGTTGAGGGCACGCATTGCCGCGTAGCCTTGCCGGCGGGTGTGTTCCACCTGTCCCGCAAGGTGGAACACGCCGTCGACGCCAGCGCAGGCATCGGCCACCGCGTGTTCGTCGAGTACGGATCCGGAGCGCCACTCCACATCGGCAGAGCCAGCGGCGACGCTCCGCGCGAAGCCTCGCACGCCGTGGCCCTGCGCCAGCAAACACTTGACGAGAGCCCGTCCGAGAAAGCCCGTCGCTCCGGTCACCAAGTACGTCGACATTCGCCTATGGAGCTTAAAGAATGGCGTGGCGTGAGCCCCGGCCCTAGCCGTTGGCGCCCGCAGCGCGTATGCGCGCCCATGCCGTAGCGCACGGACTCTGGAGAAACAACGACTCGATGAGAAGACACGCCCCACAGACCACGGTCGCAGAGAAACCCCTCGACTGGACGATGCTCAGCTCTCTTGTGCCCTTCTTAAACGCGTATCGAGGGCGGGCAGCTGTTGCGATCGTGCTGCTGATCGTCGCAAAGTGCGCCACGGTGACCGTACCGATGGTGCTGAAGCGCGTCGTCGATTCGCTGGACGTGCAACCGGGCGCACTTGCCATCATTCCTGTCGCGCTGGTGCTGGCGTACGGCGCTCTGCGCCTCTCTGGCACAGCGTTCAAAGAGCTGCAGTCAACGTTGTTCGCTCGCGTGCGGCACGGCATCGAACGGCGAGTCTCCATGCAGGTCGTGGGGCACCTGCATGACCTGTCGTTGCGCTTTCATCTTGAACGCAAAACCGGCGAGGTCGCCAGAGACATTGGGCGCGGCACGGCCAGCGTTTCTACGCTGCTCAATTACCTGCTCTTCACCATTCTCCCGACACTGATCGAGGTGACGCTCGTCGCCCTCATTCTTCTGACGCAGTATAACGCGGGATTCGCGTCGGTGACCGTGGTCACGGTTGTCCTCTACGCGGTGGCAACACTCAGTATCACGCGCTGGCGCATCAAGTTCCGCGCGGAGATGAATCGGTGGGACTCCGAGGCGAACTCGTACGCCATCGACGGACTCCTCAACTACGAGACCGTGAAGTACTTCGGGAACGAAGAGTACGAACTCAAGCGATACCAAGGTGCGTTGCAGAATTGGGAAGATGTCGCCGTGCAGTCACAGGCCTCCCTCTCACTGCTAAACGGAATCCAGGGCCTGCTGATCGCGCTAGGCGTGACCGGAACGATGTATCTCGCGGCGAGCGGCGTTGCGGACGGCAGCATGAGTATTGGCGACCTCGTCGCTGTCCACGCCTACTTGCTGCAGCTCTTTCTGCCGCTGGGGTTCTTGGGTACGATTTACTCGATGCTTAAGCATGCGCTGACCGACATGGAGCGCCTCTTCGGTCTGTTGGAGCGCAAGTCGGAGGTTGTGGACATCCCTGACGCGGGGCCGTTGGTCGTGGGGGACGCCGCCGTCGTCTTCGAAGACGTGGACTTCTCTTACGACCCTGAACGCCAAATCCTGCACGGGGTAACGTTGAACGTGCCCGCGGGGTCCAAGCTCGCGATTGTCGGGCCCAGCGGCTCCGGCAAATCCACGCTCGCGCGTTTGCTCTACCGCTTCTACGACATCTCCTCTGGCGAGATCCGGATCGACGGCCAAGACATTCGCGAGGTTGACCAAGGCTCGCTCCGCTCCGCGATCGGGATCGTGCCTCAAGACACGGTGCTGTTCAACGACACCTTGGGCTACAACATCCGTTATGGACGGCTCGATGCGACCGACGAGGAAGTGCGCGCGGCCGCCGATTTGGCGCAGCTCTCGTCCTTCATCGAACGCCTGCCGGACGGATACGACACGGTCGTTGGAGAGAGAGGCCTCAAGCTCTCGGGCGGGGAGAAGCAACGCGTCGCGATCGCGCGCGCGGTGCTGAAGAACCCACGGATAATGATCTTCGATGAGGCAACGTCCTCCCTCGACTCGATCAGCGAGCAGGCCATTTTGGGTGCGATCAATCGTCTCGCTGGAACGCGGACGAGCCTGGTGATCGCTCACCGTCTGTCGACGGTGGTCGACGCGGACGAGATCGTGGTTCTCGAACACGGTGTTGTCGTGGAGCGCGGGACCCACGGAGCGTTACTTGAGCGCGATGGGCAGTACGCCGAAATGTGGCGACTGCAGCAGCAAGAGGCCGCCTCCTAGCCATTGCGGGCATCCAATCCGCTTTGAAGGGAGCGAGCGTGATGCGTGCCGTGAGCTCAGCGATCGGCGCTGGGGCTCAAGGCAGCGTAGGATTGGGACGATAGCAAAGAGCAGGTCTATCCGTCTCCCCCGAGTCCCCGTGCGCAGCACTGTTCTGCTCATCATCGCCGTTCTTGCCGCCGTAGCGACCCTGCTTGCGTCCGCGCCTGGCGAGGCTTCGCTCTCCGCGGAGAGCGAAGCGATCGTCGCGGTCAATGCGCGGGAGCTTCAGGCCACAGATGAGGCCCTACGCCGCTCGATCCTCGAAGCACGGCTGGACCTCGCGACCGACCTCGCGGAGGTGGAGGCGAAAGCGCTGTCTCGACACGTGGCGCTCGAACAAATTGCGCGCGCGGTCGATGGTCACTGGCCTAGCGACTTCGCACTGCACGCGCTTGTCGAAGAGGTCGAACGCGCGTACCGGCTCGACACCGCGGAGCTTGCTCTACTCGGCGATCGCCTCCGCGCTGCACAGGGAGCCGGCGGTGGAACGGAAGAGCTTCGAGAGCTCGATAGGGTCGTCGGGCTCACCGCGCGCCGAACGAGCGACTCGCCGGCGATCGCGTTGATTGAGGCGCTGGACGACCGACTAACAATCACAAGCTCCAGCCGGGCGCATCGACATATCGCGACCTCCGTCATTGCCACCTTCGCTCTGCTCGGCGCGTGCGCGCTCGGCTTTCGATTACGACGGGCGTATCGGGAATTGGAAGCGAACGTCGATGAGCGAACACAGTCGCTCGACGTCGCGTCTGCGTCGCTTGAGCAACAAGCGTTGCTGCAGCAGGCGATGTTCGATCATCTCGATGACGGGCTCGTCTTGATCGATATCCACGGAATTGTGCGCGGAGCCGCGTCACGGGCCGCGACGACGTGGTTTGGAGACATTGACGTGTCGGCGTCGTTTCTGGAGCTGCTGGACGAGCACGATGAGCTGCGCGCAGCGGAGCTGGCACTCGGCCTCGACGCGCTGCGTGACGACGAGCTACCGGTCGAACTCATCGTTGATCAGCTCCCGCGAGAGTTGACGCTGGATACTTGGCAACTCGCACTGAGCTGGGTGCCGCTCATTGTGGGCGGCGAAAAACACCTGTTGTTAATCGCGAGTGATGTGAGCGCGGAGCTCGCAGGCCGACGCGAGCGCGCCGCGCAAGAAGAGCGGATCTCCCTGTTCACCCATCTCGCCGAAGACCGCCGCGGAACGCTCCGTTTCATCGAGGATGTTGAGGCGATGTTGGTCGCGCTTGGTCGACCGGAATACGATAGCGAGCGCGCGTCGATGCTGCACACCCTCAAGGGAAATGTGAGCGTATTCGGGTTGCCGTCGGTCGCGACGGTCTGCCATCGCGTGGAGGAGCATATGCAGCGCTCCGGTGGCCAGCTTCTGTACGGCAACCTCGTCAAACTGCGGGCATCGTGGAGCCGAGCGATCGGTCATGTTCGGCCGGTCGTGATGACACTAGGGAGCGATCATGTGGACGTAAAACGCGGATGCCTCCGTGCGCTCGCCGACAGCGTCGACGAGCGCGCTCCAGACGCCGCGGGCGTGCTTCGGGCTTGGACGTACGAGACGTCAGCGACGGTGTTTGCGCGCTGGCGGAAGATGTGTGTACGCGCCGCAACGCAGCTGCAGAAGCCGAACGTTCGAGTACACGCGGATTCTGGTCCTTACCGCTTCGTCGCCGAAGGGTGGGACGAATTCTGGGCGGCGTCGGTACACCTCGCACGGAACGCGCTTGATCACGGCGTGGAGGCGGCAGCCGAGCGCTCCGCATCAGGCAAGCCAAGCCTGGCGACGCTGAGGTTGTTTGGCGAGCTCAACGACGCTGAGTTCGTGCTCACTTTTGCGGACGACGGCCGCGGGATCGACTGGCAGGCGGTACGCGACTCGGCTGTGAACCGGGGCGTCGACGTGAGTTCAAGCGACGCGCGCACAACGGCGTTGTTCACGTCCGGCTTATCGACCGTGGTGGACGTGACCGAGACGAGTGGCCGTGGGGTGGGCTTGAGCGCGGTGCGAACCGCGGTCGAGCGTCTGGGCGGTACCGTTGATGTCTCAAGTACTCGCGGCACAGGGACCACGTTTGTCTTCCGATTCCCGGCAGGGACGGTCATGCACTGCGCGCAGGGTGCAGAGGCGCAAGCCACGCTCGGAGTGTCGAGCTTTCTCGCGGCGTAGCGCGAAGCACCGCCGCGGTTGCGTGAAGAGTCTCGCATGGAGTGCTGCGTTCAGCGACTGGGAACGCGCTGTGCAGCGCTCTTGCTCTTAGAAGGGCTTATAGATCGCCAGCCACGCGCTGATCGCGCCGAGCACGGGCATCGCGTACCAGAGTATCTTGCCTGAGCCTTTGGCCTTGTTGAGCGGCACAATCAGCGCGCCAAAAACCAGCCAGAGAACGATCTTCGCCGCGATCCACAATGGGAACCCGTTCTCCCCGCCCATGAAGCCACCGACGCCAGCCGCGCCGAATCCTGCGATGAAGATCACCAGCAGTGCGGTGCCATGAGTCGAGGCCACCATCTTGCGAAGCGGGTTTGTTGTCTTGTCGCCGCCCGTCGCGCTGTGAAATGCGGCGCCGCCGAGCGCCATAAACATGAGCAGCACGCCTAGGATGTGAACGACTTTGTAGAACTGAAACGAAAACATATCGGGGCTCGAATCGAAGAGGGAGTGGCTCGCGTAGCACGAGCGCCCTTAGAATGCGCGCTTCTCGGTGGCGGAATCGCAGTTCCGGCGCTACAGGAGCCTCGCGCGCGGCGACGCGCGCTGCTCGGCGCAGGTCCGAGCCGCATTCAGCAGGAGACGACGATGTCTGTTCGAGCCACACTGGAACGCTCCGATCGCTTCGTGGATCGGCACATTGGACCCCGCGACGAACAGGTCGCTGACATGCTGTCGACTATTGGGTCAGCGAGTGTCGATGCCCTGATCGATGCGACCGTTCCGGCACCGATCCGCATGGCCTCAGCCCTTCAGCTGCCAGAGGCGCTGACCGAGGCGGATGCACTCACGCACATGGCGGAGCTCGCCAGCGAGAACATCGTGGCTCGCTCGCTCATCGGAATGGGCTACCACGACTGCATCACTCCCGCCGTGATCCAGCGCTCGATCTTGGAGAATCCGGGCTGGTACACGCAATACACCCCATACCAGGCCGAGATCTCGCAGGGTCGCCTCGAAGCGCTGATCAACTTTCAGACCGTCGTCTCTGACCTGACAGGGCTCCCGCTCGCCGGCGCGAGCTTGCTCGACGAAGGGACGGCCGCGGCGGAGGCGATGGCGATGTGTCATGCGGC
>JBLFZA010000001.1:0-54779 GCA_047610025.1 Bradymonadia bacterium | reverse complement strand
CGTCGAGCCCCACCGTCGCCACGGAGCTCGCCGCAGGGCCATGCCCACACTTGTCGTCTTGCTGCTGACGTCACTCTTGGTGGTCGTGTTCGCGGCGTGCCAGGCACCGGACGACACCCCCCTACCGGAAGCCGTGGAAGCCCCGGAAGCCGTGGAAGCCGCGGAACCTCCGGAGACGCAGGAAACGCCAGCGACGCAGACGCGCGCCCTGCCCTTTCTGCTCGGTGGCATTCAGCTTAACGAAGACGATCACGACCGTTGGGCCGCGGCGCTCCTGCAGGCGGAGATGAACACCGTGCAAGTTACGGTGTACGCGCACCAGGGCGCGTGGAACGGGTCCGAGCTTTGGTTCGAAGACGATGAGCCTGCGGTCCGGGCCGAGATTCGAGCAGCGCATCGCCATGGGCTTGAAGTGGTGCTGGTGCTGCGGGTTGCGCTGAGCCACGACTATCCAGAAAACCGGTTTCTCTGGCATGGCCTGATCTGGCCGCAGAGCGACGCGGACGTCATCGATTGGTTCGACAGGTACACCGCATTCGTCGTCAAGTGGGCTGAGATCGCCGCTCAGGAGGGGGTTCGGGTGCTTGGCATCGGCAGCGAGATGAACGCGCTCGCCGCCACCCTACCCATCGAACAAGCGCCACACCTGACGGACTACTATCTCGACGACACGCGACAAGGAGAGCTCCGCGCCCTGGTCAGCCGGAACGGGCACCTCTTTGGTCCAGAGGACCTCGCCGCCTTGGGCGCCAGCGACTTCCCGTCGGTCGAGCAGTTCCTCATCGAGCGGAATCGCGCCGAGCGGGCATGGGCTCGGGCCTATACGTTCCACGGGCGCGCCAATCCGATCGAGCGCATGAACGAGCGACGTGCACGCCTCGAACGACATTGGCGTGCACTGATCGCAGACGTGCGCGACGCGTACGGCGGACACGTCACGTTCGCGGCCAATTTCGACAGCTACCACGAGGTCGCATTCTGGGACGTGCTCGATCTCATCGGCATCAACGCCTACTTCCCGCTGCGAGAGACCCCAAGCTCACCGCGCGATGAGGCGTCTCTCACCCAAGCCTGGTCCGCGATATTCGACGGGATCGCCTCGTTTTCGGACGAGAGGGACCTCGCGCTGCCCGTCCTCTTCACCGAGCTTGGGTACACGCAGCGTAGTGGAGCCACCGCTGCTCCCTGGAGCCAGACCGGGTTCGTCCCGATCTGGGACGACGTAATCCCGTCGATCCTCGTTTGGTCCAAGCAGCCGATCGTCCAGGACGAACGGGCAGCCGCCGTGCGAGCTCTGCACTCCGCGCTGCACTCGGCTGTGCACGAACACAGCGTAGCGCTCGCAGGAATTTTGTATTGGAAGCTCTCGTCGCGGCCCGAGCTGGCGCGCTATGAGCCGTTCATGTTGGACATCGGGCCAGATAGTCAGGACCCCCTCCTCGCGGCACTGAGCGCCTTCGCTGGCGCGCCGAGCGTGCAGGGTGCCGGTGCGAGTGAGCTGCCAGCACTTCATCACGCAGTGAGACGCGGAGATTTAGACGAGACCCAGCGGCTGCTCGAATCCGGCGTCGACCTCGGCTCGCGCGATCAATGGGGGGCACTCGCGCTCCATTGGAGTTGTCACCAACGACATCCCGAGATGGCGGCGTTACTCCTCCCGCCCCGCGCCATCGGGTTGCGCGACCAGGCGGGCGAGACGCCGATTGGACGATGCGCTCGTCTGGACAATGTCACGCTCGCGGAGACGATTCTCGCAGTGGCGGACGATCGCAGCGAGGCCACTCCAAGCGAGCTCGTCGACCCACTACGCCGAGCGACCGACCAGTCGTCGTTGCCGATGGTCTCGCTGCTCCTGGACGCGGGAGCGCCGCCGGATGACTTCGGGGCAGGGACGATGACCGCACTCCACGGCGCCGCGCGGCGAGGCCATACGACGATCCTCGAGCGACAGTTAGAGAGCGCGACTTCTGACGACGTTCTTGATCGCTTCGGCTACCGCCCGGTCGACTACGCCGCCTACTTTGGCCACTCTGCCGCGTTTGAGATTTTGTGGTCCGCGGAGGCCACGCGAGGGGCGATCAACCACGACTCGAACCGCCTCCACCACGCCGCGCATGGCGGTGACATCGAGATCCTCAGCGCTCTCCTAACGGCCGGGTTCGCGGTCGAACGTCTCAACTCCGTTGGCCAAACACCGCTCCACTTGGCGGTGAGCAAGGGGCACATTTCGGCGACGTCCCTCCTGCTAAGCCGAGGCGCGAGGGTCAGTAGCGAAGACGAGCACGGCCAGAGCCCGCTGCACCTCAGCGCCTCGCGGGAGAGCGCCGAGTTGGTGCAGCTACTTCTGCAGCACCAGCCTGCGGTCGATCGGCGGGATCACGACGGCAACACCGCGCTCCACTACGCGGCCGCGTGGGCACACGCGGAGAACGTACGAGCCCTGCTTCAAGCCGGCGCAAATCCGGCAATCGTTAATGCTGCCGGCGAGACCGCACTCGAGATCGCCGCCGCCTCGCAACGCCGCCGGATCGTAGAAATTTTGCGCGCGGCGGACGCGCCGGCACCTTAAGTTCACCTCGAACGCTCGACGACAACGTCCAGCAACCCCCAGCTGTTCGACCCGTGATTCTCGAGATGAAACAAGAGCGGGGTGCCTGCATCCACGAACTCCACGAGGGTCGCGCGCATCTCGACAAGCCGGGCATCTGCTGGAATCGGAATGGTCTCGCGAATCAACGGGGTGGCCGCGTCGACCGCCAGCAACGCTTCGAAGTCCGCGTCGTTGTCGAGCAGATTGAAGTGCCAGAGCCGCATGACGACCTCGTCGCCTGGGCAAAGCGCCGTCGCCGTCGGCTGCTCAAAAGTGACGTAGCCGCACTGCACCGTCTCGATTCCCCACCACTCGCCGTCGACGCCGGCTTCGAGCCCGAACGTCGCGGGCGCACAGCTCACCGGGGCATCGGAGCCCTCATAGAACGGGTCCGCCCCCAGGGCGACCTGTCTCCAGCCCGCAGCAGGGGCGATCACGCGCGGGGACGCCAAGCCAGTGCAAACGCCTGGGTCAGCCTCGTCCGCACCGCATCCTGCCAACAAGATGACGAGCGTGGAACCAACGAAGTGTCGGGGCCTCATTGGAAAACGGTCATCGTTCGGTCATGATGGAGGGCGAGGGGCCAGCGCTCTAGAGTACCCGCCCTCCTTCTCAGCCGCGAGCCTCTATGTCGAAGCGCCTCCTCTTCAGTGTCTCAATTGCGTTGCTTGCGCTGCTCGCTTGCGACGACTCGCCGTCAACTGACGGAGCAGCAGCCGACGGCCCAGCAGACGCAGTGGACGGCGCGGACGCGGCTGAACGGCCACCTTTCGAGCCCGCACCAGGCTCCGTCTATCACTCGTTCGGCGTGTTCGAGCTCGAGCCATTCGAAGAGACGTCGCCGTGCGTCGTCTGGACCCTCAACAACGAGCAGCCCCTCTACGTAAACAGGGTGGTGCTCGCGAACGAAGGGGGCTTCCACCACTCGAACTGGTTCTCTGTTCCGGACGACTTGTACGCTGGGCCAGACGGATACTTCCCCTGCGACGAGCGTCGATTCACGGAGCTCGATGCGGCCATCAAGGGCACGGTGCTCTTTGCCCAGAGCACGCAGTCACTCTTTGAAGAACAGGCCTTTCGCGACGGGGCGGTCATCAAGATCCCGGCCCGTTCCAGTATCATCGCAGCCGCGCACCTGCTGAACCTCTCAAACCAAACACGCAGCACCGAGCTGCGCATGCAGCTCGACCTCATCCATCCGCGCGAGGTCGACGCAATCCTCGGCCCAATTCGCTTCACCTACCTCGACCTCGACATCCCAGCGGGCGCGGACGCGCGCTTCTCGGCCGAGTGCGATCTGAGCCGGGTTGGAAACGGAGACATCAAGATTCACTGGGTGGTCCCCCACTACCACTACCTCGGGAATCACTTTCGCCTCGAGGTGCTCGGCGGCCCCAATGACGGAGACGTCCTCTACGAGCTAGATGGGTTCAACAGCGACGCGAACGGGCAAGCCTTCGACCCTCCCTTGGAGCTCAGCGACGCGGACGGGCTGCGCTTTACTTGCGGGTTCTACAACCCGACGCCCAACTCGGTGGGCTGGGGAATTGGGGATCAAGAGATGTGCGTCATGCTCGCCTTGGCGGAGTCTGGCTTCATGATCGATGGCACCGTCGACAGCACCGACTCGACGGTCGAGGGCGAAGGCAGGCTTCTCAACGAAGGCGCCTGCTCGGTGATAGGTATTCCGCAGAACCGCGAGCAGCGCGGGCCGACCGACGAGGAGATCGCGGGCGACCTCTACCTCCCCCCATCAGATGGGACGGTGACGGAGCGGCTAGAAGGCGTCTGCGTCGACACGCCAAGCGACGCCGCGCCTCCGGGTGACACCACGCTCTCAGCCATTGAGAGCGCCATTTTCCGACCGAGCTGCACATTCAGCAGCTGCCACGGCGGCCCTCTCTCGGCCGCGAACCTCGACCTCGCCAGCGACGGGCTCTACGAGCGCCTGATGACGCACTCCGTGAGCCGACCGGGCGCCGACCCGCTCATCGTGCCCGGCGATCCAGAGGGCAGCACGCTCTACCAGCTGCTGTCCACCTGCACGCCGAGCGTCGGCGGCGTAGCTGTGCCTCACATGCCGCTTAACGCACCGGAGCTTCTGCCGGACGCGTCCGTCGCGATGATTCGACAGTGGATCGCGGACGGCGCCGTCGACGATTGAACCCCACTAGCGTGCAAGAAGGGGGCGGGGAAGCGCGCGCCGCCGAGTCGCGTAGAACCAGCACTGGCTTGAATCACCAGTGTTCCCCTTAACAAGCCAGTGGGGTCCGACCACTGCGACGCGGGGATTCTGCGCTGAGAGCCCGAGCTTCTGTTGGGCACGAGCGCAGCCAAATCACGCGCGCCGGCCCCGCCGCTGCCCAAAGAAACCGCCCCGCCGCAGCCGATGCCACCGACACGCGGCGCCCATTATCTAGCTCGCGATGTTGCGCAGCCTCGTGAGGTGCTGATCCCAACCCGAGTCGTGGCCGCTCAGCGCCGCGAGTGTGTTTAGCCCCTCGTGAGTCATCCTCAGCTGTGTGCCATCCTCAATCGGCGTCAGCTCCCACGTCACCGTCGTCACCACGCCTTCGAGCCATTGATGCGTGAATGTATGGACGAGTTTGGAATGCGGCACGATCTCAAGGACGTCGCCCCACATCATCTTGCGGTCTTCTGCTTCATCATCGTGCCGGAGATAGTGAAACGCCGACGGCTCCGTCAGGTCTCGATCTGTCTCGTGAAACCAGCGAGCTAGCTTGTCTTTCTCGGTTAAGAATCGCCAGACCTTCTCCGGGCTCGCCTTTAGAACAATCGTCTTCACAATCACGCCGTTACTCATCATCAGCCTCCACAGCTTGTTTCAGGTGCTCCAATTGTTGGTCCCAGAATTGGATGTAGAATCCCAGCCAGTCGGATACCGGTTTCAACGCTTCCGGGCGCAGTGTGTGCAGACGCTCACGTCCGCTCGCGCGCACATCGATAAGGCCGCCTTCTCGCAGAATGATGAGATGTTTGCTCACGGCCGGCCGCGTCATGTCGTAGTTCGACGCGATCTGCCCCAGCGTGCGCTCCCCCTCGGCCAGCATCGCGATGATGCTCCGGCGGGTGGGGTCGGCGAGTGCCCTGAAAACCAGTTGCTCTGACATATACGAAACCTCTAGGTTGCGCCCACTAGAAACCATTTGGTTTCATGTCAAGCGACACGTCGAATGCCGGAACGCTACGCCTCGATGGTGGAGCGCGACCAGAGTGGCCGAAAGAAGAGGTCACACCGCGAATTTTGGCGAATCAGCTGGGGTTTGCGCCTGAGATTCATCCAACAGAGGAAACTGCGGAGCAGATTCCGTGGGTTCCAAGGGCGAAGCCTTTGGCAGGTTTGGACGGAGTCCAAGAAGAAGAACTTCTTGCGATCGCCCTGGGAGCGCATCCCCGCCTTCTGTACAGATAAGCAATGCGCTGTCATAGTACCTCCTCAAGACCCAAGTTGGACAAGAGGAACGCATGTCCACATTCGAATCGCATCCGCACGGCCATGCTAACTGGATCGACCTCACGACGAGGGACGGCGAAGCCGCTGCCAAATGGTACGGAGCGCTCTTCGGTTGGACTGCGGCGAAGCAGAAGACGCCAAGTAACCATCCGTATTGGATGTTCCCCTATCAGGGGCACACCGTCGCAAACATCCCCAACACGTGGTGCTGGAACGAGCACGACGCCAGGGACGTAAACACCGCGTCGATGTTCTATGCCGACCTGTTCGGGTGGACGGTCGAGGATGGCGCTGGCGGCCTGAAGCTGTGCCACAACCACGGCAACACCATCGCTCTCGGGACGACGATCGCGCAGGAATGGGGCGAGATGCCGCCAATGTGGGCGGTGTACGTCACGGTCGTCGACACCGACGAGACGTGTGAGAGCGTCTGATGGCGAGGTCATTGTTCCGGGCCCGGACATCCCGGCGGGACGCTTCGCGCTGCTCAAGGCCCCCAGGGCGGCCTGTACTATATCAACGCGATCCCCGAGCAGTAGGCCTCAACCCCGGAGCACTGTGCTCGAGCGTACTCCGGCACACGGCACGAGATCCTCACTGTTCTTCTAGACTTTCGCCTCGACAACGATGAAGTGTCTAATACTCGAACTAAATTGAGCAGCGTAAGTACCGATGTACCGTTGTGAGCTAACACCGTGCTTCCACTCCCCTGGTCGCGCGTTCCCCATTGAACAGAAGTCGCAATGAGAAACCTGCTAACGACCTTGCTGCATCGCGCGGCGCTCGTGACAGCCGTCGCGTCGGTAGGCGCCTGCGCGTCAGAACTGGACCACGACGGCGTCGAACTCACGGCAGTTGACCAGTCCGGCGAACGGCTGATTCCGAAGGGCACGCCCACCGTGAAGGTGCAGTTCCGCTACCAAGGCTCCGTGATAACCGGCAGCGCGACCGCGTGCTTAGAGATCCAGGGCTTCGCGCCGGTGCCCATGACCTTCACGGGTTCAAAGTGGACGGTGAAGCCGTTTCTTTCGCTGCCGAGCACCTATCGCTTCCGATACTTCGAGTCGGTGCTTTCGACATGTGCCTCCGATGATGGGGACCTCTGGCCCGGCGACGGCGAGTCTTCGGTCGCCGCGCTTCGGCGGGTACCCGTGACAGCCTGCGCCGACTCTGGCGGCTTGACGTGGATTCAAGCCGAAATCACCAGCACGAGTACCGTTGGCAGCTGGGGACCGGACGTCTGTCCGGTGCCAACGGAGACTGAGTTCGACCTCCAGCTCCGGATTCAGAACCTCTTAGAGGATGTTGCGGGCGACGAATTCGTCTGCATTCAAACGCTCGACCATGGCACGTTGTCTGCCACCTTCTCGTCCGACAAGTGGAGCAGCACCGTCGCCGATGTCGCAGTCCTCGGCATCGTACACTTCCGCTTCTACGTGTCGGACGCCGCCGACTGCTCAACGGTCGTTCGATTCATGTACCCGCGCGATGGCTCAGTGCGTGCCGCTGGGCTTGAGGTGCTGGAATGTGATGGCGTTGCCGGCTTCCCAGGGGAGCTCTGGCACCGCGTCGAGGTCCAGAATGACGGCGCGGCCGTGGATGTTGGCGTCTTCAGCTGCCCCGACGCTTTTGCATCCGAGGCGCGCTTGAGCGAATCGCATGTCGTCGGTGATACGGAGGCTAGAGATGAATTGGGCTCGAGCATTGCCGCCGACGGTATCCGCATGATCGTCGGAGCGGACAAATCGGACCGCCATATCCGCTACGGAGGCTCGGCGTACGTCTACCGGCACGAGCGAATCGCCGGTTGGGTCCTCGAGCAAGAGCTCGGAGTGGGCGTCGTGGCGGAGTGGGACCGGTTTGGTTCGGCCGTGGCGATTGACGATGAGTTGATCGTCGTCGGCGGCTGGCAAGCAGATGACAATGGGGAAGCTCACGTCTTCACGCGAGCAGGAACAACCTGGACTCTTGATGCCACCTTGACTCCTGGGGGCACCGTTGAACGTGCTAAGTTCGGCGACGCTGTTGGCGTTGACGGCGACACCTTCATCGTCGGCGCGCCGGGGACGGGCAGCGGAACGGGCTTCGACGTGGCCGGCCCCGGGGCCGCCTACGTCTACGCAGAGGTTGTCGGAGTGTGGACTGCCTCGGCGTTGACGCCGAGCGTCGCTCTGAACAGCGACGCGAGCTACGGCAGCTCGGTCGACATCGTCGGCGATGTCGCCTTCGTTGGCGCTCCTGGAGAAGGGTCGCATGGTGCGGTGTACGTGTTCCGAAACACCGAAGGAACCTGGGCAGAAGAAGCCGTTATCGCGTCTCCTGTCGGCGCGGTTGGCGGTGGCTTCGGCGGTTCGGTGAGTGGCGCCGCGACGCGGCTGGCAATTGGCGCCAGCGGCGCAAACGGCGAAGCCTACATCTACAATCTGGTTGGCGGCGTCTGGGCGTTGGCAGCATCGCTCCGCGACCCCAGCACGGTAGCGGGAGATCGCTTCGGGCAGAGCGTCGCGCTCTCCGGCGACACCCTCGCAGTCGGAGCGTTCCGCGATAACTCGGGCGCGGTCAGCCGAGGCGGAGTTGTTTTCGTCTACGAATTCGATGGCACCATTTGGGCCGACGGCGGCTCCTTTGTCGCCGGCGACGCCACCACAGGTGCGCGCTTCGGCGCAGCCGTCGCCACTACCGGAAACCGGATCGCGGTGGGCGCCATCCGTGACTCGAATGACGGGGCCGCCGCTGGCGCCGCCTACGTGCTTGAGTAGAACCCAGTGACTGCACAACGCAGCAGAGCCAGCGCCACGATGAAGCTCCTACGCTTCATCGTGGCGCTGTTGGTTTTTGCGCTGCTCACCGGCAGCGCTTGGATGTTCGTTGTCGAGCCCGTGATCATGACTCACCAGCTTCGAGAGATCGGCAGGGCGACACCAGACCTGTCGGAGCGTGTCGCCGAGCGCACCCAACAATTACTGCGCGTTCGAACCACCCTCGTCGCGCTGCGGACCCACACCGACGTCGTTGATCGATTCGACCGGTGGAGAGATTCTGAAATCACCGTGCTGGGCCAAGCGACCCAACCGTGGGAAGTCGTGCGGCGCCGTTCGGACATCATCGCGGCTGCAGACCTTGGCGTCGACTCATTGGTGACCGTTCTCGCGGACGCCGACGAGATCCTCGCAGGACTCGAAGCGAGCGAGTCGAGTTCGCGCGAGTTCACGCAGCTTTGGAACTCGTCGGCGTGGGGGTGGACGAGTCGGGCCCAACTGCTCCGCTTACGCGAAGAAGCGACCACCCTCGAACGCGATCTCGTGACCGTTCGCGCCCAGGTCTCCCCGGCAGCAGAGGCACTACGGAGCGCCCTTGACGGATGGACGCGCGTCGAGGGCGCGCTCACTGACAGCGCGGCTCCCCTCGGCCTCGGAATCGTGACCAACGCGGCGCGTACCGCCTTCGCGGCGCTCGAGGGCCCGATTCGAGCGCCAGCCGAGAATCTCCTCGCCGCCATGGACGACCTTGGAGGTGAAGTTGACGCGATCGAGCAAATCGTAGAGACGGCTTCAGCCATGACGATGTTGCCCGCATGGCTTGAGGTCGGCTCGTCGCCGCCCTAGCGTCACCGAAGACGTTAGAACCCGCGGATGATGCTCGTTGTCTGCTCGCTCCATTGGGCCGCCTGTCCACCAGCACTCGGCCCCCTCTGTTCCTCTAAGAACCACTTATGTCTATCGCTCGACTGACCGCTCTCTCGTTGAGCGCATGCGCCGCTCTGCTCGCTTGTGAAGGAACCAAGCTCTCTCACGATGGCTCGCAGCCGAGCGCCGAACGCAGCGCGGAACAGACCGTCGTTTACGGCGACGATGACCGCACCGACTATTACGCGGTTGCCGACCCAGCGCTGCAGACGTTGCTCGATCAGTCCATTGTCGCGCTCGTTTTGCGGGATGATATCGACGTCACGGCCTTTGACGACGACCCCGCAGGCACGGCGATACCGCTCGGGAACATGCTCGGAAACTCTCGAGGACTTTGCTCAGACGAGCGCTTCCTCGACGATCCGACGATGGGCAACTGCTCGGGCACGCTCATCGATGACAACCTCGTCCTGACCGCTGGCCACTGCGTCGAGGACCTCGGCGAATGTCGCTCGCAACTCTACGTCTTCGACTACTACTTCGAAGCCGACGGCGACCTGCAGGAGATCGATCCCGACGACGTGTACGAATGCGAGTCCGTTGTTGTGACCATCGATGCCGGCACCCTAGATTACGCCATCGTTGAGTTGGACCGCCCAGTCGTCGGCAGAACACCTGCCAACGTGAATTTGGTGGACGTCGCGCTGCCCGCCGACAGCGACTTGACCGTCATCGGGTTCGGAAGCGGCATTCCTGCCAAGGTTGACGAAGGAGGCGTCGTCACCGACGGGCGGCCCGACAGCTTGGACTACTTCGAAGCCACCCTCGACACCTTCGGCGGCAACTCGGGCTCAGGCGTGTTCAACGACGCCCGTGAGCTCGTGGGAATCCTCGTCCGCGGCGCGACGGACTACTCGTTTGACGACGATGCCGGATGCAACCGGGTGCGGGTGCTCGCAGAAGACAGCGGGACGGCGGAGGACGTCACGTACGTCCGGCGAGCGATCGACGACCTCTGCAACAACGCGAATTGGCCAAGCGCGCGCCTGTGCGGCGCCAGCGCGACGTGTGGCGATGGCGTGACCGATGAAGGCGAAGAGTGCGACGACAACAACCTCGACTCTGGGGACGGATGCAGCGCGATTTGCAGCACCGAGTTCTGCGGCGACGCCGTCATTCAGCCCGGCCTCGATGAGTTCTGTGATGATGGAAACGACATCTCCAACGACGGTTGCAGCAACACGTGCGTTGTCGAATGCGGCAACGGAGACATCGAAGGCGACGAAGCGTGTGATGACGGTAACGTCGAAGATGGCGACGGATGCAGCGCGACCTGTCGCCAAGAGCTCTGTCCGCTGAACGACTTCTCGTTGTTGGTTGGCACCACCACGATCGGAGATACGTGCGACGGAGCGGACGTCGATGGTGTGGCCAGCTGCGGAGACGGCACCTCCGGTGGAGACGATGGCTACCTGTTCATCGCACCCCGCGACGGCATGTACTCGTTCGACACCCTGTCCGAATCGACCGAATTTGACACCGTCCTCTACGCTCGAACGGCCTGCGGCGCAGACGAGCTGGCGTGCAACGATGACTCCGATTTACCCGGCGCCGACGAGGAGTCCTCGTTCTCCCTGACGCTAGACAGCGGCGACGAGATCGTCGTGTACGTCTCCGGCTTTCGCACCAACTGCGGCGACTACGGGCTTAACGTCAGCGTCTCGCCTTGTGGAGATGGCGAAACGACTGACGGCGAGCAGTGTGACGACGGTAACCTCGACAGCGACGATGGGTGTTCGGCGCTCTGTCTGTTGGAAGAGCCCGACAGCTGCGTGACGGAAGATACCGTCCTCGTGCTCAACAGCCCGGTTGTCTTGGACAGCTGTGATGGGGAGAACTCTGACAATGGCGCGACATGCGGTGACGACACGGCGACAAGCCTCGAGCGTTCATTCGCCTTCCTCGCCCCGCAAGCGGGTACCTACCGCTTTGACACGCTCGGCGACGCGACAGACATGGACACCGTCATCTACTCGCGCTCGGAGTGCCTCGGCGACGAACTCGACTGCAACGACGATGTGGACGACGACGACACGCGATCGCTTTTGTCGTTGGACCTGAACGACGGAGAAGCGGTCATTGTCTTTGTACACGGATTCCAAAACAATTGCGGTGTCTTCGAACTGCTCGCCACGACAGACGAATGCGGGAACTCCCGGCTGGAAGCCGACGAGCAGTGCGACGACGGAAACGTCGATGACGGTGACGGCTGCGACGCGGACTGCGTGTTCGAAGATGTGCCGCGATGCGGCGATGGGACCGTTGATGAAGGCGAAGCCTGCGACGACGGAAACGACGTCGAGTTCGATGGCTGTAACGCGCTCTGCGCGTTCGACGGCTGCCTGTTGACGGCGACACTCGACTTCGCGATCGGCTCATTTGTTGGCGACAGCTGTGAGTTCGGCTTCGAGGATGCCCCCAACTGCGGTGACGGCGAAGACGGCGCGGCGTTCCCGATCGCGTTCACGGCCCCGACAGCGGGCACCTACACGTTTACGACGGACTCCGATCTGACGGACTTCGACACCGTGCTGACGCTCAGCGAGTCTTGTGGGGGCTCCCAAATCGACTGCAACGACGACACAGTTGGGCGGCGCTCTGAGCTGCAAGCGACGCTGATTGACAACCAAACCGTCTTCCTCGCCGTCAGCGGCTACGAAGGAGATTGTGGAGACTTCGAGTTGCTCGTCACCGTCCCTGGCCCTGAATGCGGCGACGGCGTGACCGAAGGCGACGAAGACTGCGACGATGGCGACGAGAACTCGGACATCACACCGGGCGCGTGCCGCACGGATTGCAGCGCTCCGTTCTGTGGAGATGGCGTCGTGGACCCAGATGAAGCGTGCGATGAGGGCCCGGCGAATGAGGCGACGGCCGACGCGTGTCGCCCGGGTTGCGAGTTGCCGCGATGTGGCGACAGCATCGTGGATACCGGCGAGATGTGTGACGCGGGGGAAACGAACGGGAATTCGCCCGACGGCTGTCGCACCACCTGCATGCCGGCCGGCTGCGGCGATGGCGTGGTCGATTCAGGCGAGGCCTGCGACGAAGGCCTGTTCAACAACGACGAGGTCGGCGACGCGTGCCGCACGAGCTGCACGCTTCCGAGCTGCGGAGACGGTGTCATCGACGCCGACGAAGAGTGCGACGACGCGGACGATAACAGCGACGAGTTCAGCGACGCCTGCCGTGCAGACTGCCTGCTGCCATTCTGCGGCGACGCCGTCGTGGATGTGGGTGAGGCCTGTGATGAGGGTGAGGCGAACAGCGATGACCCCTCCGCGACGTGCTCGTTCGAATGCGCTGCGCCAAGCTGCGGCGACGGTGTCATCAACGGCGAAGAGGAGTGCGATGAAGGGGCGGAGAATGCCGATGAGAGCGACTCATGCCGAACCATGTGCACCCTCCCCTACTGCGGCGACAGCATCCTCGACAGCGACGAGGAGTGTGACGCGGGCGCCGACAACGACGACCTTCCAGACGTCTGCCGCTTGGACTGCCGGGTGCCCGCGTGCGGCGACAGCATCGTTGATGGCGCTGAGGAATGCGACGACGGCACGGACAACAACGATGAGCCCGGCGCTTGCGGCCTCGACTGCGCGATTGTGCCTTTTGGCCCGGATGTCGAAGAGGACGCTGGCGGTGATGCGGACAGCGACGCCACGCCAGACGGCGTTACGGACGACGTTCAGACTGACACGCCGACCCCGGACGCTGAAGACGGCACGACCGACGATACCGGTCAGGACGACGGCGGTGAAGACGCCGAGTCGGACATCATGGTGCCCGACGCTGACTCCGCAGGCGCAGATACCGGCGAGGCGGACAACCCGGAGGGGGGAGTGGAGAACGGCGACGAAGACAGCGGAGGCAGCGAGTCTGGATGTAGCGCCTCTGCCGGCACGCTGCCGAGCCTATGGTTCGTCTTGGTCTCGCTTGGCATGGTTCTCCGTACTCGTCGCCAACGCGTGGCCTAAGACTGGCCCTCCCGCTAGCGTGATTTTCGCTCGTTCAGCGGGCGATTGCGCGCAAACGGGCGCCCAGAGCCACCCTTCGTAAAGAAAACCACGTCATAACGTGCCGTTGGCTTGCAACGCATTCGTTTACGCCTGTATCGTATGGATGTTGTGCGACTGCGCATGAACACTCATTTCTTCGCCGTTTCGCCCTTTGCCGATGACTTCACGATTGTACCGCCAGCTCTCTCTGCCCGCGCTTGTCATGATGTTGATCGCGCCGATTGGCTGTGGCGACTCGACCAGCGGCTCTGACTCCGAGTGCACGACTCTCATTTGCCCCTGTGAGTCGAACGACGACTGCAACAGCGGTCAAGTGTGCACGGCTCTCGGCATCTGCGGGCAAGACGACGCGGCAGACACCACTGGGTTAGACGCAGGCGCGGACGCGGACGCGGAGGAAGATGTGACTGTCCCCGATGTCACGACTGATGTCGTCGATGACGTGCTGCCCGATGTTCCCGGGGATGTCGAACAGGACGCTGACACCGAGGTGCCTGACGTCTCGGACGCAGATGACGCCGACACCATCGACCCCGACGTGGCGGACGTTGAAACCACAGACGTGGAGACCGATGCCGACGCCGACGCCGAAACAGATGTTGAAGAGGACGCCGACACTGAGACCGATACGGGGCCAACCGATCCGTACCCTGTTGTGGTTCCTCTCGCGGAGAACCCCTGGGTGGCATTCATTCGTCAGGCCAGCTCGCTCACACTCGAGCAAGTCTTCATCACGGCACATGACGGCGGCGAAGACCGGCAGCTCTTCGCGGACACCGACTACCTCAGCACGTTCTCGCCGACCTGGTCGCCCGACGGGACGCGCTTAGCGTTCATTGCGTTCACACTGAGCGCCGAGCGTGCTTTGGTCGTTGTCGACGTGACGACGGGGCAGCCGGAGGAGTTTTCGCTCGCTCCGCTGACGATCTTTGAGAATCTCTCGTGGGCCCCCGTCGGAGGCGAGATCGCTCTGAACGGACGCAGCGACGAAGACGCTGACAACGAGATCTACTTGTTCGACGTCAACGCGGAGACGCCCGAGCTCGTCGCGCTCACCGACAACGACACCGCGGACACCTACCCGAGGTGGATCAACGATGGGCGCCTCGCTTATGTCTCCGACGCCGACGGCGGCGTCGAGGTCTTCACGATCGACACTCTCGCGGACGGCGCCACTCCGATCCAGTTGACCACGGCAACCGGTATGCGCGGCGCGTTCGGAATCGACCCCACGGGCGAACTGCTCTTCTACTCTGTCGCCTCGGGCGACGGCATCACAGCGCTGCGCCGACTCAACATAACGACCGGTCAAATGCAGACTTATACGTCCAGCCCCTCCGAGCGCGACGCGTACGTCCGCCGCGATGGGGCAGGCCTCGTCTTTGGCAGCGGCCGCACTGGCACTGTGCAGGTGTACCGTGCGGATCTGGCCGTCTCGGATCCGATTGCCATCACGGCCAGCACGTTGCGAGCGTCTACACCTTGTGTGTCGCCCGTGAGCGGAGCCGGCGTCGTAATCAGCGACACCTTCGTGACCGATTAGTCCCTGCCTTCTCTGGTTCCTTAGCTCGTGAATCGAAAGATGAAGATGACATTGACTCAAGCCTGCCTGCTGCGCCTCTTGCTCTTGTGCTCTGTCGCCGTGTTTGCGGCCTGCGGGGACTCCGAACCGGATCCCACGTGCGGTGACGGCGCTGTCGAAGGCGACGAGACGTGCGATGATGGTAACGCCTTCCCAGGCGATGGGTGCTCCCTCACGTGTACATCAGAAGCCGGCTGGACGTGCTCCGAACTCGGTGGCCAGATCATCTGCGCTACGATGTGTGGCGACGATGTCGTCGCGGGCGACGAGGCCTGTGACGATGGCAACACCGTGAGCGGCGATGGCTGCTCAGCAATCTGCGCAACAGAGACTGCGGCGATCGAACTCTGTGACGACGGCGTCGACAACGACGGCGATGGCAACGCAGATTGTGATGACACCGACTGTGCGGCAGAACCCGCCTGCGAGACCCTGACTGACGAGGACTGCGGAGACGGCGTCGATAACGACGGCGACGGTAACACCGACTGCGCAGACGCCGACTGTGATGCTGATGCAGGCTGCGCGCCAGAGATTGAAGTTTGTGATGATGGTGTCGACAACGACGACGACGGTCTGGTGGATTGCGAAGACGATGACTGCGCGGACAACGACGTACTGTGTCCACCGTCGGTCGAGGTCTGCGATGACGGCATCGACAACGACGGCGACGGTCGCACGGACTGCGATGATCCCGACTGCGTCCAGTTCTGCCCTGCTGGCGAATGCGGAGACGGTGAACTCAATGCCGGTGAGTCGTGTGATGACGGCGACACCAACAGCGACACCGACGCCGACGCGTGCCGGTTGGATTGCCAAATCGCAGGCTGCGGCGACAGCGTGCTGGATACCGATGAGGAGTGCGATGGCGGCGAGCGTTGCCGGGCGAACTGCACGACCGATCGGTGTCTCGGCGAACTCGCGGTACAGGACTTCAACGCCGGGGCGGTCACCTCAGGTGACGGACTGCGGTTCCAATTCAGTCTCAACGCGACAGCGCTCGATGACCGTGTCCCGACCTGCATCGATCGCGAAGGCTTCGATGTCGCGGTCGAGTTCGTGCCTCCGAGTTCGGGCATCTGGCTGATCAACGCTAATGGACGCGGTACGAACATCCCCGTCACAGTCAGCGTCGGGACCAGCTGCGCGCCGGAGGATGAATTGGCGTGCTCGGCAACGGACGGTGTGGGTGACCGCGGCGCGGTCCTCGTCTCGCTTGAGGCCGGGACCACATACGTCTTCTCCATGGACTCTGCGCGGACCTCCCAGGGGATTGTCGTGATCGAGGCACAACCGGTGGGGGCAATCGCGACTCTTGGTGACGCGTGCATCAGCGGAGAGTTCGACGTGTACTGCGAGATCAGCACGCTCTGCCTGGATGCCACTTGCACTCTCCCCGAGGCTGATCTCGCAGGTTTGGGGGAAGCGTGCGGTGACCCGCTGGACGGCCTGCTCAGCTGCGACACTTCTCTGGAGTGCCTCGGCAATATCTGCGAGGCCATCGCCGGCACCGGCTGCTTGAATCCGGCGGACCTGCAAATCCGTCTTACTCCGGTTGATGGGGGAGGCGGGGCCTGGTCGACGAGCGTTCTGGCGGCTCCTGCGCCGGACCTACTCTGCGGTGACGTGCCGAGCGGAATCTACCTGACGTACCAACCGGCGGCGGCGGCGTGGATCGAATTCTCTGCCAGCAGCTCCACCGTCGACGCTGACATCGTCATCGCGCTCGGCGAAACCTGTGGCGAAACATTCGGCGAACTCGGATGCGCCCAGGCTGTCACAGGGTTAGGTGCGACGCTCGAGACCCCCGCCGCTCCCGGTGAGCCGATTCTGCTGTTTATCGGCGCGAACGGGCCGTTAGACCTCATGGTGCGGGAGATCCCCATCGCGGGCGAAGCTGAGCTCTGCGATGTCGATGGCGAATCTTCTCGCTGCGGCCCCGGCCTCTTCTGTAACGGCATCGGCGCCTGTGAATTCGCTGGGACTGGGAGCTGTGGCTCGCCGAACGTTCTCGGACCGGACAGCGGAGATGTCTTCGGCGACCGAGGCATCCTGGTCGGGTTCGACACCACAGACTCCGTCAACACCTCGACCGGCAGCTGCGGTCCTGGCGGACTCACCGACGCCGTCTTTGAGTTCAGCGCGCCCGGGCCCGGAGCCTACCGCTTCCGCGCAAGCGCAGGCGCAGACTCCGCCGTTATCTACACTCGACGCTCGTGTGAGCGCTCCGCGACCGAGCTCGAGTGCAGTGTGTCGGTAGACGGCGGCGCCGAGGTGTCGTCGGTCCTGCGTGAAGGCGAGCGTGTGTTTGTATTTGTCGAAGTGGCGGAGGGCACGGGTAGCGGAAGTCTCGCCGTGACCGGGCGCTCACTGGGCGATCGCGGCACTGGATGCCTCTTCGATTCGAACTGCTTGCCAGATCTCGTTTGCGACGCTGCGGCGCTCGTCTGCACCCCTAGCGAGTTGGCGGAAGGTGACGAATGTGGCCCCCCCCTCGAATCCGAATGCGCGTTGGGCTTGACGTGTCTCGATCGCGAGTGCGTCGCTCAGGCCGAGCTAGGCGAGACCTGCGCACCCGGAGTTGCCGAGAGCTGCGTCGCGGACCTTTTGTGTGCCATAATACCGCTCGATGGAGGGCGATGCCTGAACCCGGTCGCGGCGGAGGGTGACCCCTGCGACAACGCGGTGGTCACGTGTCCCAGCAACACCGACTGTGTCGGCTACTCTGTCGGCGGACTCGGCGAATGTGCGCGAGCGGGCAGCATTGGCCAACCCTGCTACTCGTCTGAAACGACACGGCAGTGTGTGCCGGGGTTCGTCTGCATTCCCGCGGTAGACGGGCCAGGGGATGTCTGTTCTCCGCCCGACGAAACGATCGCAATCGGCGACTCGTGCGAAGAGAATCCACGCTGTGAACTTGGCGCGGTGTGCAGCCCACTGGCTCCAGACTTGACGCCGCTGCCGGGCGCGACCTGTCGCGCACGACTCGCTCCCGGCGATGCCTGCACAGATAACCCAGCGGAGGGCGCCTGTGACTTCGGCTACTTCTGTGCCGAGCTTCCGGACGCGAGTAGGCGATGCGTTCAGGTTGGCTCGTGTTTTGCCAACTCAGACTGTGTCGACGGCGAGTGGTGCAGCGTCGGCCTGTGCGAGCCGCGAAGTGCCGAAGGAGACGCGTGCACGTTAGGCCTGTCAGCGATTCAATGTTTGCAGGACCTTGAGTGTCGAGACGACGAATTTGACGGCATCGCGTGCTGGACGCCGGAGGACAGCGGCTGCTCGTTCAGCTTCGACTGCGAAGCGGGCGACTACTGCGACGGCTCTGGAATGTGTGCCACACAGCTCCCGCTCGATACCGTCTGCGATCCCACTGAGCGCGGGGATCAATGTGCTCCTCCGGCCCTCTGTCGAGACAACGAAGCTGGAGGCTTCCAGTGTATTCCTTAGCGCTTCGACGGCTCGTTGTCGTCGTGTCCACCGCGGCTCTCTCCGGCTGCTCAAGCGACTCTGAGCAGACGCCTGTCGATGTCGCCCAAGACGCCGAGGTGAGTGACCTCAACGACGATGACCTGCAGGATGATGCCCTCGACACGGCTGAGGCAGGGCCAGATGCGCCGGAGCCGGATGTCGACGTCGAGGACCTGTCCGCCGACAGCCAAGACGTCGCTGACAGCGTTCAGGACGTCGTTCCAGATACAGAGAGGGACGCTGGACAGCCTGTGCCGTTTCCACCCTCCCTCGAAGTCGCGTGGACGGCGACCGGGGAAAAGCATGTTTTCTCGAGCCCACGGCTCGTACACATCGACGACGATGGTGTGCTCGACATCATTTTCGGCACCGGCGTCGAAAAGTATGTCGTCGACGAGGAGGCCAACGCGATCGTGGCGCTCTCCGGCGCGACGGGTGAGCCGCTGTGGACAACACCAGCGCGCTACGAGCTTGTCGGCACGGCCACACTCGGCGACCTCAACAACGATGGTATCGAGGACGCCGTGATCGGGGGCAGAAACGGCGAGCTTCTCGCGGTCTCTACCCATGATGGATCTGTCATTTGGCAGTGGGAGACGGGCAGTAACCCGCTCGTATTCGGCTGGCTGAACTTCAGCACGCCCCAGATAATCGCCGACCGTAACGGTGATGGCTACCCCGAGGTGGTGGCAACGAATGGCGGCAATGGCGCCGCCCCTCCCTTCGAGCCCCGGCCCGCCGGCGAGCTGCTGCTTCTCTCCGGTGCCGACGGCGCGATCTTGTGGCGCGGCCAAATGCCGGATGGCGCCGAAACGTACATGACGCCTCTCGTGCACAACAACGGTCAAGAAGACGTCCTGCTCGTTGGAACCGGCGGCGAGACGCTGCCGGGCTCGCTTTGGTCACTGCCTCTCGCGTCGTTCGATGCTGCCCCCGAGACAGCGGAATGGCAGCTCGTCTTGAGCGGAGATGGGCGCGGGATCATGGCTCCTCCCGTGCTGGCAGACCTTAACAACGACGGTATCCTGGACATCGTCGTATCCGCCTTCCTCGAAACAACAACGGTGGTCGACGGGGCCACATACGAACCGCTTTGGGCCCACAGGATTGAAAACCACGAGTCCTATACAACGCCCGGCATCGGATACTTCGATGGAGACGACGTTCCGGATGTATTCGTTTGCTACATGCGCGGCGTCTATCCCACTTACACCGGCGGCGCCGTTGCGGTCCTCTCAGGCGTCGACGGTACGCCCATCCTCGAGCAGCCGATGTTCGAGTACTTCCCCTGGAACTCCGCCATTACGCTCGACCTCGACCAAGGCGGACGAACGGATGTTCTGATTGCAGGCTCTGCGACAACCGGGCTCGCTGACACACCCAATACGGCCGACCTCTGGATGTACCGCGGCGAAACGAACGAGATGGTTCTGCTCCGGGAGATGCCAGGAACAAGCATGTCCACTCCCGCAGTGGCCGATCTCGACGGCGATGGCCGCATTGAGCTCATCGCTGCGAGCTTCCAAGGCTTCTTTGTTCGCCTAGAGGGCGACGGCTACTGGCAGGTCGAGCGCGTCGACCTCGGCGAGGCGAGCCCCACCAGCGGAGTGTTCGGCTACCTCGGACAAAACAGCGAGTCCACCTTCCCTGGAACGCCTCAGCGCGGCTATCAACGGACGCCGTAGCGCTCCGAGAGGCGTACGCAGCCGGCAGTGTAGGCTGACCTCCGCTTGAACACCCGAGCCTAGAGGGACCCGCTCCACCAGCGCCGCACCCAGCGGCCGTTGATGCGCAGCATGATATCGTCTTCAGCAGACGCGTCCGTCACCCGCCACAACCCGGTCTGGGGATCCCTAGTCGCCGTGCCTTGACGGGCGGTGCCGTCGGCGAACCGAATCACCGCGGCTATCGTGTAGATCTCTCCGAGTTCAAGCACCGCAGCATCGATGCGAAAATCGCCGGAGCCCGTCTCTCGCGCAATCCAATCCGGCTCCACAATCAGCTGCTGATCGGCCTCGCAATCGAAAGACGCTACGGCGCCGCTGGGGAAGCGCACCACCCCCGAGCGTCGATCCGCGACGATGGTTGGCCCAGGCGACGAGAAGGTGTGACCGAAGTTGTTGGAGCGCCGCCATCGGGCGCCACGCGCCGGCGCCCAATCGACGCCCCAGCCAGCCGCCAGCACGACGCGCGAGCGAGCCAGCACCGCACAACGCGACGGGTCGCCCACTTCCTCATAATGCTCCACGGCGCCGAAGAGGTGGGTCATGACGACCTCCAGCCGACCGTCGGCGTCGAGGTCCAGCGCCAGCGCGGCTCTTGACGACGCATACCGAAAAACCTCATCGCTCAGCCGATCGACCGGCGAACTAAACCCGAAGCCTCCCTCAATTCGCGCGGCTGCTCCCGATGGATTTTGGATAAGCAACGTCGTCTGATGCCACGGTTCGGTGCTCCCTACTCCGAGCTCGGCTGACCCTTGAGAAATCAGCAGGTCTTCGTCGTCGTCCAAATCGAAATCGGCGGAAATGACGCTCCAGCTGAATAGCCCGCTATCAGCAGGACCCGCGCGATCGACCAGAAGATTGAACGCCGCGCCGAGATCAACGGCGAACTCCGTACCTTCCCAAACTAAAAATCGATTCGACGTTCGGTCGGTCAAGTACAACCCATCGTGTCCATTCCACGCTGTCCATACGGCGCCCATGAACGAGCCCCAGGCCTTCTCATCGGGTAGAATTGGCGACGCAGCCCAGACATCTGAAGAGCCAGGAAACCCAACCGTCATGAGCAGCCCCGGCTGTTCGCTTGTATTGCGGGCAGTATCGGAGCTGAAACTGTCGTTCACGATCATGACCTCGTGGAGGCCGTCATCATCCCAATCGAAGACCGCAAACGTGTTTGCCTGGCCGCGATCTTCGAAGCCATAGTGCCGGTCATCCACAGTCAATGACCAAGGCGACGTGCCGACCGACACGACGAAGTTCGGCGCCCGAGCTATCCGGTCACCTGGCTGAGTGAGCACGATGCTCGTGCCAGCCAACAACTCCCACTGACCGTCGGCATCGACATCAAACGGCAGCAGACTCGCCACGAAGATTGGCGCGCCAGAACCCTCATCAATGACGTCGAGCTCCACGAGCATTATGCCATCCGCGGGCGAAAACAGCCCTACCCCCCCGACTCGTCCGATCAGTAACTCATCCCGACCGTCCCCATCGAGGTCTGCGCTGCTCAGCGACTCACCGTTCGTCCACTCATTACAGGTAGCACCGGCTCTCTCGAATCGCCCATCTCTGTTCCAGTAGACGCACCCGTCTCCGTTCAAATCGATGGCGAGCGCCAAATCGATGTCTCCATCTCCGTCAAAATCGCCTGGCGCAATCGCTCCTCCGAAGCCCAATTCGTCCAACCCATCAGTACCGAATCTGTGCAAGTCCAGACCAGACTCGATGCTTGCGAAAACCGCACCCTCTCCAGCGACCGACTGGCACTCTGCGTCAATACAACGCTCAGACCGAGCGCACTGCTCTTCCGCGTCGCAAGTTCGATCCCCCGTAACGATGCAGACCTCGTCGACGCAGCGCGCGCCCGCGCCGCAGTCAGAGGCACAGAGACTCGCCCGACAAACGCCCGCGATGCACTGACCGGCAGCGCAAGGACTCCGCTCACCGCAACTCGCTACGCACGCCTCGCGCTCACACTGCTCGTTCGCGCCGCAATCAGCGGCGGCTTCACAGCCCCACGAACATCGTCCCTCTTCGCAGAACGACCCCGGCGCGCAGGTCGATGAGTCCTCGCACCTTAACAAACAGCGCCCATCGAGCGTAGGCACCTCCCCAAGCTTACAGCCTCCCCGCGACGCGGTGCGACAGACACCCGCGACACACACTTCCTCGAGTGAACAGCCGCAAGGGTTCTCGACATCGGGTTCCGTGCGGTCATCTGTATCGCTATCGCCGTCAACGGCTGTCACGTCATGCGCATCGTCCCCTGCATCAGGCAGCGGCCCGAGAGAGTCCTCTGGATCTCGAAGACTGTCTTGGCCTGCATCGAGGTCCGGCACGCCAATCACGACATCGTCAGACGACCGGCCGCCGCTCGAGCATGCTGAGAGCATCACGACGGCGAGAGCCTGGATGAGCAGCCATACCGTCAGGCCGAACGAAAAGCGGCGGGCATTAAGGCCCGCCGCGCACGTGATTTCGGACTCGACTAGCATCCACCGCCAGACCAACCAGACCAGCCGGTGCACTGACCACATCCACAATTGTCGCATTGTCGCGTGCGATGCTCATCGCAGCTGAATGCGCCCCAAAGGTCCCAGCACGTCGTAGACTGCTGTGCGCATGACGTCGACTGGCCGCACTCCCCGCGAGCGTTGCCCGTACAGTCACAGACCTCGCCAGTGTACGACGTGCCACAGCGGAAATCAGCGTTGACGTCACCCGTCTGGTACGCGACCTGACCATCGTTACACGTTCCGTTGCCAATCCAAGTGGAGGGCTGGCAGACGCCATTACAGTCCGTCTGGAAACCGCCCTGGCATCCCTGAACGTCGAAGTCGACAGTCACCGCAGCGCCGGCAGCAGCCGAGTTTGTTCGGTACTCCTCAACGACCACAGTGTGCACTTGCGTGGCGCGCCATGATGCGAACGTGATGCGCGACAAAGAACCAACACCGCCATCATCGTCGGAGTGATCGGCCGATGTCCCACCACACATACGTTCGTCACGATTCACAAACATGTAGGTGTCGAAGGCCGTCGGTGTAACGGTCTCGACCTCGATATTGCGGTACTGATTCGGCGATTGAAAGAGCACGGAGTAGTCGTCCCCATGCTGCGCGTAGCAGGTGTCGTAGCAGGTGTTGTAGCAGGTGTTGTAGCAAGTGCTCCAACCATTCCATCCGCAAGAGTACGAGTTACAATCGTAGGCGTTACAGTTGTAGGGGTTACAGCTGTAGGGGTACTGGAACGCGTAGTCGTTGCCGCTGAGGTTGCCGGACTTCGTGCCC
The DNA here is from genome assembly GCA_047610025.1 of Bradymonadia bacterium. Classification (GTDB taxonomy): domain Bacteria; phylum Myxococcota_A; class Bradymonadia; order REDH01; family REDH01; genus JBLFZA01. The sequence continues at coordinate 30,942 of JBLFZA010000001.1, read as the reverse complement.
TCACGGGTCATGAAGTCGTCAATCTGACTGCACACCCACGCGTAACAGCCAAACACGCCGCTGCAGATCGAATCTTCGCAGTCGGGGTCGCCGTCGCCGTCGTCGTCGACGTAGCCATTGTCACACCCCGTGGCGTTGACGCTGGTCGCCGCATTATCGCAGTTTGAGTCGCAGTATCCGCACCCGCCATCGCTCTCACATGCCGGAGCACCGGGGCCATCAACGCCGCCCTGACCATAGTCACACTGCTCCGAGTTCTGGTTCCCGGACGCGCCAGGGCCGGTCCGCACCAAACCATCGCCGCAAACTGGGTAGCAACCAGCCGCGTAGGCATCTCCACCCGAGTAACCCGTGGTGCACTGGCACGTGTAGCTGCCCGCCGTGTTCGTACACGTCGTGCCGATACCGCACGGGTCACCGATGCACTCGTTGATGTCGTTACACGTGACACCGTCCCCGCTGTAACCGCTGTTGCACGTGCAAGAGAAGCGATCCCAGCCGTTCCCGACGGAGGGCACCACATCTGCGCAGCCAGCATCGGGGTGGCAGTTATCTGTCTCGGCTGCGCACTCATTCACGTTTGTGCAGTTGAGGCCGTTACCGGTGAAGCCTTCGCGGCAGTCACACGTGAACGCACCCGGCGTGTTGGTACAAATCGCCGCGTCAGCGCAGTTGTCCGTGCCGAGGGAACACTCGTTGTTATCGAGACACGTGACGCCGTCCCCGCTGTACCCCGTGTTGCACGCGCAAGCGAAGCGGGCGAAGCCATTACCCACCGAAGGGGTCAAATCGCTGCACGCTGCGTTCGAGTTGCAGTTGTCGGTGCCTACCGAACACTCGTTCACGTTGGCGCACGTCACTCCGTCTCCGGAGAATCCAGTGTTGCATCCACAAGTGAATCCTCCAGCGGCATTAGAACACGTCGCGTCCGCCGAGCAGTTGTCAGTACCGAGCGTGCACTCGTTCAGGTCGACACAGCTCACACCGTCGCCCGCTAACTCGTAGCCCGATGGGCAGGAACAGCTCGACGTGCCCGGCGAGTTGTTGCAGATGGCGTTGCCAAGACACCCGCCGTTGTTGGTCAGGCACTCGTTCACGTCTGTGCAGACTTGGCCGGTGCCCGTGTAGCCCGCGGCGCAGGAGCACGTGAAGCCACCAATGTTGTTGCTACAGCTCGCGTTTGCATCGCAGTCGTCGGTGACCAGCGTGCACTCATCCAGATCGCCACACGTCACGCCATCCCCCCCGTAGCCGGGGTTGCAGGTGCAGGTGAACGGGTTCGGCTCCACAACGTAGTCGAGGTTCGCGCAGGTCGCGTCAGCCGAACAGTCGTCCGCGCTCGCCGCGCACTCGTCGCGGTCCGTACAGACGTCGCCTGTGCCTTGGAACCCAGGGTTGCAGATGCAGAGGAAGTCGCCCGTCGTATTCTGACAGGTAGCGTTGCCGTCGCAGTCGTTGTCGCCGGTCACACACTCGTTGAGGTCGCCGCACGACACACCGTCTCCGACGAAGCCCGGTAAGCAGGTGCACGCGAACGCCCCCACCGTGTTCGCGCAGATTGCGCTATCGCTGCAGTTGTCCGTGTTCAAGACACACTCATCGAGGTCCGCGCACCCCGCTATCGGGTCCCCATCGAAGCCGGGGAGACAGCCGCATTCAAACGGCGCGCCGTCCGTGTCGGGGTCGAGGTTCGTGCACGCGCTATTGGCGCCGCAGTTGTCCAAGCCCTCGGTGCACTCGTCGACGTTGGTGCAGGTGAACCCGTCGCCAACGTACCCGGCGCCACAGGTGCAAGAGAAGCCGCCGACAACATTCAAACAGCTAGCCGACCCATCACATGGGTTCGCCAGACACTCATCGATGTCCGTGCACCCAACGAGCGGGTCGCCTTCGAAGCCTGGCGCGCAAGCGCACCCAAACGTGCCGGGTAAGTTGCTGCAGGTCGTGTTCGCCGCGCAGTTGTCGGTGCCTTCGCCGCACTCGTCGATGTCGTCGCAGACGACGCCGTCGCCGCTGTAACCCGCATTGCATGTGCAAGCGAAGTCTCCAATGCCATTGGCGCAAAGCGCATCAGCATCGCAGGGAGTGCCCAGGCACTCGTCGATGTCCGCGCAGATCAGGCCGTCTCCGCTGAACCCGGAGTTACAGGCGCATGTGAACGAGCCCGAGGTGTCCGTGCAGGTGGCGTCGGCGTTGCAGTTGTCCAATCCGCCGGCGCACTCGTCGATGTTCCCACATACGACGCCGTCTCCGCTGAACCCGGAGTTGCAAACACACGAGAACGACCCAACCGAGTTCGTGCACGCCGCGTTCTCGGAGCAGTCGTCCGACGCCTCTGCACACTCATCAATGTCCGTGCACACACCACCCGCGCCAGGGCAGCGGTAGCCGTCCTCGACAGTGAGACAGTCAAGTGTGCAGCCATCGCCATCGACGAAGTTGCCGTCATCACAGGCTTCCGCGCCGACGCGCAGCACATCGCCGCAGACTTCGTCGCACGCGACGCCAGGAGCGGTGCAGTCCCAACCCGACTCGACCGCGTTACAGTCGACAGGGCAGCCATCGCCGCCATCATCATTGCCGTCGTCACAGCCTTCGCCGCCGACAATCAGCGAGTCACCGCAAATCTCGGTGCAAGGCTGGCCTATCAACGAGCAGTCCCAGCCGACCTCTGTCACACAAAGTTCCGAGCAGCCGTCCGTCGCGACGGCGTTGCCGTCTTCGCAGGACTCAATCACCTGATTGATGACGCCGTCGTTGCAGATAATCTCGGTGCAGTCTTCATCGCACGTCGCCGATGCGCCGCCGTCGTCGCAGAACTCGTCTGGTGTGCCGACCAAATCGCTGTAGGGATCGTGGAAGCCATCACCACAGAGTGAGGTCTTCTCGACGACGAGTTCAAAGTCGCCAAAACCAAGCGGGTCGTCCGAGGCAACAGCACTACCGACAATGACGACGAAGGTCTCGCCCGCGGCTGCGCTCAGAGCAACGCTCTCGCCACCGATGCCTGAAACGTTGTCCGAACAGCTCGCGCGCACATCATCGAAATCAGCGTCGAGGTCGAAGGGGCAGCCTGCGGCGCGCGTGACGATCAGCGCGACATCAAACTCGTCACTCATTCCAGCGAATCGGTAGTCGCCGGCCACCGGGGCTTCCCACAGGAAAGCGCGCTCGGCGCCGGCGAAGTTCGAGCCACACTGCGTGTTCACGAGGCTGAAGTCCGAGAACTCTTCAGAGACGGTTTTGGCGTCGTCGCCAACGACGACGCTCATGCTCGCGCCGCCCGGGTCGAAGATCGACACCGGGCTTCCGAGATTTCCATTAAGGCAACCGAAATCGGCGCAGCCGTCCAAACCGGCGCAGCGCCGGTCGAGGCAATCGATGTCGCCATCGCCGTTGTCATCTACGCCATTCGTGCAATCTTCCGGCAGCAGGCTGCCATCGCATTGGCGAATGGAAGCGTCACAGAACGAGCTCTGGCAGTCGGCGTCTGACAGGCACTGGTCGCCATTGGGGTAGCAGCCTGAGCTTTCATCCACGGTGCCATCACAGTCATCATCGAAGCCATTGCACGACTCTACGATCGTCGCCTTGAGTATCCCGCTGAACGTGAACACCTGGCCGTCATAACGGAACACCCACCGTTCCGCGGACGTGGCCGCCGGAGCGATGGACCCGTAGGAGAAGAGCCCTCCAAACTGGTCGCTGGGCGCTCCAAAGCCGATAGGCGACGGTGCGCCGTTTCCTAAGCCGAGGGTCAGGAACTCCGCATACGTGTAGGCGCGATTGGGTTCGCTGCTGATCTCAGTGATCATCGCATGCACGTTGGTCAGCTCAAGCGACTCGAAACTCGAGCGAATGCTGACCTCTGCACACAGAGCGCCTGACGCCAGTGGGCTGTCGTAGGCGAGGTTGAATGGAGCGCCACCGACGCCGCAGGGGCCTGTCGGTCCATCCGCGTGAGTACCAATCGTCGCAGGGTCCGTGGACAGAACAAGTGTGTCACGCACACCAGCGCTCGTGCGAATCGCACAATAGAGGCCTTGCTCGGAACGCCTCAGTTCCCCTGTGGCTTCGTCGAAGTCGAGCCCCATGGTCATCACTCGAACCGGCGCGATATCGAACACACCGGTCGCGGGGTCCCACGATCCTTCGAATTCGATCGCCAGGTCCGCGTCCTCAATCAGCGAGGCCACGCTGGCGTCTCGCGTCTCGTCCACGTCGGATAGCGTGAGGCCGGTGTCTGTTGAGGGCTCGCTCACCTGCTCATCGGAGCACGCGAACAACGTCAGCAAGCATAGGCTGAGAGCACGACAGAGGGGACGAGAGTTCATTGCAGCTCCAAAGCGACAAAAGGGTGTCTGACTATATCTGTACACTACCGTACGGATCGCAGGCGAACAACGCAGGCAGCTGACTTTTTTGAAGAACACTCCAAACGGTGCGTCAGAGACCCATTGTCAAGAACCGAGTCATCCGGCCAACGTCTGGCCAAATCGCTACAGCTCGCAGAAAAATCTGGGCAACTTGCCGATTTCCAGCTTTGTCGAGATTCTGTCGCGAACCACCCAAGGTTACTTCAGCATTCAGTGTCTGAAGGATGTCTGCTTTCGGCCCGCTATCCCGCGGCCTCGGGCGGCAACATCGAAACCAGAGTTGGACAAACCATGGATGATCAACATGCGAACGCAGGGCTCTTCGACGCGGTCGACGGCACCAGAGGACTCTATCACATTGGTGCAGTAGCCGAGCTCACCGGTGTAAAGGCGGAGACAATCCGAGTGTGGGAAAGGCGTTACGGTGCTGTTCAGCCCCAGCGCTCTTCCGGCGGTACACGACGTTTTAGCGAAAACGACGTCGTTCGGCTGCGACTCTTGAAGACATTGACCGACAGAGGCTTCTCCATCGGGGCGGTCGCAAATCTGCCTGACGATGAGCTGCGGGCCCAACTTGTGCCCAACACCCCGACTTCCGATACCCCCAAAAGTATCCGCGTCGCCGTGGTACACGGGAAACTCGCCGGCCGAATAGAGGATGAACCGACCGTAGTGAGTCGCATGTCCCTCGACGTGGCTCATCGAGGCGATACGCCAAAGGCCTTTTTGGGGCGCATGCCGAACTCTAAGGCAGATGTCGTGGTGGCGTCGCTACCCCTGCTCGGGGATACTCCAGTCCTCACGCTTGAATCGTGCATGCGATGGGTAGACGCCAGCTCGGCAATCGTCCTCTATACATTCGCCCCCAAAGACGTGCTGAAGCGTCTGCAGAACGCAGGAATCAAGCTTGTGCAAGGGCCACTCCGCACGCAGTCGATTGTCGAGGTCGTGGTGGACTACGTGCGGCTTCAGCAGCTTGAACGCGATTCACGAGACGACCCGCCGCGGATGAGCCTCAGGCGATACTCCGACAGCCAGCTTGAAGACCTCAGAGAGGCCGGTATTCACAGCGACTGTGCCTGCCCAAATCATCTGTCGCAGCTCGCAACGTCGCTGATCGCTTTTGAGCAATATTGTCGCAGCTGTCACCGCAACGACGAGTTCGAATCAGCATTCCATGATGAGCTGGCAGACGGTACCGCTCAAGCGCGGTCCATTATTGAAGAGCTCCTTTCACGCGCTATTGAGCACAATTCACAGTAGACTCGCACAGCCGCGCCCGAGACTCATCTCTCATCGAGAGCCGCCGCGCAGCGTCAAGCCCCCCTGCAGGACCGGATTTTGAACATCTTCATTACCGGTGCAACCGGTTTCATCGGCGGTGCGCTCTGCCACCGCCTCATGCGAGACGGACACACCCTCACGGCCTGGGTACGCGACACGAAGAGTGCGCGTACTCAACTTGAACGGTCCATCGAGTTGGTGTCCACATCCGACAGGTCGGGGCTGCTCGATGCGATGAGACGTGCTGACGCTGTCGTCAATCTCGCAGGTGCGCCTGTTGTCGGGAAACGGTGGTCGAAGGGCTATAAAGACACCTTGCGAACGTCGCGGATTGGAGTCACGAAGCGGCTAGTGTCTGCAATGAATGAGGTGGGTGACGACGCCCCGCGAGTCTTCGTATCCGGCTCTGCCGTCGGCTTCTACGGGCTCAACGCCGCAGAGGTCGACGAGGATAGTTCTGCGGGTGATGACTTCCTCGCACAGCTGACTGTCGACTGGGAGACCGCAGCCGCAGACGCCGCGGCGATCGGTTGTCGCGTGGTGCTGCTACGCACCGGCATCGTGCTTGGCGCCGAGGGCGGCGCGCTGCAGAAAATGTTGCCACCGTTTCGACTGGGCGCAGGAGGGCGGATCGGCTCTGGCCGACAGGGGATGGCATGGATTCATCATGCTGACATCGTCGAGGCGATTGTGTTCGCGATTGAAAACGACGCCGTGGAAGGTGCCATCAATGGCACGGCGCCGAATCCCGTTTCCAATGCCGAGTTCACAAAAGCGCTCGCGTCTCAGCTAAATCGACCCGCGCTTATCCCAGTCCCTCCGCTCGCCCTCAAGGCGTTGTTCGGCGAGGGCGCGCAGCCAATGCTAGGGGGTCAGTTTGCTCGGCCGACGAGACTTGAGGCGCTGGGATTTGAATTCGCGTTCCGCACTGTAGAAGACGCGCTGCGCGACATCCTCGACAACGGAGATGTCGAGATCGGAGGGGCAACGGACACCCCCAAGAGTCAGTATCTGGACAAGCGCGGTGCGACGTACAGATTGCGAACTGAGGTAACGCTGCAGCAATCGCTCGACGACGTCTTCTCGTTCTTCAGTCGCGCAGAAAATCTAGGGATTCTCACGCCTCCGCACATGTCGTTCGACATTCTAACGCCGCCCGCGGGCGACACCGAGACGGGCGATGTGATCGATTATCGCATCACGCTCGGCCCAATTCCCATGAACTGGCAGACAGAGATCGCCTCGTTCGTGCCAGGAAGTCACTTTGTAGATGTGCAGCTTCGCGGCCCCTACCGAAGCTGGTTGCACGAGCATCGCTTCATCGCGGGGGAGGATCAGGGGCAGACGACCATGCTTGATGTCGTGCATTATCGCCCCCCGCTTGGGATCCTTGGGCGCATCGTGCACTGGATGTTCATCCGCCACGAGCTCCGTCGTATCTTCTCGTACAGGCGCCAGGTTGTCCGCTTTCGCTTCGGCACGACCTAGACAGCACCGCGACGAGTCGTTCTTTGTGGGGGTGGGTATGGATCGCCCGCGATCGGTTTTGCCGACATTACGCCGTCTCCATCCGCGTTGGGAGCACGTTACCGCGTCATTGCGCTCGCAGCGCGGCCAACCTCCCGGCCGCGCGCACAAGAAGCCTTTCCCCTAATTTACGAGCACTTACACAACAGCGCGCCGCAGACATCCGCACAAAGGCCGACAAAACATGAACAATCTGTCTAGATTTTGAGCCAATCTTTGATTCTGCCCCAATTCCCCCTTGCCTCAAGAGGGAATTGTGTCCATACTCTGTCCACATCCAGAGCATCCCACATCGCCAATCAGAACAAAAAGATGGACAAGCAACAACTACTCGACGGTTTGCAGTGCAAAGACATCCTCGCGCTTGATGTTTTCTACGAGCGCTACAAGGGCCACATCCTGGCAATTGCACGCCGGATCGTGACAGACGAGTGGGATGCGGAAGAAGTTCTGCAAGATGTGGTGTGGATCACCTACCGGAAGGCGGAGTTCTTGCGAGAGAATACAAACTTGAAGGCGTGGGTGTCGCAGGTGACGCGCAATGCAGCGTTGATGCTTCTCCGGAAGAGAAAGAGAGTGCCGATGCCGATCGACGCTCAGGTGGTCGAAGCAGCGAACTTCGGAGATTTGAACTCCGACGCGAAGGTTCGGCCGGACGCCGTAACCGCTTCGCGGCAAGCGTTGGTTCAGGTTGAACGCTGTCTGGACGACCTCGATCCGCTGAACCGTGAGCTCTTTCTTGCGATGGATGTCGAGGGCCGGTCGAAGGAAGAGGTCGCTGAGACACTCGGACTGACTACAGCTGCCGTGAAGTCCCGCCTGCATCGCGCGCGCCAAGCGGTTCGAATACTCGCGGCCGAGCTTGCGTAGCCGTCAGTTCGCTGATCGAGCAAAGAGAGCCGCCGCGGAGATCCACGGCGGCTCTCTTCGTTTTGCCAGAGTGGGCATTACGATTCTGTCCAGATTACTCTCGACTAGGCTTTCGGCCGCTCGCCCAGAATGTGCTCGCGCCAAGCCGGTGCCGCGTTGCCCGCAGTAGGCCACCCGCGGAGGGACTCGAAAAATTCCTCGCCGACCTCTTCTCCGCTCAACTCCTCTAACTGCTCAATTGCTCGCGCCGCAGTCTTGAGATTGTTCGTCGGCTCCAGCCCGATCGGGTCGTCAAAGAACCAGCCGCAGCTCGCGAACATGGCGAGCGAATCTCGCTGCAGCGAAAGCCATCGATACAGTCGCGTGCGTTCATCATCAGCCAGCGGGGCGACGGCGTGAGCGTCGAGCAGCGGGTCAATGAGATCGGCGATCGCGGCGGCTTCGTACTCATCGCGAAGCTGCCAGCAATCTCGCACGAGGGGAGCGAGCGCACGTTCATACGCGAACGCGATCTGATCACGGAGCGTCTCGAGTGCTGCTCGCAACGGCACCCGCCACCCGTGAGTCCAGCGGCGTTCGTCGCGCATTCCGCATCCGCAATTGCTCCGCCAGCGCTCGACGCCATGAGCACAGCTCCAAGACGACGGTTCGTGTATCAACGCGTCCCACTGAGCGGGGTGGGCGTTCAGATAGGCCGAGTAGTTCGTGAGAGCCACGTCATCCGACTCGGTCAATCGCATCAACGCGTAGGCCAGCGCCATCTCACCGAAGCGATGGTGATGACCGTAGCTCTCTCCGTCCGTTGCGATATGCGTCAGCCCCTCGCGCACAGGAGACCGCAACGCCTCGCCTCGTAACCGCTGCGCGAAACGCTCGCCGTCGTCGAGTAACTGCTCAAACGCGACCGCCTGCGACAGCGGGCCATGATAAAAGAAGGCGGCAATTTTCCGCCCTGATGGCAGTGGGACACCGTACGCACGGGCCGTCTCGACTCCGCTGACGTCTCGATAGGCTGTCGCACCGGGCGCTCGTACGGCCTTGCATTGCCGAGGGGCGAGGATCACGAATCGAAATCCCGCGCGGGCAACGCTCTCGAGCGTCGCGAGATCCACCGCCGCCTCCGGTAACCAGAGCCCTTCCGGGTCGCGGCCGAACGTCTGCCGAAACACCGCTTTGCTCCACTCCAATTCGGTCCGGCGGTCCCTCTCGGTACAGAGGGGAAGAATCGCGTGATGGTAGCTTTGGGCGATAGCGTTTCCTGCACCCCAACGCTCAATGGACGCCTGATCGGCGTGCTTCAACTTTGCGATCACTTCCGGCGCTTCAGTCGCCAGCCATCTCAGCAGCGTCGGCCCAATGTTGAAGTTCATCCACTCATAGTTGTTGATGACACGCTCGCCGTGCCGCTCGGTTGCATGCACCTTCGCGCAACCCATCGGGCGGTAGCACTCTTCTGTGATTCGGCTGTTCCAGTTGTCGAAGGGACTCGCGCTCGGCTCGTTCGGCACAGCACGTGTCCACGGGTCTTCCCGCGGCGGTTGGTAGAAGTGCCCATGCACGCAGATCATTCGCTTCATCGCTCTGTCTCCGCCTCTTGAGTCCGGGCACGCGCGAGGAACACAGCACCGAGCGGCGGTACCAACACCTCGACAGAGTGGTCTTCTCCCATTGCGGGGACGGCGGTCGCGGCTCGCGGAGAGTCGTACACTAAGCCCGTTCCGCCAAAAGCGAGGTCGTCGCTGTTTAACACTTCCAGCCACAGGCCATCGCTGGGCACACCTACTCGGAATCCTTGTCGCGCTATCGGCGTGAAATTCAGGCACACCACAACAGCGCTTCCATCGTCGGCAAAACGCGCAGCGACCATGACGCCGTCTTCCGCACGCCCAGACTGAAGCCAGCGCGTTCCGTCCTCATGGCAGTCACGCTCGTGAAGGGCGGGCGTGCCGACGACGAGCTTGTTCAGGGCGGCTGTCCACCGCAGCAGCTCTACATGCTGTGCATGCTCCAGAAGATTCCAAGGCAGGGCCTCGTCGTGGTTCCACTCGGTGGTCTGCCCAAACTCCATCCCCATAAAGATGAGCGACTTGCCCGGCTGCGTCGCCTGATAGGCCCAAAGCAGACGGTTGTTCGCGAACTGTTGCCAGCGATCGCCTGGCAACTTCGTGAGCAGGGGGCGTTTCCCGTGCACCACCTCGTCATGAGACAGCGCGAGCATGTAATTCTCACTGCTCGCATACACCGAGCGGAAGGTAAGCTCGTCACGGTGGTATTGCCGATGCACTGGCTCTCGCTCGAAGTGCTGCAGGGTGTCGTGCATCCAGCCCATGTCCCACTTGAAGCCGAACCCGAGGCCACCGTCCTTTGTCGGGCGAGAGACACCTGGCCACGCGGTCGACTCCTCGGCGATCATCAGTATCCCTGGGTGACGGGCGTACAGAGTCTCGTTGACCTTCTGCAACAGGCTCTCGGCCTCGTCGTTTTCGCGTCCGCCGCGCTCGTTCGGTACCCACTCTCCGTCTTTTCTGGAGTAGTCGCGGTAGATCATCGATGCGACGGCATCAACGCGCAGCCCGTCGGCGTGAAACTCCTCGATCCAAAACATGGCAGAGCTGAGGAGGAAAGAGCGAACCTCGGTGCGACCGTAGTTGAAGATGTTCGTATCCCAGTCGGGATGCCATCCCTGCTTCGGGTCCGCGTGCTCGTAGAGCGCCGTCCCGTCGAATTCGGCGAGACCATGAGCGTCTGTCGGAAAATGTGCTGGCACCCAATCGAGAACGACCCCAATGCCGCGCTGGTGAAGCACATCGATCAAGTAGCGGAGATCGTCGGGGTCACCGTAGCGGGCGGTCGGCGCAAAGTGGCCGGTAACTTGGTAGCCCCAGGATCCGTAGAAGGGGTGCTCCATGAGCGGAAGAATCTCCACGTGCGTGAAGCCCCCGTTCACCAGATAGTCTCCTAGGGGAGCCGCGATGTCGCGATACTTCACCTGGCCGTCGATGTGCCGCCAAGAACCGAGATGCAACTCGTACATCTGCGCGGGTTCACGATGCGGTTGCTTCCCTTGGCGCGCGCTCGTCCACTCCTCGTCGCGCCACGTGTACCGCGTACGATAAACGATTGATGCCGTCCGCGGTGCCTCTTCTTGCAGCTGCGCCATGGGGTCAGCCTTCTCGATCAGGCTCCCATCTCGCGTGGTGATGGCGTACTTATAGCGGTCGCCAGCTGCTGCGCCCTGAACGGCGCAGGTCCAAACGCCGCTTTGTTCGATGGGGTACATCTGGTGCGCGCCCAGGCTCCACCCATTGAAATCGCCGAGAACGTGGATTTGCTGGGCGTTTGGCGCCCAGACCCGGAAGTCCACCCCAGATTCGGTCACATGAGAGCCGAGCCAACGGTACGCGAAGGCGTCCCACCCTTGATTGAAGGCGCTGGTGTCCATATTTCGAAGATGTTCGAGGTTTGGGGGTGCGGTAGTTTGGCGACGACGTGCGAGTGAGTTAGATCACCGCGCTCTGCACCGAAACTCCTTTAGGTCGTTGGCCGATGGCGCAAGCCTTCCATCACGAAGTTCAGGTCTACTACGAGGACACGGATCACTCGGGGGTCGTGTACCACGCGAACTACCTGAAGTACTTCGAGCGCGCGAGGGAGCACATGCTCGGCGTCGCGCATCTTCGCTCGCTGTGGGAGCGCGATCAGATAGGGTTCGTCGTGTACAAGGCGTCGCTCACGTTCCGCGCTGGCGCCGTGTTCGGCGACACTGTTATCGTGAACACGACCGTTCGGGCCGAGAGCGAGTATCGGCTGAACTTTCATCACGTTGCGCGAAGGAAGGGCGACGATGTCACGCTGGTGGAGTCCGATATTGAGCTCGCCTGCGTGGATAGAGGGAAGAAACTTGTGAAGATTCCTCGCGACGTCGTCGTCCGAGTCGGTGCATAACAAACTGCAGTCCATCCGGTCTCTTTCGAGACCACGTTGAAACGCTCCATCAGAAGGAAGAACATGTCTACCAAGTCAGTTATCGGTTTCGCAGCAGCTGCAAGCGTCATGGCATTGTCCGGCGCCGTATCGGCTCAAGATCTCTCCGCAGACGCGACGTTCGGCAACCAGAACCTGTCGGCCGGCTTCATGCCCGATCCCGTCGTGGTGACCCTCGCGGCCGGCGGCTCGATCGAAGCCACCGTCGAAGGCACCGGCCCATGCGCTGGCTTCCACGCAAGCGCCCCGGACGTCGAACTCACCTACGAAGCCGGCGCGATGCCGCTGTTCATTCACGTCGAGTCCGACGTGGACACAACGCTCCTGATCAACCAGCCCGACGGCTCCTGGGTCTGCGCGGACGACACCATCGGTTACAACCCGCTCGTCGAGTTCCCGACGCCTCTGTCCGGCGTGTACGACATCTATGTCGGCACGTACGACGCTGGCTCGACGCCGCCTGCGACGCTGATGATCACGGAGATCTCGCCGATCGATGATGACGCCGCTGCTGCCGCTGCTGCCGCAGCTGCCGCTGCAACGTACGAAGACACCGCAGGCGCCGCAGACGCTATGGACCTCTCCGCAGACGCGACGTTCGGCAACCAGAACCTGTCGGCCGGCTTCATGCCTGACCCCGTCGAGGTGACCCTCATTGCCGGCGGCTCGATCGAAGCCACCGTCGAAGGCGCGGGCTCATGCGCTGGCTTCCACGCAAGCGCGCCTGATGTCGAGCTCACGTACGAAGCCGGCGCGATGCCGCTGTACATTCACGTCGAGTCCGACGCCGACACGACCCTCCTGGTCAACCAGCCCGACGGATCGTGGATCTGCGCGGACGACACGATCGGCTACAACCCGCTCGTCGAGTTCCCAACACCGATGTCGGGCGTGTACGACATCTATGTCGGCACGTACGACGCTGACTCCATGCCGGCCGCTACGCTGAAGATCACTGAGCTCTCGCCGATGTAATCGACCGAGTTCGACGGACGAAGGCGATCCTCTGGGTCGCCTTCTTTCGTTCGTGCAAGGCGCTGCCCGCCTCCGACCGCCCACACGATGCGCTCAGCCCCCGTCATCGTGCCCGCTTGAGTCATCTAGGCGACTTCTACAGCTCACCGTCTTTAACTAGCTCGTCACCGCTTCGGCTGAGAGAGCGACGCGAAGTCCGGAGCACCTTGACGGCGACGCGCGCGCTGAGCGTGAGATTCTCCAGGCTGCGGGCAGATGAGGGGACGCCGTCACGCTGGTCGAATCCAAGCGCGAGCCGACTTTCGTACGGGGAGTGAAGAAACTTCTGAAGATTTCCTGCTATAGGGTCGTCAGAGTTGAGGCATAACAACTCGCAGTCTACTCGGTCTCTTCGGAGGCCACGCTAAAACGTTCCAACAGAAGGAAGCACATGTACACGAAGTCACTCATCAGTTTCGCAGCAGCAGCCGGCATCATGGCATTCTCCGGCGCGGCCTCAGCTCAGGACACCTCCGCCGACGCGACCTATGGCAACCAGAACCTCTCGGTAGGTTTCATGCCTGACCCTGTTGTCATTCCCCTCGCGGCCGGCGGCCCGATCGACACCTCCGTCGAAGGCACTGGCTCATGCGCTGGCTTTCACGCAAGCGCACCTGACGTCGAGCTGACGTACGAGGCGGGCTCGGTGCCGCTTTACATTCACGTGGAGTCCGACACTGACACCACGCTCCTGATCAACCAACCCGACGGATCGTGGATCTGCGCTGACGACACGATCGGCTTCAACCCGCTCGTCGCGTTCCCCACCCCCGCGTCGGGCGTTTACGACATCTACGTCGGCACGTTCGACGCCGCCGCCACGCCGCCCGCTACGCTGAACATCACCGAGATTTCGCCCATGTAGTCGACCGAGATCGACGGACGAAGGCGACCCACTCGGTCGCCTTCTTTCGTTCGTGCAAGGCGCAATGCCAATCCGACCGACCAGATGGTATGTTCGGCCCCCTTCGCTGCCCCTACCTGAGTCATCCATGCGGATTCTGCCGCTCACCCTCTTCGTCTGCTTCTTCACCGCTTCGGCTGCTAGCGCGGCGCCCAGCCTAGGGCGCGTTGACAGCGGCGTACTCACTGAGCTCGAGAACGGGGAGGTGCTGCGCAGCGTTGTCGCCGGCACCCCCAACCACGGGGAAGCGCTCGGCAAGATCGAGGGGACCGTCGCCGAGGTCGCCGCGACGCTCATGGACTGGAACACCTTCGACCAATGGTCACCGTCGGCCTACGACGTCAGGGTCGTAGGCGAAGAAGGCGCTCAAACACGCGTCGCGGGCGCGACCGAGTTGCCGTGGCCAATCTCCGACCGAACCTGGCACATCATGACGCGCGCAGAGAGCCTCACCGTCGATGGACAAGAGTGCTGGAGCATGTCGTGGACCTATGTCGCTGGCAGCGGCAACCTCGAGGACACCTCTGGATATTGGCTCGCCTGCCCCTGGCCCCACGACGCGAGCGCGTCCATCGTCCGCTATGTGGTCGACGCGGACGCAGGGATCCCGATCCCCAACTCGGTTATCAACTGGGCGACAAACCGCACGCTGCCGACACTCTTCGAGCGCCTAAACGAACAGGTACAGCGCAGACGGTGACGGCGCCCCTCTGACGCGCTAGGAGGGACACCGCCCCGCTCCCGACAGCGTAAAATGAACGATCCCACAGCCTTCGCGAACCGCCTGCGGAAGAACCACAAGCACATTGCCAAGTGGGCAAAGCGGCATGACGTCACGTGCTACCGCATTTATGATCGCGACATGCCCGAGGTGCCCTTCGCTATCGATTGGTATGATGGCCGGGTTCACGTATCCGAGTATCAGCGACGTAACGCAGAAGAGCGCCCAGACTCGTGGCTCGGTGAACACCTCGTCGCACTGAGTGACGCACTCGGCGTGAGCGACCAAGAGCTCTACTTCAAGCAGCGGGACCGGCAGCGGGGCACGACGCAATACGGACGAGTCTCGGACGACCTTGAGACCGTCGTGGTCGAAGAGGCGGGGCAGAAGTTCCTCGTCAACCTGTCCGACTTTGTCGACACGGGGCTCTTTCTCGATCATCGCCCTTTGCGTCAGCATGTCCGCAAGATGTGTGCTGGCAAGCGGGTGCTCAACCTCTTCGGTTACACCGGAGCGTTCTCGGTGCAAGCCGCCGCCGGCGGAGCGAGTGAGACGTGCACCGTCGACATGTCCGCGACCTACCTCGCCTGGGCGGGCAAGAACATGGACATGAACGGCCACGTTGGCCCCAACCACAAGCTTCTGCAGGTGGACGTGCTGCAGTGGATGACACAAGACGCGCCGGTACGAGCCTATGACATCATTGTGCTCGACCCGCCGACCTTCTCGAACAGCAAACGCATGCGAGAGAGCTTCGAGGTGCAGCGCGATCACATCGGCTTGATACGCGACGCGCAACGCCTGTTGGCGCCGGGTGGCATGATCTACTTTTCGAGCAACAAGCGCGGCTTCAAAGTCGACGAAGGCGCGTTACCAGGCTCGGAGTTCGCCAGCCTCACGCGGTGGAGCGTGCCAGAGGACTTCAAGCGCTCCAAGCCTCATCAGTCCTGGGCGATCACCACGTCGTCCTAACATCCTCACTTGTGGCCTCTGCGCCCAGTCACTCCGGAGACTCCTATGGAACGCACCATCATCCACACCGAAGCAGCCCCAGCAGCCGTCGGTCCCTACTCGCAAGCGATTTGCATCGGCGAGTTGGTCTACACTTCCGGCCAGATCGCGATCAATCCCGCGACCGCGACGATGACCCACGGTACCGTTGCCGAGCAGTCGGAGCTCGTTCTTAAGAACCTACGGGCGGTGCTCGAAGCCGCTGGCTCGTCGATGGACAACGTCGTGAAGACGACCGTCTTCCTAACGACCATGGATCACTTCGCCGAGATGAACGCGGTCTACGCCGAGCACTTCGGTTCCGGAATGCCGGCACGCTCGACGATCGCTGTTGCTGGGCTGCCGCTTGGCGCACTCGTTGAAGTCGAGGCCATCGCGATCGTCTCCTAAACTTCGCGATCGATTTTTTGCGCCCGATCTTTCGTAGTGGCACGGTGTGGATGCTTATCCCACATGCACCGCGCGACGCCCCATGACTACGAAAGAAGAAGGAATCCGTCTCGCCCGTCGACGTGTGCTTGAAGCGGACGTCGTTCTGCGAGATCCCGAAGGACGCGGCTCGGTCTCGGTTCGCTGCCGCGACCTGAGCTTGACCGGGCTCTTCGTGTACACGCCGGCCTTCGTGCCGGAGGGGTCAGAGTTCGTCTGTGAGATCTCGGTCGACGGCACGGCCGTTGCGGCGCGCGGCCGTGTTGCTCGCGTGCACCACGGCGTGGACCGCGTGGGAATGGGTATCCAATTCGTCGCCCTGCCCGCCTCGGCACAGCGGCAGCTCGTCGAGCTCACCGCCGCCTAGCCGCCCGCTGCTAGGAGGCCGCGCCCGCGATTGGCTGGGCCGCGTGTCAGGAACGTCTGCTGAGGCGGAACCTAGTTAAAGGTCGACGTCCAGTTAACCCCAAACGACAGGCCGCCAAAGGGTGCCGACAGGTTGCTTGGGGCGTTATGCACGGTCAGCTGCGCGGCGACACCTGTGGAGAATTTGTCGGCAATCCACCACTCCTTGCCAGCGGAGATGTCGACGTAAAAACCGAGCAAGGGATCCGGTTGTCCCAGCTCCTGCTCGTCGAAGCGAACAGCAAGAATCGCGACGCCAAAAGAAGGCGAAAAGAACACATCGTTTGGCAGGTAGAGAGTCAAACCTGGCGCTATCCCCCAGACCTTGAGCCCTGCCGATTCCGCCTCGAGCGCCTCTCCACCAATGTAGACGGCCGGGGAGAGCGCGAGCTGAATCGAGCCTGACAGGTGAACGGCGACGTCCGGCGCGACGATGCCTCCGACCGTCAATTGCCCTGCCAGCGCGCCACCGGACAGAATCAAGCGCGTGTCTTGGTCAACGTAGGAGCGGGTCGTGATGAACGAAGGCCCGAAAGAGGCGCGCAGGAGCAGCCCCCGATCGTGGGTTCTTGGCGCGTCCTGATAGTCCCAAAAATCCGGGTCCGCCCCACCCGCGATTGCGGCCGAGCGGTCTCCTGTCAGGTACTGCGCCGCCGCGTGAGGCGGAGCGGTAAACAAGCAGGTGGCGAGTGTCGCCGCGATGAGCAGGGTGCGTTTCATAGTTCACTCGACAGAATTGCGGTTCTCGCGAGGCGAAAGCCGACGTCGTACCAACGCGTTCTCGCCGACGGCCGACGGCGCTGGGCCGCCCTCGCCGTGTCCGGGGTATGATACCAAGCGCCGCCTCGAACGAGGCGGCTCGTCGCCTCTTCATCGTCAGCAACCCGGTCGACTACGGCTTCGCTAGGGTAGCCGACCCACGCATCATGGGTCCACTCTGAAACGCCACCGAGCATGTCGTGTAACCCCCACTGGTTGGGGTCGAGCGTCGCAACGTCGCCCGGGCCGCACGTCTCGTTTTGCGCCAGCGCGCAAGGCCAAGCCTCCGCGAGATCACTCCTCCGAACGACGTCGGTGCCGGCGACACGTGCGCGACCTTCAAAGCTCGACCCCTGCACAGTCCCTCTCTCATTGACCTCGAGCGGCCCCCACCAGGTCGCCGTCATCGTCCCGGCGCGCGCTCCATTCTCCCATTCAACTTCGGTTGGCAGCCGGTAGCCATTGCACTCCAAACCAACGAACTCCACCCGTTCGCAATGGTAGTCTCCACCGCAGCCGTGCTCCAGGCGTGGCTCCGTGCTTTCGCAGCCGCTTCCAAGCTCTCCCCGGCAGCGATGGGCGACGTAGCACTGGGTCAACCCCTCCACTCGCGAGCGGGCATTGGCGAAAGCCACAGCCTCGTACCAATTCACGCTGTCGACCGGACACCGCTGGCCACAACTGGCGAAATATGAGGGCCGCGACCCGGTGAATCGCTCCCAGTCCCCCTGAGTGACCTCCGTCGCTTGCAAGTAGTAGCCTCGAGTGATCGTCGCCGAAAACTGACCCTCAACCCTCGGCTCACGACCGGGTTCGCCGGGTGGCGACCCAACAACCAATGACGTGGATGGAATGTAGACGAATCCTGCTGGGGTGCAGACGCCGTCGGTGCACAAATCCGCGCCGCACTCCGAGTCGGCGTCACATAGTGGCGGTCGCCATTTGCCGAGCCACTGCGCCGTCAGGCCCAGCAATGCGGACGTGATCGCGACGAGTAAAATCGCGACAGTGGCCCGACGGAGCCGCGGGAGGCTCGATCGGAGGGGCGACGCGCTCGCGCCAGCGCCGGTTTGCATATCCTGCCATGCCGCCCACGTGCCCCACTCCCATACGGGCGCTTCCTCCCCTTCGAACATGAGTACGCCGTACAGCGGTGCTGCGCTCGAAGCGGTGCCACGTACTGCGGCCAAGACGGCTCGTGAGAAGGCTGAAGTCCACTCGGGAGGCTCGTCGGGTAGCAGGCGCTGCAGGCGCAGACGTAACACCGCATCGCCGCTCCCACCCCGCCTCGACCGAAGCGCACTCTCCACGGAGTGTCCAATGCTGCGATGGCAGGCGATCGCCCAATTCAGGAGATCAGCGCGCCGCAGTGTGTCCGACTTTTCATCCTCTGGCGTGCGCCCCTTGGCGCGCCACCTGTCTCCGTCGTCCTGTGACACCCAGCGAATCCTCTCGCCCACTTCGCCGTCCACAACCTGACCGGCCGCGTGCAAAACCGCCAGCGCTCGAAGAGACTCGCGGCCAACGAACTCCTCGAGGCCCGGTCCGGGCGCACGCTTCAAGTAGGCGGTCCACGACTCTCCTGGCGTCGGCGGCACACCGCGACCCGTTGCGCCCTCGACCGGTGGCTGCTCCTCCACGCGCTAGCGACCCACCAGTGCGGCCGTCGAGGTCCAGAAGCTGGCCCACGCGCTAATCTGCGCACAGAACTCCTGCCAGTCTTCCGGCTTCGTCAGCACGACGTTCGCGCCGCAGGCGTACGCTCGTCGATGGTCCGCGATCGCACGAGTTGTCGTCAGCACCGTCACCGGCATCGCACGCAGCGCCTCGTCTTCAGACGCGCGAAGTCGGCGGAGCACGTCAAACCCACTGCTACCGGGCAGATTCAGGTCGAGCACCATCATCTGAAACGGATGAGCATCGAGCGCATTCAGAGCCGCCTCACCGCTCTCCACGTGGGTCACAGCGGATAGCTGTGTCGTCCGCTCGAGGGCGCGCTCGAATAGCTGCGCGTCGGCTAGACTGTCTTCAACCAGGAGGATTCGCACTCGGACTCAATGTCATGTGTTTCACCCTGGATGTGTGGCCGAGAGAAAGCGGATGCGCAAGAGTGCCGGCTCCCGAAATCTGCCAGATTGGAAACTCGGTGAGCATTCGAGTTCTCGTTATAGAAGACAACCTGGGCGATGCGAGACTCGCTGGGCTGCACCTCGAGCGCGCCTCCTTCGAGTTTGAGCCGACGTTTGCCGGGACGTTGGAGGACGGCTTAGCTGCACTCCGCGCGCGGCCGTTCGCTGCCGTCCTGCTCGACCTCCACCTTCCAGACGGTGAAGGCATCGAACTGGTGAGGACCGTCTGTGAAGCCGCGGTTATTGTCCTCACCGGCTTGGATGACGACCAAGTCGGAATTGAGGCGATGGGTGAAGGAGCCCAAGACTACCTGACGAAGGATGACATCTCCCCGAAGCGACTTGGCCGCACGATCCGTCACGCCGTCGAGAGAGCCAGCGCGGCAGCCCAGGTGAACGACCAGCTCCGCCAAGAAACGCGATGTGCCCCGTGTGGCGCTTTGATGGGGAGCTCCGCGGCGATCTGCCCGAGCTGCGGTTCAGGAACCGTCACGCGCGCCGTAGAAGCCCGACGAGCGAACGCGACGTCGCGGGTCGGGGAGATTGCCCACGACCGCTTCAACGTCGTCGCGCTGCTCGACGCTGGCAGCGCAGGGGCCGTCTACCGCGCGCTCGACACGACGACTGGCGCGACTGTGGCTCTGAAGATCATTCATGGCTGGGTGGAGCGCCAGCTCGATCGAAGGCAGCGCTTTCTCGATGAAGGCCGGGCGCAGATGACATTGCGCCACCCGCATCTGCTGAAAGTCTTGGAGGTTGTGGAAGCCCCACCTGCAACACTCGTGATGGAGTTCGTTCGGGGCACGACGCTAGCAACCTTGATGACGGCATCGGACGCGCCGCGCACCCCCGCAGAGGTTGTCGCGCTGCTCGCGCCGATCTGTCACGCGCTCACTTACGTTCACTCCGAGGGCATCGTTCACCGCGACATCAAGCCTGAGAATATCCTGATCTCCCGCGGCCCGAGCGGTGCCATGCACGCAAAACTCGGCGACTTCGGCGTCGCAAATCTGGGCGCATCGACGCTCACACAGGAGGGAGCGATGATCGGTTCGCTGCACTACATGGCGCCAGAGCAACTCACAGACGCCTCCAACGTCGGCCCAGAAGCTGATGTGTACGGTTTCGCGTGCACGCTCTACGCAGCGCTGACGCGGCGACCGCCCTTCGAGGCTGACAAGGAGTTCTCGCTCATGACCGCGCACCTGAAGAAAGAGGCGCCGTCAGCGAGAAGCCTCAACCCATTGATCTCGCCGGCGCTGAGCGATGCCATCGCCGTCGCGCTGCAGAAATCTCCCGCAGACCGCTACGCGTCCATCGCCGCGTTCTCGCGCGCGATCGCCGCGGCGGTGTCGAAGGGGTGAACAACGCCGCGCGGCAGTGCGAAGACCACGCACGTTCCGCATCCGGTGCTAGGGGACTCAATCCGAATCGTGCCGTTGTGTCGGTCTACGATGCGTTTCACCAACGCGAGGCCGATCCCTGTCCCCGGATAGCGCTCTCGCGTGTGAAGTCGCTGGAACAAGCGAAACACCTTCTTACGGTGCTCCTCGGGAATGCCGATCCCGTCATCGCGCACTCGGAACGTGTAGTTGACTCGCGTCTCTTCGGCCGAGATCCAGATGTTCGGCTCACCCTCACTGTACTTGACGCTATTCGCGATCAGGTTTCGGAACACCATCACAAGCTGTGTAGGGTCGCCAAAGATGCGGGGAAGCGGGCTGTAACGCACCTCCGCGCCTCGCTCTCGCACCTGCAGCGCCAGCCCGTTCAGGGCGTCCTGTACGACGTCCTCAAGCGCGAGCCACTCAAACTCCGCGCCGTGCGATCCCACTCGCGAATACTGCAGCAACCCGCGCACCAAAACGCGGAGCCGGCGAGCACCGTCAATGGCGAAATGCACGTACTCTCGCTCCCTCTCACTGAGCTTTGCCTCGGCCTCTTCATCCAGCAATTGCAGGTAACTGACCACCATTCGCAACGGCTCCTGCAGATCGTGCGACGCTACGTAGGCGAGCTGTTCAAGATCCTGGTTGGAGCGCTCAAGCTCGAAGGTGCGGGACGCCACGCGCTCCTCCAACTCACGATTGAGCGTCTCAAGTTCTTCGTCCTGCTCCTTCCGTATCAATATCTCCGACTTCGCGCGGGCCTCAGCTTCAGCCGCACGTTGGGCGGCGAAGACGAGACCGCCGAGCAACGCCGCGAGCGTGCCACCGCCGAGCCAAATCACACCAACCGGCCGATTCACAACGGCTGAGATGACCTGCAGCCGGGGCCACGAGGCGAGCATCAGAGAAGACTCGGTGCCAGTGAGAGCCGTTGTAACAGCGCGGTCCGGGATGTTCGTCTCTGCACGACTACTTCGCCAAACGGCGCGATCGCCGAGCAGAACGGCGAAGCGGTGACCGTTGAAGTGCGTCACGTAAACAGTCTCGTCCGCCAACGCGGACACATCGAGCGCGACGAGAAGCGTGCGTTGGTCATCCAATGCCGAGGCCAAGAGCACGAGCGCCTCTCCGTCGGCGCTGACCACGCCTCGCTCAGGCGTGGTCAGCCGGTCGCCTGTCCGCGACCAGACGAGGCTCGCCGACGTGCAATCGCCGACAATGGCATCCCGCGAGAGACCGATATCCCAGATTGCAGCGCACCTGCCCCCTGGCAGCGCCACCAGGAGTGATTCTAGCCCGTCCGCTGCAAGGTCTCCCGCCCTCACGCCACCAAGTATCGTTGCCGCGTCGGCGGTGAGTCGCCTCGCATGCGCGAGCCCATTCGACATGGAGTCGGCGGACGTTTGAATCGCTGCGGCGCTATCGGTTGCGATGACCGAGCGTTGCTGCTCCGCGTACGCCCGGCTGAACTGCGAGACGACAAGCAATGACAGCAGCGCGAGCGCGAGCCAGCCGGAGAGCAGCACACGTTGAATCCAATGTCGCAACACAGAGACCCTCGTTCGGTGACGCAAGCCCGGCTCTGCGCGAGGGCTGCTCTGCCAAGGCTATTGCGTCGTCGGCGCGAGCGCGCCAAAACCGTTACTCCCCAGTAGGAGTATCGCGATGACGAAGCCGACAATCGAGGTTCACGACGTGGTGCGGCACTACGGCAGCGTTCGCGCGGTCGACGGAATCAGTTTCCAGGTGAACCAGGGAGAGGTCGTTGGGCTTCTTGGACCAAACGGCGCAGGCAAGACCACCACACTGCGGATGCTCGCCACTCTGATCGCTCCGGACCGTGGTCGGGTCAGCGTCGCGGGTCACGACGCCGTTGAAGAGCCTCTCAAGGTTCGGGCTTCACTCGGATACCAAACGGGCGACACCGGCATCTATGGCCGGCTAACTCCGACCGAATTCCTTCGTTATTTTGGACAGCTACACCACATCCCAAAACTAACACTAGATGAACGGATTCGCACGCTCGTCGCTCAATTCGGCATCGACGAGTTTGATGACCGACTCTGCGGCAACCTCTCTACCGGGCAGAAGCAACGCGTCAGCTTGGCGAGAACGCTGCTTCACAATCCGCCGGTCGTGGTGCTCGACGAGCCGACGTCCGGGCTGGATCTCGTCTCAAGCCAGTTCATCCTGGACCAAATGCGGTCCCTCGCGGACCAAGGCCACGCGGTCCTGTTCAGCACCCACATCATGGGCGAGGTGGAGCTCATCTGCGACCGCGTCGTACTCATCAACCGCGGTGTCGTCATCGCACGCGGGTCCGTGGATGACCTGAAATCCGCGGCCGGTGCCTCGAGCCTTTCGCGCGCGTTCCTCGACCTCGTGCAACGAGATGACAAGGAGAGGGCCACATGAAGTTCTCAACGGCTTGGATTATCACCAAGAAGGAGTTGAAAGAGTCGCTGCGCGATCGCCGGACTCTCTTCCTCATGGTCGCGCTTCCCATTCTGCTTTACCCCGCGCTGCTGCTGCTCGTGTCCCAAGCGACATCGGTGCAGATGGAACAGCTCGAAGAGCAACCATCCGCGGTCGCCCTCATTGGCGCAGCCGCCGACCATCCGCTCCGCGTGGCGCTCGTGGACGCCGAGATGGTGATGCTCGTCGACCTTCCTCAGGGTGACGCCATGCTCGAGGGGAGCGGGGACGACGTCGGCGACCCCTTTGCCCATCGCGTCGACCTCATCATCGACGCGCGCTCCTGGCCATCCGTCCCGTCTATCACCCAGACCTTTCCCGTCTCGCTGCACTTCCAAAGCATCAGCGAAGAGAGCCGGCAGGCGATGGACCGCATTGAGACCGCGCTGACCGAACTCACTCAAACGGAGTTGACTCGTCGGCTCCTTATGCAGGGCCTCTCCGAGAGCTTCGTTGAGCCGATCCAGCCGCAGCTGGTCAACCACAGCAGTGAGCAACAGCAAGGCGGCTACCTCCTCGGCGCAATTCTCCCTCTCTTCGTAATCGTCACCGTACTGCTCGGGGCCTACTACCCGGCGATCGATCTGACCGCCGGCGAGAAGGAACGCGGGAGCATTCAGACGCTGTTCACCGCGCCGATTGCGGAGTCAGAGATCGTAGCGGGCAAGTACCTCGCTGTCGTGTGCATCGCGATGATTTCGGGGTTCGCAAACCTGGTGAGCATCGTGCTGGTGATTGGCCAAGGCCTGAACCTCGCTGGCGACCTTGCGTCGGAATTCGACCTCGCTTTGAGCTTTCCACTAGTACTTGCACTGATGTGGAACATCTTTCTGATTTCATTACTTTTCTCTGCGGTTCTCTTGGCCGTCGCCGTACTGGCTCGTTCGTTCAAAGAAGCACAGACGTACATCACGCCGGTCTACCTTCTGTGCATCGTCCCAGGCGTTTTGGCGCAGCTCCCGGGAGTCGAGTACTCAACAATTCTCGGGACGATTCCGGGGGTCGGAGCGGTCGTCTTGATGAAATCGCTCCTGCTCGATGGTGTCTCGATTGGCCCGCTGGTGACAACGACGATTGCGTCACTCGTTTGGACGGCGCTCGCCCTGCTGATGGCGGCCCGACTCTTCGGACAAGAGAGCGTCATCTTCGGCGAGCGGGCCTCGCTCACGGTGTTCCCCAAACGCTCCGAGATCGCGCGCACCAGTGTGCCTTCGATGAGCGCCGGCCTCGCTTGGGGGGCGATCACATTTCTGCTGCTCTTCTACGTCGGCGCCACCTGGCAGCGCATGAGTCCGCAGATAGGACTCGCGGCGACGCTCTGGATCGCGCTGCTGGCACCCACGCTCTTCCTCGCTTGGTACAGCAAGGTCGACATGCGGCACACCTTTCAGCTGCGCGCCCCCTCTCCCCGAGCGCTCTTCGCGACGGTCTTGCTCGGAGTGTCCGCCCTCTGGGTCGTCAATGGCGTCAACACGCTCGTCGAAGTCGTGCTGCCGACTCCCGACGGTATGGCCGAAGAGATGGCACAGTTTTTCGGCACGCCTGATTCCGCCATCGACTGGATTCTGCTCGTTCTGCTTTTCAGTGTCTCACCAGCGATATGTGAAGAGGCGATATTCCGCGGGTATCTCTTCACGTCGCTGCGAGATCGTGTTTCTCCGACCGTATGTGTCGCGGCGACCGCGATTGCCTTCGGCGCGTTTCACCTCTCGATCTACCGTTTCGCCGGCACGGCGATGTTGGGCATTGTTATGGGTGTGCTTGCTTGGCGAACGCGCAGCATCTGGACGAGCGTGCTCTTCCACGCGATCAACAATGGCATCGCGGTGGCCCTCATCTTCTTCGCAGGTGCTGACGCCGTCTCCGCAGACATCGCGCCAGCCACAGTCGCCATCACCGCGTTGGCAGGCCTTGTCGGATGCGCGCTTGGATTTTGGCTCTTGTGGGGCGTCCGCACACCGCCGCCAGCGGAACCGGCGACGGGCCCGAACTAGCGATCGCTAGGCCTCGTCTTCGAGGCTGTGACCACACTCTTCGCAGAACTTGTTCCCGCGGGAGCTGATGTGCCCACACGAACCGCACTTCTGACTGGCCGCCTCAATGCTCGCGACGTCCTGCTCGATAAAGAGCACACGGAGCACCTCATGAGGCGTCGTCAAGCCACGACTGAGTAAGAAGCGTGCGTAATCGCGGAATGTCACCATACCTCCACGATTGGCCACCGCGCGGAGATCCGCCATGCTCGCGCCCGCTGCGATTTCGGTGCGGAGCTCTTCGGTGATTTGCAGAATCTCAATCATCGCCGTTCGGCCCCGGTAGCCGGTGTCGTTGCAGCGAGCGCAGCCAGCGCCCTGATAGAGCTGCGGAACCTCTTCACCCTCATGGTAAATCTTACCAAGAATCACCGGACTGTACTGTGCGGGTTCGCGACAATCGGGGCAGACGGTTCTCACCAGTCGCTGCGCGATGACGCCCGATAGCGCGTTCGCGAGCAGGAACTGCTCGATGCCCATCTCCTTCAGGCGATAAATCGAACCGAGCGCTGAGTTGGTATGCAGCGAAGTGACGACGAGGTGCCCGGAGAGCGCGGCCTGCATCGCGTTGTGGGCAGTTCGCGCATCGCGGGTCTCGCCGATGAGCATGATGTCGGTGTCTTGTCGCAGGAAGGAGCGGACCGCGTTGGCATAGTCCAATCCAACATTATCGTTGAACTGCACCTGCGTAATTCCCGGAATTGTATACTCAATTGGGTCTTCGATTGTGACAATATTCACGCCCTCATCCTTCCGCTCGAGGATTGCGGAGTACATCGTCGTCGTCTTGCCCGAACCGGTTGGCCCCGTAACGAGGACGATGCCGTGAGGCTGGAAGATGAGGTTGCGAATCATCTCGCGCACGCCCGGCACGAGCACGATGCGGTCGAGACTCATCAACGCGTTCGAACGATCGAGCACTCGGACGACCAGGTTCTCCCCAAAGCGCGTCGGCACGGTCGATAAACGAAGGGACACTTCGTTGTTGTTAAACATGATCCCCAAGCGACCATCCGCAGGGCGACGACGCTCAGTGATGTCCATGCTCGCGAGCGCCTTTACTCGGCTGACCAACGCGTTGTGAAAACGCGCTGGAATGGTCTCCGCCCTCCGCATCAGTTTGCCGTCGATGCGATACCGTACGACGACTTCTTCGGGATGGGGCTCCATGTGGATGTCACTGGCGTCAAGCAGCAACGCGTCCCCGAACACTTGGTTCAGGATCTGGATAACCTCGTCACCACGGACCTGCGCCGTGCGCTCAGCTTCTGAAATATTTTCAGCGCCTTCTTGAACAAACCGCATGTTGTAGTTTCGCTGTGGCAGCGCCGCTAAAACATGCTCTCCCTCGCTCACCGCTTCGCCGGATAGGCTCACGCGAATGAACTTCTCGAAGTCTGACTCGGCGATTCCGACCGGCTCGATGTACATTTCACGAGCGGCCCGCTGCACCTCATCGTACGCGACGAGGTTGTGGGGATCGACCATCGCGACGGTGAGTGTCTTGCCGCGCTGCGCGACGGGCAGCAGCTTATGCTCTCGAATCAAGCGCTCCGGCAGCAGCTTGAGCACCTCCGGATCCACGTTCAACTTGCCAAGCGAGATGTATCGAACACCCTTCTCCGCCACAAAACGGTTGGTCCGACGCGCCATGATTTGAGCGCTGGCGATGCTCACTTGGGGCAACGTCTGCATCATCTTGCGCACGTCGTTCTTGTGAATCGCCAGCAGATGAGTCTCCTCCGTCGCCTGAGCGGAGAATGGGTAGGGAGAATCCGTGATGACGCCCTCCTCACCAAAACTCTTACCGGCGCCGTAGAGCGCGAGCAGAAACTCCATGCCGGTCAACGAGTCGCGACGCCGAAGCGCAACCGAGCCGCTGTAGACCAGATAGAGATGCTCAGCGACGGTGTTCTGCTCGAACACAATCACGTTCTGGAAGAAGCGCTGCACCTGACACGCAGGCGCAATCTTCTCCAGCATCTCAATCGGCACGTGCGCAAACAACTCAGTGTTCGCGAGAAAATGAGGGATCTCGTCACTCATCGTGAGTCTCTGCAGCGGGGGGACAATGGAGTGCGAGAGTCTAGCACGCGGCATCCGAGGACGCGAAACCCGTATAGCTTGTGCGCAGGTGTCCCCCCGTGAATCGGCGCCCCTCACGCGCCTCATCGACGCGCGTTGGGAACCGTGCTCCTCGGTTGCAAGTGCGTGCACAACGTGTTCAGAACACCTGCCACAGCCCGTGAGACGCTTTGCTATGACGACCGTCCCTATCGAACAGACCCGCGTCGAGATGACGCAAATCGTGCTGCCGAGCCATACGAACGCGCTCGGTACTGCGTTCGGCGGGCAAATCGCGGCGTGGGCCGACATTTGCGCCGCCGTCGCCGCTCAGCGCTTCTGCCGAGGCGAAGCCGTGACCGCCTCGATGGACCAACTCGATTTCCTTCGGCCGGTACGCCAGGGAATGGTCGTTGTGCTTCGTTCGCAGGTGAATCGCGCGTGGCGCACCTCAATGGAGGTAGGCGTGCGCGTGGAGAGCGAAGACCTGACAACCGGCACGCGCGACCACTGCTGCACAGCCTACTTCACCTTCGTCGCCGTCGATGGCTCCGGGCGCCCACGCGCGGTGCCGACGTTCTCCCCAGGCTCTGACCCGAGGGACAATCATCGCTACGAAGCGGCCGCTGTTCGGCGCGCGTCGCGTCTTGAGGTCCGGAAGTGGAACCAGACGGGACGGCCCTAGCTTATGAGTCTTCGGAAGGATGCGAGCCGCATCCGCGAGCTCATTCGGCCCGAACGTAGTCGCTACCTTCGAGGGTTGGCCGCGCTCTTCATCGTGAACGCATGCGATGCGCTCTCGCCGGTGTTTCTTGCCGTCGCCGTAGACCTCACGGCTACCGCGTTAGGCGGACCCGCCCCCGAGACGCCGCTGCTAATGCGCCTCGTTGGGCTCGACGCGGCCGCGTTCACGATGATCTCAGCCATCGTCGCCTACCTAGCGCTGCACCTGCTTTCAAACGCCGGGCGCTACCCCATGCTGATGAACGTCGCCGTACCCTCGCATCAGATTGGGCAAGGCCTTCGCAACACAATGACAGCGAAGTTCCTCCGCCTCGCTCAGCCATTCTACGACAAAGCCCGCAGCGGCGATCTGATGTCGCACGCGACCAGCGACATTCAGGCGACCCGGATGATGCTGGGCCCCGGTGTTCTGGTCGGCTCCGACACCCTCATGATCGCCACCTTGGTCATCCTCGTGCTGCTCTCGTTGTCGTGGCAGCTCACGCTCATCGCGATGATACCGCTACCTATCATTGCGATCGTCACGAACTGGCTGTCGCACCATGAGTACAAGCGCTTCGGTGCGGTGCAAGACGACCTCGCGTCCCTCACAGAGCGGGTGCGGGAGAGTTACGCCGGTCTGAGAATTCTGCAGGGCTACGCGCGCGAAGACCACGATCGGCGACGCTTTGATGCCCGCTCGCAGCAGCATTTGCAGATCAACCTGGAGCTCGCGAAGATTCGCTCACTGCTGATGCCGACGCTGAATCTCATGCTCGGCATGTCCACCGTCTTGGTGCTCATCTTTGGTGGCCTAAGCGTCGTCCGGGGCGAAATCTCTGTGGGCACCTTCGTCGCGTTCCTCTTCCTCGTCGACTACCTCTCTGGCCCGATGATGGGCTTCGGCTGGTCGGTTAGCCTCTTCCAGCGAGGCCGAGCCTCTCTTCGCCGCATTGACACGCTGTTGGCGACGCCAGAGACGGTTTTCGACGACGCTGGCGCGGTGGACCTCCCCGGAGTGGGGGCCATAGAACTGAGAGACATCCACTTCACCTATCCCGGCGCAGAGAGCCCCGCGCTGAGCGGTGTGACCTTAGCCCTACAACCGGGTGAGACGCTCGGGATTATCGGCCCCGTCGCGGGCGGAAAGTCCACTCTGGCGTCGCTTTTGGTGCGACTCTACAACCCACCTCGCGGCACGGTGTTCATCGACGGTATCGACGTACGCGACGCGCGACTGGGGTCCATCCGAGAGA
Source organism: Bradymonadia bacterium (assembly GCA_047610025.1). Classification (GTDB taxonomy): domain Bacteria; phylum Myxococcota_A; class Bradymonadia; order REDH01; family REDH01; genus JBLFZA01. Next base: position 1,590 of record JBLFZA010000001.1, on the reverse strand, counting down.
CCGTGGTCCTGGCGCCACAAGACACCTTCTTGTTCAGCGACACCGTCGCGCGAAACATCGCCGTTGGGCGAAACGTCTCTCTTGAACAGGTCCACGCGTTCGCCCGACAATCTCAGCTTCACGATGAGCTGCTCGAGCTGTCTGATGGGTACGACACCATGCTCGGCGAACGCGGCGTGAACCTCTCCGGTGGGCAACGGCAGAGACTCGCGATCGCACGAACCTTGGCGACGGACCCGAGGGTGCTGATCTTGGACGACTGCTTGAGCGCTGTCGATGCGAAGACGGAAGAGGCGATTCTCGCCTCTCTCCGCGAGATGTTCGCGGGCCGAACGGGCATCATCATCTCCCATCGGGTCTGCGCGGTGCAAGGGTGCGACCGGGTGATTGTGCTCGACGCGGGACAAATCATGGAGTCCGGCACCCACCAAGAACTCATCGCGTTCGGCGGCAGCTACGCGGCCCTCGCGGAAGAGCAAGGCCGCCAAGACGCGGACAACGACGCGGACAACGACGCGGGCACGGATACGCACGGCGAGGTTCGCCCATGAGCAGCCCTCCAACACCTCCATCGCACAAGCTCAGCCGGGTGGAGCGTGAGGCCGCCGCGGTGGCCGCCGATCCCATCCTGCGCCAAATGCTCGAAGAGGAGCGCATCGCGAGCGAGTCGCTCGACACGGCGATGCTCTGGCGCTTGCTCAGCTACCTCAGACCCCACCGACTAGAGGCCACGAGCGCCGTACTGCTCGCGCTCGTCGAGGCCTTCGCGATGACGCTCCCAGCCTTCACGGTCGGCTATGCGCTCGATGCAATCGCCGGCAGGCAGAGACAAGGCGGACTACTCGACCGAGGAGCGCAGTGGGTGCTCGATGCGACGAACACCGTCGAGCCCGCGCGGGTGATTATCGTTCTTGGCCTAGCGGTCGGATGCGTTTGGCTTTTTCGCTGGGTGGTCGCCGTCACGACGACCTACCTGATGCAGCGGCTCGGCCAACACGTCGTTCACGATCTGCGTAAGGAGGTCTTCAATCACATCACGCGCATGGACATGGGGTTCATTCACAAGAACCCGATTGGGCGGCTCGTCAACCGCACGACGTTTGACATTCAAAGCCTCTCCGAGCTCTTCGCCGACGCATTTGCGCAAGGCGTACGAGACATCGCGTTCCTCGGTGTGCTCTTCGCCGTGATGTTCGCGCTCGATCCGTGGCTGACCCTCGTGCTCGCCTCGGCTATGCCGATCCTCATCGGGGCAGCTCTCGGCTATCGCCACTTCGGTCGGCCCGGCCTTCGCACCTCGGCTGCGGCGCAAAGCCGCATGAATGCGTGGTGGGCCGAGAACATAGCCGGCATGCGTGAGAACCACATCTACCGGCGCGAGCCCCGCCGAGCGGCCGAGTTCGAAGCACTCACAATGGCGCACCAGAGCGCGACGCGCAGCGTCATTCAGGCGTGGGGTATTCTCCGTCCCGTGATGATGATGACCTCCGCTCTCGCGACGGCTGGCGTGCTCATGCTCGCCTACGATCGCGCACAAGCTGGGCTCGTCAGTGTTGGGGTGCTGATCACGTTCCTGCAGTACACCGCGCG